>JBDSDB010000213.1:0-20589 GCA_039920785.1 Gemmatimonadaceae bacterium
GGTCTCGTGAACGTCGATTTCGCCGACGTGCGCACCGTGATGCAGAGCGGTGGGTCGGCGCTCATGGGCACCGGCATCGGCCGCGGTGAGAACCGTGCGATGGAGGCGGCGCAGCAGGCCATCTCCAGCCCGTTGCTCGACAACATCAGCATCTCCGGCGCGATGGGCGTGCTCGTGAACATCACGGGCGGCGCCGACCTCACGCTCGGCGAAGTGCATCAGATCAATGAGATCATCCACGACGCCGTCGGCGACGAGGCCGAGATCATCTTTGGCGCGGTGCACGAGCCGGCGATGCAGGGTGAGATCCGCGTCACCGTCATCGCCACCGGCTTCGACAAGGCGGTGCAGCCAGGCCACGTCTCGCCGGCGCACGACAGCCCGCCCGTCACCGCACCGAAGGGCGCGCCGGTCATCCCCTTCCCGGGGAGCCGCCCCGCGCGCGTCGGAGGCACCATGCCCGCGCGGCCGGCCAACGACCTTGCCAGGGCTCCCCGCGCACCGTCGGCTCCCACGCCGCCACAGGGGACCGGGTCGCAGGATCTCAGCGACATGGAGATCCCGACCTTCATTCGGAGGCAGATGGATTGAGCAAGCGACGCGTCCGCGCCACCACCTATCTGGTGGTGGCGCTTCTTCTTGTTGTCGCGCTTCGCTACACGCCGGAGCTGCCTGAGCGCCGCCCGGCTGCGCTGCTCCAGGAGGCGTTGGTCATCGCCGACTCCGAGGCGCCGTCGCCTTCGACGGTCCAGGCGCGCGTCGAGCATCTGGGCCGTGGTGAGACGCTGATCGGCCTGCTCAAGCGCGCTGGCATCAGCGACGAGGCGGCGTACCAGGTGGTGCGCGCAGCCACGGCGACCGCCGTGGACACGCGCTATCTGCGCGCCGGCATGCCTGTCGAGGTCACGTCCGACAACCTCGGTGAATCGCCGCGCGAGCTCGTCTTCCATCTCGGCGTCGATCGCCTGCTGCGCATGCAGCGGTCCGACTCGGGATGGTCCGGCAAGGAGGAGCGGCTGCCCTGGACGATGGACACCGTCGTGGTGGGTGGAACGATCCGCGCCAACCTGTATCAGGCCATGGAAGGCTCCGCCGCGACGTACTTTCCCGGGCGGGCGAAGGACGAGCTGGCGTGGGCACTCGCCGACATCTTCGAGTACAAGGTCGACATGAGCCGCGACCTGCAGGACGGCGACGAGTTCCGCGCCCTCGTGGAACGCTCCGTCGCGCCCACGGGCGCAACGCGCGTCGGCAGGGTGCTCGCCGCCTCATTCAACCTTTCTGGCAGCGACGTCTCGGCCTTCCGATTCGAGAGCAAGTCATCCAGCGCCACCTACTACGATGCGCAGGGGAAGTCGCTGCGCGCGCAGTTCCTGCGCGCGCCGCTCGAGTTCAGGCGCATCTCCAGCACGTTCGGCAAGCGGTTCCATCCCATCCTCGGCCGCTGGAAGTCGCACCGGGGAACGGACTACGCCGCGGCGTCGGGCACGCCCGTGCGCGCCATCGGCGACGCGCAGGTGATCCGCGCGGGTTGGTCCGGCGGCTACGGGAACGTGCTCGAGCTGCGGCACCGGAACGGTTACGTCACGCGGTACGGACACCTACGCGGATTCGCCAAGGGCGTGCGGGCCGGCGCGCGCGTGGAGATAAGCCAGACGGTCGCCTACGTGGGAACGACGGGGTTGAGCACCGGGCCGCACCTGCACTTCGAGGTGCTGATCGGCGGCGTGCAGCGAGATTCGCGCTCCGCGCTTCGCTCCGTCATCCATCAGCCGCTCGCCGACAGCGAGCGTAGCGCGTTCGACGAGCGGCGCGATCAGCTACTCGCCTCGCTCGGCGGCTCCCTCGGCATCGTGCGGCTCGCGGCGCGCTGAACTGCGCGCTCGGCGACGGCGACGACAACGCCAGTACACCGGGACGCGGCAGGATCAGCTGCCGAGATTCGCATGCCGGCTTGCCGCTGCCACCGCCGTTCTTCGCGCCTCCCGCTGAGATCGTGGATTAAGTTGACCTGACGCGGAGCGCTGCGCCCGCGGCGACCTGCGCGTAGGCGAACCACTCCATGTACTTCTGGCTCCTCGCGGTGCTCGCCGGCATCCTCACGGCGGCACTCCAGTATGGCGCGGGCGCACTCCAGCCGCGCGTCGCGCCGCTCGCGCTCCTGCGAGCACTGGTCGCCGCGATCCTCGTCGCGCTGCTCGTGGGGGCGCCCGGGGGCCGCGCGAAGGTCATGACGCCCGAGACGGCGCTCGATGCTTCGGAGAGCTGGCTCCGGGCCGGAGGCGGGTGCGGTGCCTGGGCGATGGCGCTCGACTCGGCGGCGCGATTGGGCGGCGGCAGGCTCCGCTTCGGCGATTCTCTCCGCGGGGACGCGAGCGGCGGAGCGCCGACTGACCGTGCGTCGCATTTCCGCTCGGTGGCCGATCGCGCGGCGGGCTCTGGTCGGCCCGTGGTCGTGATCACCGATGGTGAGCTCGACGACGCCGACGCGCTCGCGGCGCTGCCCCGTGGGTCGCGCGCCATCGTCATGCCGTGCCGTGCCGCGCCCGACCTCGCCGTCTCGGCGCTCGAAGCACCGCGCAGCCTCCTCGCCGAGGACACGGTCACGGTGAGGATATCGCTCACTGCGGGCGCGGCGGGCGCGCCGGCGGGCCAGATCGAGCTGCGGCTCGACGACCAGCTCCTGGCCGCGCAGCCCGTTCCCGCGCTCGCGCCGTACGCGGAGCACGCCGCGGCACTGCGCGGCGTCGCTGCCGGCGCGGAGCGCGGCGCCGTCCTTCGCGCGCTCTTTCGCGGCGCCGGCGACGCCGAGCCGCGGAACGACACGCTCGCCGTCGGAGTCGATGTGTCGCGGGCGCCGGCCGCGGTGTTCGTCTCGAGCGCGCCGGACTTCGATTCGCGCGAGGCGGTCGCGGCGCTGCGCGGCGTCACGTCACTTCCAACGCGTGCATACTATCGGGTCGCCGCGGGAGCGTGGCGGTCCGACGGCACCCTTGCGCGCGTGAACGAGGACGAGGTGCGTGCCGCGGTGCGCGACGCGCCCGTCGTCGTGCTGCACGGCGACACCACGGTGTTCGGCGCGCCCAGAGCCGCGACGCGCGGCGCGCTGCTGCTCTTCGCTCCGCCGACCGTCGACGACGGCGAGTGGTTCATCTCGGCGGCGCCCGCGTCGCCGCTCGCGCCCGCGCTGAGCGCACTCCCCTTCGACAGCCTGCCGCCACTCAGCGTGGCGTCCGTGCTGCCACGCGGAGAGTGGCAGGGACTGCTCTCGAAACGCCCGGGAGTCGAGGAGCGACGAGTGGCGCTCGTCGGGTGGGAGACGCCGCGCCGCGTCGCCGTGCTCGGCGCGTCCGGCTTCTGGCGCTGGCGCTTTCGAGGCGGGCAGCGCGCCGACGCATACGGCGCGCTGTTCGGAACCCTCTTCGACTGGCTGGCCGCTGGACGAACCGATCGGCGAGCGGTCGTGCCGGAGCAGGGCGTCTTCCGCGCCGGCACGCCGCTTCGCTGGAGGCGTGGCGCAGCCGAGGACAGCGTCATCGCGGTGACGCTGTCGCGGCGAGGCGCTCCGGCGCGAACGGATTCGATGAAGCTGCGATTCACGGACGCCGCTACTGTCGCTGAGTCGCCAGCCATTCCACCGGGAGTGTACGACGTGCGCTCGGCGGGCGGGTCGTCGGTGCTCGTCGTGAACGCGTCGAGTGAGATGGTCCCGCGCCGCCCCACCGTGAAGAGCGGAGGGGTCGGCGGGCGCCCGAGCCTCGCCGACGCACCGCTCGCTCGCGATCTCGGCTGGCTGTACGTGGTCGCGGTGATCGCGCTGTGCGCAGAGTGGCTGCTGCGCCGGAGAGTCGGGCTGCGATAGCTCGACATCGGAGCGCGAGATCCCGTGGCGACATCTGCGCGCTCCCCGCTAGCATTCACGACATGCGGATTCTGAAAAAGACGGGTGACGTACCGAAGCGTTCGCTGTGGGAGCGCATCAAGGACGTCGCACTCACCGACGTCGCCGTGCTGGCGCGCGGAGGCGTGGCGCCTGGCTCGCTGGAGAAGCTCGAGGAGCTGCTGCTCGAGGCCGACATCGGCGTGCCGACCACGCTCAAGCTCGTCGCCGAGGTGGAGCGGCTGGCGCTGCGCGGCGAGGTAAAGACCCAGGGCCAGTTTCTCGATGCGTTGCAGAAGGGGATTGCCGGCGCGCTCCGCGCCGGCAACAGCGACGCGCGCCTGATGATCTCCAAGGCGGCGCCCACCGTCATCCTCGTGGTTGGCGTGAACGGAGCGGGGAAGACCACGTTCATCGGCAAGCTCGCCGCGCTGCTCCGCGGTGAGCGTATGCGCGTCGTCGTCGCCGCCGGGGACACCTTCCGCGCCGGCGCAATTGACCAGCTGAGAGTGTGGGCTGAGCGGTCGGGTGCTGAGTTCATCGGCGCAACGCCGGGCGCCGATCCGGCGGCCGTCGCATTCGATGCGATCGACGCCACCGTCGCCCGGGGCGCCGACGTCCTCATCATCGACACCGCGGGGCGGCTGCACACGAGCGACGGGCTCATGACCGAGCTGAAGAAAGTTGCGCGCGTCATCGCGAAGCGGCTGCCCAATGCGCCGCACGAGACACTGCTCGTCCTGGACGGCACCATCGGCCAGAACGCCGTGCAGCAGGCCAAGATGTTCGCCGCCGCGGTGCCGATCTCTGGGCTCGTCGTCACGAAGCTGGACGGCACGGCACGCGGCGGCGTCGTCGTCGCGGTGCACGAGGCGCTCGACGTGCCGGTCAAGTTCCTCGGCGTCGGAGAGGCGAGCGACGACATCCTCCTCTTCGACGCGAGCCAGTTCGCGCGGGAGCTCTTGGGCGAGGAGTGAAGCGAGACGCCCCGCGACCATCCCGACTCCGGCTCGACACGCCGGTCACCTACCTGAAAGGGGTTGGTCCGGTGCGAGCGGAAGCGCTGAAGCGGCTGGGCGTCGTCACTGCAGGTGATCTTCTCTACCACATCCCACACCGGTACGAAGACGCGAGCACCATCGCGCCCATCTCCTCGCTCGAGCCGGGCATGCAGGGCACCGTGGTGGGCCGTGTCGTCTCCAAGGGCGTGCTGCCGACGCGAAAGGGCCTGCGGATCTTCCAGGCCGTGCTCAAGGACGCGAGTGGGATGATCGAGGTGTCCTGGCCCGGCCAGCCCTTTCTGGACCGCACGATCGCCAAGGGCGACATGCTTCTGGTGAGCGGGAGCGTGCGCTTCTTTCACGGACGCCAGCTCCAGTCGCGCGAGTTCGTCAACCTCGGCGAGGGTGAGGATGCGATCGCCGAGGGACTCGTGCTCTCGGTGTATCCGGCCACCGAGGGGCTTTCCTTCAAGGTCATCCGCGGCATCATCGACGCGCACCTGGACGAGCTGCTTGCGCTCGTCGCGGAGTACCTGCCGCCCGACGTGCTGCGCAGCGCCGCGGTCCCCCCGATCGGCGACGCGCTCCGCATGGTGCATCGCCCCACGTCGCTTGGCGAGGCGATGGAAGGTCGCGCACGGCTGGCGTTCGAGGAGCTCCTGTTCGTACAACTGCTGCAGCAGCGCGCCAAGGCGCTCGCGCGCGAGGTGCGGCGCGGCATCCGGTTCGAGAATCGCCGCCAACTCACGACCCGCCTGCGTGAGGCGCTCCCCTTTCAGCTCACTGGCGCTCAGACGCGCGTGCTGCGCGAGATCTTCGCCGACATGTGCAGCGAGCGGCGCATGCAGCGGCTGTTGCAAGGCGACGTCGGCAGCGGGAAGACGATCGTCGCGCTCTTCTCCGCCCTGCTGGCGATGGAGAACGGCTTTCAGGCCGCCATCATGGCGCCCACCGAGCTGCTCGCCGAGCAGCACGTGCGCTCCATGACGAAGCTGCTCGAGCCGCTGGGGGGGGGGATCGTTCCGCTCCTCGTCACGGGCGGGCTCAAGGCGAGGGAGCGGCGAGAGGTGGCGGCGCGGCTCGCCGACTCCGCGCCGGCGCTCATTGTCGGCACGCACGCGCTCGTGCAGAACGCCACCGACTTCGCGCGCCTGGGTCTCGCGGTGGTCGACGAGCAGCATCGGTTCGGCGTGGAGCAGCGCAAGGCGCTCGGCGCCAAGGGAGAAGCGCCAGACGTACTGCTCATGTCGGCTACCCCTATCCCGCGGTCGCTCGCGCTGACGCTCTATGGCGATCTCGATCTCTCGCTCCTGGACGAGCGACCGCCGGGGCGCCCGCCCGTGACCACCGCGCACCGTCCCGAAACCGCTCGCGAGCGCGTCTTGCAATTCGTCGACAAGGAGCTGGAGCAGGGGCGCCAAGCGTATGTCGTCTATCCGGTGATCGAGGAGTCGGAGAAGAGCGACCTGAAAGCGGCGACGACGATGTTCGAGATTCTCTCGGCAGGTCCATTCTCGGAACGGACGACTGCTCTCCTGCACGGTCGCATCCCCGCCGAGGAGCGCGACGCGATCATGCGCCGGTTCCGCGACGGCGGCATCGACGTGCTCGTCGCCACGACGGTGATCGAGGTCGGGATCGACGTCGCCAACGCGACCGTCATGCTCATCGAGCATCCCGAGCGATTCGGCCTGTCACAGCTGCATCAGCTCCGCGGACGTGTGGGGCGCGGCGCGGACGCGGCGTACTGCATCCTGCTCGGCGACGTGAGTCCCGAGACGAAGCAGCGGCTCGACATCTTCGTCGGCAGCGACGACGGTTTCGAGATCGCGCGCGCCGACCTGCAGCTACGTGGCATGGGCGATCTGTTCGGCGAGCGCCAAAGTGGTGTCGCCACCTTTCGCGTGGCCGACCCGATTCGCGACGAGCTGCTCAACGAGCAGGCGCGGGAGGCGGCGGACCGGCTGCTCGCGACGGATCCGGAGCTCGAGGCTCCAGCCAACGTTCCACTGCGTCGCGTCATGGGCGAGCGCTACGCGCGCTCGCTGGAGCTCTTCCGCGTAGGCTGACTCCCGCGACGCGCGCCCGTCATTCGCCACTAGGGCTTGGGACGAGCGAGTCGACGCTTGATACGCGAGAGCTCGGCGTTCGCTTTCGCGAGATCGTCACGGAGCCGGGCGAGCTCCTCCTCGCGGGCTCTGTCCTCCGACTTCGGGACAGAAGCTAGGGACTGGGCCGCGAGCGCCGCCGACCGGCTCTCGAGCGCCGTGGCGAGCCGACGCATCGTCATCGCCTCCACGCGGTGCAACCCCCTCTCGGCGGTGGCCAGATAGTTCTCCAGCAGCACCATCCCGTCGCGCATCGCCGAGGGGTTGGCGGGATCGAGCTTGTAGACCGCGCGCCAGTACGAAACCTCCGCCGCTTCGGGCGACTCAGGGAAGCGCTGAGCGAAGTCAGTGAGCACGCGATCGGCGAGCCCGAGGCGGGATTGGCGCGCCTCGGCCATCGCCTGCCTGTGCGCCTGGGGCCATTCGCTCGCAGCGGTAACGATTGGGGAGGCCGGACGGGAAGGCTGGCTGGCGAGGCAGCTCGTGGCGGCAACGAACCCGAAGGCCGCGAGCCACGCGCGCGCCGGTGGCATCACGACACCGCCTCGAGCTCGACGGCGTGTTGGGAGTCCGAGCGGCGCCGGTTGTTGCCGGCGACGACCGGAAGGAGCAGGGTGAAGGTGGTTCCAGCGCCGACCGTGCTCGTGCACTGGATCGTGCCCCTGTGGGCCTCGACAATTTCCTTGGCGATGGCCAGACCGAGGCCGGATCCCGTCGCCGACGCGGAGCGTTGGTTGTCTGCCTGGTAGAACTTCTCGAAGATGTGTGGCAGCTGGTCAGGCGCAATTCCGGCGCCCGTGTCTCGGACTTCGAAGCGCACGTGGTCGTCGCTCGGCGTGGCGATGAGCTCGACGCGGCCGCCCGCGGGAGTGAACTTGAAGGCGTTCGCCAACAGGTTGCCGAGCACCTCGTTGATGCGGTCCACATCCCAATGCACGTCCGATGGCAGCTCGGGTCGGAGTGAGACGCGGAAGGTGACGTTGCGCTGCACCGCGAGCACGTGGAAGGCACGCTCGAGCTCTTCCAGCAACGACGTCAGGCGTACCGGACGCGGCTCGATTCGACCCCCTCCCGCCTCGAAGCGCGTCACGTCGAGCAGATGCGCGGCGAGCCGTGCCAGCGTACGTCCCTGGGCCTCGACGGTGCCGAGCACCTCGGACTGCTTCGGCGAGAGCGGGCCGTAAATTCCCTCTTGCATCAGCTGAAGATAGCCGAGGATCACGTTGATCGGCGTCTTGAGCTCGTGCGACGCCACCGAGACGAATTCCGCCTTGAGCTTATCCAGCTCGGCGAGCTGCCGGCTCATCTCGCGGAAGCTGCCGGCGAGGCGCCCGAACTCGTCGCGGCGCTTCGGCGAGAGCTCCAGCTGATGCTCGAGCTCCCCTCCTGCCACCGCGCGCATCCCGCGTTCCAGCGCCTCCACGGGCCCACTGATCGACCTCGTGAGCCAGAACCCGATCAACGTGGCCAGCACCAACGCGACGGCCAGCGCGGTGATCGAGACGTCTTCCGCTTTTTGCAGCGAGAGCTCTGCATCCTGCACCTTCGTGCTCGTGCCCTCGCGCAGCACGCGCTCCGTCGGCGTCAGCTTGCCCTCGACGACGTGCATCACGGGGACCATCACGTTCTGCGAGATCGAGTCGCCAGCGGGATCGTGACCCGCGCGCCAGAGTGCGAACTCGCGATCCGCGATCGTGAGAATCGAATCGAGGATCGGCGCGATGGTGCGCGCCGTGCTGTCGCGCGTTATGCTGGCGAGCGTGTCGGCAAGGCCGTGCGCCTTGTGGATCGCCTTCCGCAACGCGTCGTGCTCCTCGTCCGTCTTCAATACGCCGAGCACGACTTCACGCGCGCGTACGTCGGCGAGCGCGTCGCGCAGTCTTCCGAGCACCAGTGAGGACCTGAACTCGCTGTCTTGCAGCGCTCGCACGTCGTCATGCAGCGTCTTCATCGACGTCCGCAAAAAGACGATGGGCACGATGAAGACGAGGGCGATGATGGCGAGGCTAAGTGCGAGCCTCGCGCGCAGGGTCATGTGCAAGGCAGATCCGTGCAGGTGTTGAAACGAGAGGCCAGGGTCCAGCGGCTGCGACCCTTTGATCCGCCGAGGTGGGCGTGTACCATTGTTGGCTCGGCCCGCAACGCGCCGGAACCGCCTTCGACCACGCCGCCGCGCACGTTCGGGATTCTAGACGTGGCGCGGGCACCGCGCCACTCGCCCGACACCTGCACCATGTCCTCCGCTCCCTTCGTCAGAATCGCCGAGCTGCCGGCGCATGCGGGCCAGACGGTCGTCGTTCGCGCTTGGGTCACGCAGCTACGCTCCTCCGGCAAGATCGCCTTCGCCGTCCTTCGCGACGGAACAGCGATCTGCCAGACAGTGTTCGTGAAAAACCAGCTCGCACCCGAAGTGTGGGCGCGCTTCACAGAGTTGACGACCGAGACCTCGGTAGAGATTACTGGCGAAGCCCGTGCCGAACCGCGCGCACCCGGCGGATTCGAGATCGGTGTGACGCAACTCACAGTGATCGGAAGCAGCCCCACCGATTACCCGATCCAGCCCAAGGAGCACGGCGTCGATTTCCTGCTCGACAACCGGCATTTCTGGCTCCGCTCGCCGAGGCAGCGCGCCATCGCGGTCATCCGCAGCGAGATCGAGCAGGCGATTCACGATTTCTTCTACGAACGCGGCTTCCTACGGGTCGACACCCCCATCCTCACGGCGGCCATCGGTGAGCGATCGGGACTGTTTGCCACGGAGTATTTCGATGAGGGGAACGCGTACCTCGCGCAGACAGGCCAGCTCTACGGAGAGGCCGCCGCGGCAGCGTTCGGAAAGATCTACACCTTCGGCCCGACGTTTCGCGCCGAGAAGTCGAAGACGCGGCGCCATCTCACCGAGTTCTGGATGATCGAGCCGGAGGTCGCGTGGAACGACTCGAACGACAACATGCGGCTGCAGGAGGAGCTTCTCGTCTATCTGGTGCAACGCGTGCTGCAGCGTCGGCAAGTGGAGCTCGCGGAGCTCGAGCGCGACGTCACCAAGCTCCAGGCCATCGTCCCGCCCTTTCCGCGCCTGAACTACACGGACGCCGTCGCGCTCGTGCAGAGCAAGGGGAGCGAGACGAAGTGGGGCGAGGATCTCGGCGCTGAGGACGAGGCGCTGATCGTCGCCGACTACGACACGCCGGTGTTCGTCTTCAACTATCCCAAGGAGGCGAAGGCCTTCTACATGAAGGAGAACCCGGACGACCCGCGCACCGTGCTGTGCGACGACTGTCTGGCGCCAGAGGGATACGGCGAGATCATCGGCGGGTCGCAGCGTGAAGACGATTACGACAAGCTCGTGGCGCGCCTGAAGGAAGAGGGATTGCCGCGCGCCGCGTATGAGTGGTACCTCGACCTCCGCCGCTACGGCACCTTCACGCACTCCGGCTTCGGGCTCGGCCTCGAGCGCACGGTGGCGTGGATCTGCGGCATCCAGCACGTGCGCGAGGTGATTGCGTTCCCCCGGATGATGCATCGGCTGACGCCGTGAGCCCGGCTCACGGCGGTGAACTGGTGAATTGGTTGATGGGTGAGCTGGTCGGTGAATTGGTGAATTGAAGTGCGGAGACAACGACCAGCCTGCGACTCCTGCTGAGCGATCTCCACGGCGGTCGTGGCCGTTCGCAGTCGAGGCACCGATTCACCGACCAATTCACTCGCTCACTGAATTACCCATTCACTGAAGTTTCGCCTCGTCCCACAGCCCGTCGAGCACGTCGAGTCCCGCGCTGGTCACGTCGATGCCGCGCTCCTTGGCCAGCCGTTCGATGTCCTGAAAGCGCCGCGCGAACTTGACGTTCGCCTTGTCGAGCGCCAGCGACGGATGCACGCCGAGCTTTCGGCAGAGATTGACCGCGGCGAAGAGCAGGTCGCCGAGCTCCTCCTCGAGAAGGGGATCGGGAACGCCGTGACCATCGGGAGCCGCTCCGCGCGCGACCTCGGCGCGCACCTCGGCGAGCTCCTCCTCCACCTTCTCAGCGGGACCCGTCGCGTCGGGCCAGTCGAATCCCACGCCGGCGGCGCGATCCTGCAACCGGAACGCGCGATGGAGCGAGGGCAGGTCGGCGGGTAGCCCGTCGACGACGCTGTCACGCTTCTTCGCTTTCATCCCCTCCCAGCTCTGGCGCTCGCCCCCCTCGAAAAGGTGCGGGTGGCGCGACTTCATCTTCGAGAGGAAACCTTCTGTCACGTCCGTGAAGTCGAATGCACCACGTTCTTCGGCGACGACACTGTGAAAGAGCACCTGCAGCAGGAGATCACCCAATTCCTCGCGCAGGAGCTGGTCGTTGCCCGAGCGGATCGCGTCGTCCACCTCGTACGCTTCTTCGATGAGATATGGACGCAGCGACTCGTGCGTCTGCGCGGCGTCCCACTCGCAGCGCTGGCGCAGATCCTTCATCAACTCCCACGTGTCGCCGAGCCCCGACTTTTCTTGCATCGCTCTCCTCACGTCCGTATCTTCTTCAGTCTTCACATGATAGCGAACCGCGCCGCCCGATGACACGCGCCTGGGTCGAGATCGACCTGGCCGCGCTGGTCCGCAACGGAGCTGCCGTCGCGGCCCGTTCCGGCGTGCCCTTGCTGCCGATGGTGAAGGCGGACGGCTACGGAATCGGCGCATTGCACGCCGCCCTCGCGCTGGAAGCGCTGGATCCGTGGGGCTTCGGCGTCGCGACCGTCGCCGAAGGCGAAGAGCTGCGGAATGGCGGCATCACGCGGCCGATCATCGTGTTCACCCCGATCATGCGCACCGAGATCGACTCGCTTCGACGCGCCGATCTCACGCCGGCGCTCGGAGATCCCGGCGTGATCGAATCGTGGACGCGGACGGGCCGCGACTGGCATCTGCAGCTCGACACGGGGATGTCGCGCGCCGGTCTCCGGTGGGATCAGGTCGAGCAGCATCGCGAACTGCTCGCGCGCACCAGACCCGCCGGCGTGTTCACTCACTTCCACTCCGCAGACCTCGACGACGGCAGCCGCGCCCAGCAGGAGGCGCGCTTCGACGCCGCGGTCGCCGCGATGCCCGAGCGGCCACCGCTCGTGCACGCCGAGAACGGCCCAGCGGTCGAGGCGCACGCGCCCTCCCGATGGACGCTCTGCCGTCCGGGCATCTTCCTCTACGGCGTCGCCACGCGCTCGGGTCCCCTCGTCCCTGAGCCGGTCGCGGCGATCCGTGCTCGAGTCGTCGAGCTACGCACCATCGGCGAGGGCGACACGGTGAGCTACGGCGCCACCTGGCGCGCGCCTGGCGTGCGAAGGATCGCCACGCTGCCGGTCGGGTATGCCGACGGATATCGGCGAGCCCTCGGCAACCGAGGTGAGGCGCTTCTGGCGGGCCGGCGCATCCAGGTTGCCGGCCGCGTGACGATGGACATGACGATGTTCGACGTGACCGACAGCGACGCGGCGCTCGGTGACGTGGTGACTCTTCTCGGAAGGGACGGAGATGACGTGATCAGCGTGGCCGAGCTCGCCGAGCGAGGAGAGCTGTCGCCGTATGAGGTGCTCACCGGGCTTCGCGCCCGGCTCCCGAGGCTGTACCGCGACGTCGATTCGGCCGAGGCCGCCGCGTGAGACGGCGAGCCGTCATACTCGTGCTCGACGGGGTTGGTGTGGGCGCCGCACCTGACGCCGCAGCCTACGGCGACGCGGACAGCGATACGCTCGGCAACCTGGCGCGCGCGCTTGGTGGGTTGGCGCTGCCCAATCTGGCCGCGGCCGGCCTGGGCAACATCGCGCAGATCGACGGCGTCTGGAGCACCACGTCACCCCGGGGAGCGTGGGGCAAGATGATCCCCGCTTCGGCCGGCAAGGACAGCACGTCCGGTCACTGGGAGATCGCCGGGATCCACCTGGCGAAGCCCTTCCCGACGTACCAGAGCGGCTTCCCACCCGAGGTGATCGAGGTGTTTGCGCGGGCCACGGGGCGAGGTGTTATCGGCAACGTGGCGGCGAGCGGGACCGAGATCATCGACCGGCTCGGCGCGGAGCACGAGGCCACGGGCAAGTGGATCGTGTACACGTCAGCGGACAGCGTTTTCCAGGTGGCGGCCCACGAGGCCGTGGTGCCGCTGCTGGAGCTCTATGCCGCGTGCGAGATCGCGCGCGGGCAACTCGTCGCGCCACACGACGTGTCCCGGGTCATCGCGCGGCCGTTCGTCGGGAGCGCGGGGGCGTACGAGCGCACCGCGAACCGGCGCGACTACTCGATCGCGCCCCCGGTCGAGACGCTCCTGGACGACCTTGCCGCCGCGGGGGTGCCCCGGGCGGGAGTGGGCAAGGTGGACGATCTTTTCGCGGGCAGGTCGCTTCGCGCCCGGCACACCACCAGCAACCGGGAAGGGATCGACGCCATCATGGAATGGCTGGGCGGGTCGCAGGGTGGGTTGCTGTTCGCCAATCTGGTAGATTTCGACACGTTGTACGGGCACCGGAACGATCCGGCTGGCTTCGCGCGCGCGCTGCGCGAGTTCGACGATGCGCTGCCCGCGCTCCGTGCCGCGCTCCGGGAGGATGACCTGCTGTTCATCACGGCTGATCACGGCAACGATCCAACGACCGCGTCCACGGACCACGCCAGGGAATGCGTGCCACTGATCGCGCTCGGCGAGGCCGTCCATCCGGTGTCGCTCGGGGATCGGGCTACATTCTCAGATCTGGGGGCGACGGTGGCCGAATGGCTGAACGTCGGGTTCCGTGGGCAGGGCACCTCGTTTCTCCCCATGCTGGAGCGGGGGCATTGATCGGAGCCGCGGACGCGCGGGAGCCAGCGCCGGGCACGTGGCAGTTGTTGCGGGAGCGCGCCGAGGCGGCGATGGCAAAGGCGTACGCGCCGTACTCGAACTTTCGGGTCGGCGCAGCGTTGCTCGCGAGCGACGGAAGCATCGTGGACGGGTGCAACGTCGAGAATGCGGCGTACCCGGCGGGTCTGTGCGCCGAGCGGGTGGCGGTGGGCGCGGCGGTCGCGCGCGGGTTGCGGGACTTCCAGGCGATCGCGCTGGCGACGGAGGCCGACACGCCAACGCCACCGTGCGGGATCTGTCGGCAGGTACTCATGGAGTTTGCACCGAACCTCTCGGTGCTGAGCGTCACGCGCGCTGGCGCGGAGGCGCGATGGACGATGTCGGATTTGTTGCCCGATGCCTTCACCCCCACGTCGCTGGGGCGTCGATGATGACGCCGATGCGCGACGACGGACGGAGCCTACGTTTTGCCTGATCGGATTCTTCGAGGCGCGCTCGGCGCGTTTCTGCTCGTTCTATCGGCCGCCTGCAGCGAGAACGTCACGGCGTCGCTGGGTTGTCCGCAGCTGTGCGGAGACCAGAGCGCGACGCTCCTCGACACCACGCTCACGGGCGTGCTCGTCGTCGACTCGGCGCTCACCGGCTTTCCGCTCGCCGGGTCCACGCGCGACTTCACCCTCATCTCGCAGGGCGACTCCGCCGACGTTCGACTCGTCATGCGGTTCGACACGCTGCCGAACAGCTTTCGTCATCCCAACGCGACGGCGGACAGCGCGATCGTTCGCGTCGACAGCGCGCGGGTGACCGTCGTGGTCGACACGGCGGTCGGCCGCCCGACGGCGCCGATCACCGTGGACATGTTCGACGTGGACACGACGGCGACCGACACGCTGCCGCGGACGCTCATTCCGCTGTTCCGCGTGGACCGGCTCATCGGATCGGTGACCTTCCAGCCGTCCGAGATCCGGGACACGCTGCGACTGCCGATCAACAATGACGTCGTACTGCGCAAGCTCACCGCCGGCACTCGGCTCAGAGTGGGGTTCGTCGTGCGATCCACGCAGACGGCGAAGCTGCGCATCTCGGGATCGTCGTTTGTGCCGCGCTTCACGTTCCGAGTATCGCCGGACACGCTCGTCAAGGTCGACACGGTCAGCCTGCTCTCCCGGACTCCCACGGACGACGGGACGCTCGCGACGGTGTACGCGATGTACCCGATCCAGGTGGCCGGCGCGATTCCCGTGCCGGGACAGGGAGTGCTCGCGGTCGGCGGCGTCGGTGGCGCGCGCGTGTTCATGCGGTTCAACGTGCCGGCAATCCTGGTCGACTCGGTGCAGGTCGTGCGCGCGTCACTCCTGCTTCAGCAGGTGGCGTCGCGAGTGCAGGCGTCCCGAACGGAGACGGTGAAGCTGCTGGTGAATCCCGTCGTCGCGGGTCCGCAGCTCACCGACGTCCTGACGCTGACGCAGTTCGTCGCGCCCGGCCCGTCGATCGGACTGGACACGGTGCGCCTCGTGCCACAGGAGGCTGGACTTCGCAGCATCGAGCTGGTGAACCTCTTTCGCGTATGGCGCAGCGCGGGAAGCGCGAACAGCATTCGCGCCGTCGTCATGCGCGCGGCCTTCGAAGGATCGTCGGCCGGCGAGGTGGACTTCGTGTCGATGGAAGGAGCGGAAGCGCTTCGCCCACGCCTTCGCCTGACCTACGTTCCGATCCGAGGCTTCGGACTCCCGTGATGACACTTCGACGCACGACGCTCGTCGCCGCACTCGTCGCGCTCTCGCTGCCCGGCATCGCGCGGGCACAGGGCACGCTGAGCACGCAGGGCTTCGGCTATCCGGCCGGGCAGATCAGCACCCGGTCGCTGGCCACGGGCGGGGCGATCTCGGAGTTCGATCCGTTCTCGGCGACCAACCCCGCCGCGATCACCTCATCCGGATCGTCCGCGCTGTATGTGCAGGCCGAGCCGGAGTACCGGACGCTGCGCAACGGCACCACCTCGCAGCGCGGCATGATCGCGCGGCATCCGCTGGTTGCCGCCGCGGTCCCGATCACGAGCACTATCTTCGGCGGCATCAGCCTGTCCAACCTGCTCGACCGCAGCTTCGAGACGACGGTGCGCGGGCAGCAGCGCATCGGCGACTCGACGCTCGCCACGACCAACACCTTCATCAGCGACGGAGCGATCGGCGACGTGCGCCTGTCGCTGTCGTGGGTCGCGCGCCCGTGGCTGCGGCTCGGCGTTGCGGCGCACGCCATCACGGGCAGCAATCGGCTCAGCAACTCGCAGCGGTTCGACGACAGCACGCGCTTCGCGCCCCTCGTCGACACGCTCACGGCGACGTACGTGGGCACGGCCGCATCGGTGGGGTTCGAGCTGTTCGCCGGTTCCGTGGCCGGCCTCGCGGGCTCGTACCGCAAGGGCGGCTCGCTCTCGGTGAAGAGCGGGGAGCAGACGGTCAGCAAGGCGAATGTGCCGGACCGCATGACGCTCAGCGCGGCGTTCGTCGGCATCAAGGGGACGACGATCGCCGCGCGCACGTCGAAGGACACCTGGACGCGCATGCGCGGACTGGGCTCGGCCGGTTTGCCCATCTCGGACGCGTGGGACACCAGCGTCGGCGCGGACGTGCTCGGGCCGCGACTGGCGAACCGCAACATCCAGCTGCGAGCCGGCGGACGGTGGCGCACTCTCCCGTTCGGCCTGACGAACTCCGAGGTGAAGGAGAAGAGCCTGTCGTTCGGGCTCGGGTCGCTGTTCGCGCGCAACCGCGTGGGACTCGACCTCGCGGGCATTCGTGCGTCGCGCGATCCGGTGTCGAGCGCGGTGGCGGTCAGTGAGACCGCCTGGACGGTGAGTATCGGCGTCACGGTACGTCCCTGAGCCGATGACTGAGCTCGCGCCGCCCCCGGCCGATGCGCCGCTCATCCTCGTCGCCGACGACGTGCCCGCGAACGTGGAACTCCTCTTCGATCAGCTGCACGTGCTGGGCTTCCGCGCCCTCGCGGCCTACGACGGTCCGTCGGCGCTCGCCGCGTGCTCGGAGCATCACCCGGACCTCTGCATCCTGGACGTCTCCATGCCCGCCGGTGGACTCGGCGTGGACGACCGCTCCACGGGGTTCGAGGTGTGTCGGCGCATCAAGCGCGATCCTCGCACGGCGCGCATCCCGGTCATCTTCGTCACGGCGCTGAACGACACCACCGACCGCGTCAAAGCGATCGAAGCGGGAGGAGACGACTTCCTCACGAAGCCGCACAACCGACTCGTCCTCGGCGCGCGTGTGCGTTCGCTCCTCAAGCTCAAGGCGGCTACCGACGCCCTCGAGGAAAGTCTGCGCAAGCAGAAGGAGCTGGAGAAGGTGCGCGACGATCTCATGAAGATGATCGTGCACGATCTCAAGTCGCCGCTCACCTCCGTGATCGGCGCCATGGAGATGCTGATCGACGGTGACTTCGGCAAGCTGACCGACGAGCAGCGCAACGCGCTCGGCGACGCCGACCGTCGCGCGCAGGATCTGCTCGCGCTCATCGAGGACCTCCTCGAGGTCGCGCGACTCGAAGAGTCGCGCCTGGCGCTGCATCTCGCCCCGCTCGATCCGTCGATCGTGCTCGCCGAGGTGTCGCGCGAGTGGGAGATCCGCGTGCAGCAGGAGCAGGCGCGCGTGCTGATCGAAGTGACGCGCGGCGTGCGCACGATCAACGCCGACCACGCGCTGATCAAGCGCGTGTTCAGCAATCTCATTCAGAACGCGCTCTCGCATTCCGCGCGCGCCGTGAAGGTCACCCTCGGTGCGCGCGCCGAGAACGACGGGACGCTGTTCACCGTCGCCGACGACGGCGTGGGAATCCCACCCGAGTACCACGACATCATCTTCCGCAAGTTCGAGCAGGTGAAGACGCCGCACATCCCGCGCGTGCGCAGCTCCGGGCTGGGGCTGGCGTTCTGCAAGCTGGTGGTCGAGGCGCACGGGGGACGCATCTGGGTCAAGAGCGGGCCGGACAGGCAGGGCAGTGCGTTCCACTTCTGGCTTCCGGTGCATCCGCCCACGAGCTCGGCGCCGATCGGCAGTGGCGTGACGACGTGAAGGTCTACCTTCGCACATTTGGGTGCCGGGCGAACCAGTACGACAGCGAAGCGGTGCGGACGATGGCGATGGCGGGCGGCGCGACGCTCGTCGATGCGCCCGACGACGCTGACGTGGCCGTGTTCAACAGCTGCGCGGTGACCGCCGATGCGGTGGCCGATCTCCGCCAGCAGGTCCGGCGCGCGGCGCGTCGCAATCCGGCGCTCCGCACGATCGTCATGGGCTGCGCGTCCGCGCTCGCCGGCGACGACTCCGCGGCCATCGCGGCGCTTCCGACGGTGCACTCGCTGGTGCCGGGCGCCGATCTCGCCGCGATCGCCGAGCTGCTCGACGTCTCACTGCCGAGCGGGCTTCGGACGGACCACCAGTCGGGCGCGCGCGGGCTGCTGCGCATCCAGGACGGCTGCGACGAGCATTGCACCTTCTGCGTGACGACGGTGGCGCGCGGCGCGCATCGCAGCAGACCCGCCGACCTCCTCCTGGCCGAGGCGTCGGCGCTCGCCGACAGGCACGCCGAGATCGTCCTCACCGGCGTGCACATCGGCAGCTGGGGCTCGGAGCTGGGGAGCACGCTCGGTGCGCTGGTGACTCGCCTCGCGCACGAGGTGCCGCACGCCCGATTCCGTCTCACCTCGATCGAGGCGACGGAAGTGGACGAGCAGCTCGCGGAGCTGCTCACCGGCGCGCCACGGCACGTCGCGCCTCATCTCCATGCTCCGCTCCAGTCGGGCTCCGACAGCGTGTTGCGGCGAATGGGCCGTCACTGGTACACCGCGTCGCGCTATGCGCACGCGGTCGAGCGACTGGCCTCGCGCGCCCCGGTGCTCGCGCTCGGCGCCGACGTGATCACCGGCTTCCCGGGTGAGAGCGCCGAGGATCATGCGGCCACCGTCGCACTCGTGGAGGCGCTGCCATTCACGTCGCTGCACGTCTTTCCCTATTCGCCGCGGCCCGGTACGGCGGCACTCCGCCTGCCCGACGCGGTGGACCCGGTCATCGCGCGCTCGCGCGCGGCGGCGCTGCGGGTGATCGGTGAACGAAAGGCCGCTGCGCATCGCGCGCTCCGCGCCGGTGGCGACGCGGACGTGGTCGTGGTGCGCGACGGCGGCGCCGCGCGAGGGCTCACCGAGGACTACCTCGACGTGAGGCTCCTCGCAGGCGCGGACACGCCGGTGCCCGCGCGCGGGTCGCGGTTCGACGCAGTTCTCGAGCGCCACGCGGATCTGCTCGTCGCTCGGCCGGCGGCGCCGGACCCTCGCTCGAGGGTCGCGGGCCTCCAGGCAGCGTCTCCACCGCCGCGTTAGCTTTCGAGGATGTCCGCCGATCCGCGCCCCACCGTCTACGTCGAGACGTACGGCTGCCAGATGAACGTGAGTGATTCCGAGCTGATGCTCGGAAAGCTCGCGAGCGCCGGCTATCTCCCCGTCGACGTGCCCGATGGCGCAGACGTGATCCTCGTCAACACGTGCGCCATTCGCGACCACGCCGAGCAACGCGTGATCGGGCGGCTGGGCGAGCTGAAGCGGCACATGAAGCCGGACTCCGTGATGGGGGTGACCGGATGCATGGCGCAGCGCCTGGGGCCCGCGCTGCTCGACAAGGCGAAGCACGTCTCACTCGTCATCGGGCCCGATGGATATCGGGCCCTGCCGGCACTGGTGGACGGTGCACGGCGCGGGGAGAAAGCCATCGCCACGAGCTTTGATCTCGAGGAGCACTACGAAGACTTCACGCCGCGCCGCTTCGACCGGGTGAAGGCATGGATCCCGGTGCAGCGCGGCTGCGACTACCGCTGCACGTACTGCATCGTGCCGACGACGCGCGGCTCCGAGCGGAGCCGCCGCCTCGAGGACGTCGTGCGCGAGACGGAGTCCATCGTCGCCGAGGGCATGAGCGAGATCGTGCTGCTCGGGCAAACGGTGAACTCGTACAACGACGGCACGCACGACTTCGCCGATCTGTTGAGGCGCACGGGTTCGGTACCGGGGATTCGGCGTGTCCGGTTCACGAGCCCGCATCCCAACGACTTCAGCGAGCGCGTCATCGCCGCGCTGGCCGAGGTGCCGAGCGTGTGCGAGCACGTGCACCTGCCGATGCAGAGTGGCTCGTCGCGCACGCTCAAGCGCATGCTCCGCCGCTACACCCGCGAGGAGTACCTCGCCTGCGTGGACCGGCTGCGCGCCGCGGTGCCGAACCTCACGCTCACCACGGACGTCATCGTCGGCTTTCCCGGCGAGACGGACGAGGAGTACGAGGAGACGCTCAGCGCGGTCGAGCAGATCGGCTTCGCCGACGCATACACCTTCATCTTCTCGCCGCGCGACGGAACGCCCGCCACGCGGCTCCCGCCCGAGCTGAACGTTCCCGCCGACGTGGCGAGCGAGCGGCTGCAGCGGCTCGTCTCGCTCGTGCGCGCCGGCGCGCGCCGCCGCAACATCGGACTCCTCGGCACGCGCCACGAAGTGCTCGTCGAGCGCGTGGCGAAGCGCGGGGAGGCCATGCTGATGACGCGCACGCGCGACTTCAAGACGGTGCTGGTGCCAGGCGACGCGTCGATGCTCGGCACGTACCTCACCGTGGAGCTCACCGGTACCACGGGCTCGACGTTCACGGGCGCGGTGGTGCGCGAGCGCCAGCCGCTGCCGATGGCCGGATAGCTCCCAGCCGACTGCCCGCCGCTTCGACAGGCGGCGGTCAATCGAGCGCTCTTCCGCACCG
>JBDSDB010000214.1:0-14174 GCA_039920785.1 Gemmatimonadaceae bacterium
TCTACAAGGTCGGGCACCACGGCAGCCGGAACGCGACACCGAAGTCGCTCTGGAAGAACTTCGCCTTGAAGTCGGCGATGCCATCGGTGACGCGTCTCCAGACGGTGGTGTCCACGAAGGCTGGCAAATTCAAGGGGACCAAGGGGAGGAACACCGAGGTGCCACGAACGACGCTGATCACAGCGCTTGCCGAGAACACCACGTTCTTCAGCACCCAGCAGCTGAAGGGGGCGGCGAACATGCTGAAGAAGACGTTTTCATTCAGTTTTTGACCGCGGTCACTGGGCGGTAGCCCCTGTTTGGATCCGATCTTGAGCTGATAGGTGGGTGGGGCTCGTTGACGTCGGCAGACTCTTCGCAAACGCGGTGGGGAAACGATGCCCGAGCGCCCGATGCGGGAGCGCGGTGTTGTAACTGACGCGCCAGCGCTCAACGAGGCGGCGCGCGTCGGCGAGGGAAAGGAGCAAGTGCTGTTTCAGGCATTCGTCGCGCACGCGGCCGTTGAACGCCTCGATGCACGTGTTGTCCACCGGCTTCCCCGGCCGGCTGAAGGGCAGCGGCACGCCGTGCGCGTGTGCCCACGCGTGCGATGATCGAGTCCATGGTGCAGCGCGACTCTCGGTGCCATACTGAGCCGATGCCCACTCTCGGCGAACGGCTGACCGTCTCACTGGCGGAGCGATACTCGATCGAACGCCAGTTGGGGGAGGGGGGCATGGCGACGGTGTTCCTCGCGCGCGACCTGCGGCACGAGCGCCAGGTGGCCATCAAGGTGCTGCGTGAGGACGTCGCGCAACGCATGGGGGCCGAGCGGTTCCTGCGTGAGATCCGGACGACAGCCACGCTGAACCATCCGCACATCGTCCCGTTGCACGACTCGGGCGAGGCGGACGGCATCGTCTACTACGTCATGCCTTTCATCGAAGGCGAATCGCTGCGCGATCGCCTGGATCGTGAAGGGCAGCTTCCCGTCGCCGAGGCGGTGCGCATCGCCTGCGACATCGCGAGCGCGCTCGACTACGCACATCGCCATGGCTTTGTGCACCGCGACGTGAAGCCGGCCAACATTCTGCTTCACGAGCATCGGGCGCTGGTGGCCGACTTCGGCATTGCGCGCGTGCTCGAGGGGCGCGGTGGCGACCTGCGCCTGACCGAAAGCGGCATGGGCATCGGCACGCCGCAGTACATGAGTCCCGAGCAGGCCATGGGCGAGAAGCACGTGACAGGGCGGACTGACATCTTCGCGCTGGGCTCGATGGTCTACGAGATGCTGGCCGGCGAGCCGCCGTTCACGGGCGAGACGGCGCAGACGATCGTGGCGAAGATGATGACGACGTCACCCGTGCCGATTCGCGATCTTCGGCCCAGCGTGCCACTCCAGGTCGCCGCCGCCATCGACGGCGCGCTGCAGAAGGTCGCGGCGGATCGATTCGGCACCGCCGCGGAATTTGCCGAGGCGCTGGAGCGTCGCGATGGCGAAGTTGGCTCCGTCGCGGGAGCACGCGCGCGCGCGCGTCGCCGCGCGGCGTGGCTGTTCGCGGCCGCCGCGGCCGCCATCGCGATCGCCGCGGGCGGCGGAGCACTGCTGTCGCGAACCTTCACCTCCGCGCGCGCGAAGAACGGGACCGCTGTACGCGCACTGATTCCCTTGGCGCGAGATCAGCTGCTCTTCATGCAGGGCTATCCGCTCGACATCTCGCGAGACGGGAAGCATCTGGTCTACGTGGGTGACGACAGCGGCAAGTCGCAACTCTATCTTCGGCCACTTGGCGACACGATCGCGCACGTGATTCCGGGCACCGCGGGCGCGAGTACGCCGTTCATCTCGCCCGACGGCGCGTGGATCGCGTTCTTCGCCGACGACAAGCTGCGGAAGGTGCCGCGAAGTGGCGGCGCGCCGATCGATGTCGCCAACACGCCATCACCCGAGACGGGAGCGGCGTGGGGCACCGATGGCACCCTGCTCTACGCACTCGGCGACAGCGCGCTGTATCGCGTGAGGAGCGACGGCACCGCGCCAGTGGTGATCGTCGCGGAGCCCAGATCTGCCGCGCGGCGTCATGCGCTGGGTACCGTCAAGTGGCCCGCGCTGCTGCCGGACAACGCGCGCGCCATGGTCACCACCGATTCGGGCATCGGCGTCATGGATCTCGGTTCCGGCGCCGTACGCATCGTGAGCCGCGGGCGGCAAGCGCGATACCTGCCGACGGAGCAGCTGCTGTTCGACGACAACGAGGGGCGCATTCGCGTCGTGGGCTTCGACGTGGAACGCGGCGTGGTGAAGGGCGCCTCCGTCCCCGTCTTCGAGGCGTTTCGCGGTCCTGGGGGTGGCCCTTCCTACTTCACCGTCTCGGACAACGGCACGCTGGTGTACATGCCCGGGGGTTTCCAACGGACGCTCGTTCGTGTCAATCGGTATGGGCAGGAGACCCCGATCAACGCGGAGCCGCGCGGCTATCGCTTTCCCACGGTCTCTCCCGACGGCAGGTCCATCGCGGTCACCGTCGATCCACGGCCGTCGTCGATCTGGGTCGTCAACGCAATGACGGGGCAGGCGGCTCCGCTCACGACGGACAGGCTGCATTCCGTCGCGCCCATCTGGTCGCCGGATGGTACGCGCATCGTCTTCAGTCACTACGCTGACTGGGCTCACACAAAGTCGAACAAGATCGTGTGGATGTCGGCGCAGCCAGGCGCCGAACTGCACGGCGTATTAGCCCCCGGTTCGGAGAAGCGGCTGGGGGACATCGGAATCCACCAGTGGACGAGCGCCGCAGGCTTCTTCGGTTACGTCACGAGGCCCGGGCAGTCTCGTGCGGACGTCGTGCAGTTCCGAATGAGCGACACCACCGTGACGCCTCAGGTGTCGTCACCGGCGGACGACCGAGCGCCCGCATTGTCGCCGGATGAGAAGTGGCTGGCGTACACCTCCACGATCTCGAGGGCGAACGAGGTATACGTTCGCCCGTATCCGCAGGCCGGTCCCAGCGTGCAGGTGTCATCGCGCGGTGGCACGGACCCCATCTGGTCTCGCGACGGCAAGGAGCTCTTCTATCGCTCCGGCTCACGCATCATGTCAGCCGCTCACCATCCGCTCCTGGCCTCCGGCGCCTTTGGTGCACCGCACGTGCTGTTTACCGGCGCCTTCGACTTCTCACAGGACCGCAACTGGACGTCGAGCCCCGACGGCAGCTTCATCATGGTCAAGGCCGATCCAACGATGGGGAGAGAGGTGCGCGTCGTCTTCAATTGGTTCGACGAATTGAGTGATGCCTCGAAGGAGAAGTAGGCGCGCGGCGACGCGAAATCGGGAGCTAGCCGTCGACCGCAATCCGGCATGCCCACATCACGTCGGGCGACGTGCAGGGCCTCGTTCTGCTCCACCGTGAGTGGTGGCGACGCGAGACCCCCACATGCGCCGCTGCGCGGCTACTTCGTGGTGCCGCGGATCACTGGTTTGAAGAGCAAGCCGCTGGTGATGATGGAACTGCCGCGAATCACGAAGCTCTGGTTCACGTCGAAGTCCACGAGGGCGGTCGTGGTCCCCCCGTCCGCGACGACGATCGGCGTACTGAGGTTGATCTTGATCCCGCTGCGGGCCGCACTGGGAAACGACACGTTGGGCGTGGATGTGGAGGTGAGCACCGTGCCGTTCTTGAGCGTTACGCTGGACTGCGACGGGTCGATGATCAGACGGAAGCTGCGATAGCTGCCGGCCGGAACCTTCTGTGTGCCGATCACGGTCGTCAGGCCGTTGCGGAGCGCGAGCAACTCAATCTTCGCCTTCGGCGTACCGAGAGTCACCCAGTCGCTCACGGCCGCGCTGTCGTCGCTCACCGCCTTCTCGGCGTCGGCGCTGTCGGCGTCGGTGGTCTTTGCATCAACGCGGACGACGAAGATGTCCACGCGGCTCACGGAGTCCGACGAGAACGGCGCGTCGGTGAGCTGCACGAGCATCGTGCCGGTGCCCGGGCCCGTGCTGCTCGAGCAGGCGCTGATGAGGGCGACCGACGCGCCGGCCAGTATGAGGGCGCCAAGAGAGAGGTGGCGATAGTTCATGTGCGATGCCTCCGAAGATGATGACGAGTGGCGGGCACACGCGGACGTTGCGGTGCGCACCACCCAGGTATCAATAAATATCGGCATCGCGCACGCAGCCTTTGAGTGGAATGCTTTCAGGTCACTACTCCAGTGATTTAGGTCACAAAAGCGACACCACCCAGCGAGACGGCAGTCGCCCGCGGGCGCGCGAGTGCCCTCGCCGACATCAGCGCCGCGTACGCACACTCGTCTCACTGTGCGATCGACCACGCGAGTATCGCTCCACCGTGGCGATCAGGGGCGATCGTCGTGCTCAGCAGCCATCGATCGAGCCGATTGTCCGGATGCAGATGCGCGTATCGGACCGTCTTGAGCCCGACGAACGTGCCGACGGCGGCGCCGAGCGCGACATCCGATGCCCAATGCTTGTTGTGATACATGCGCGAGAGTCCGACGAGCGTCGCCCCGCCGTACAACACGGGCGCTGCGAGCCAGGTGTGGCCGGGCCACACGTGCTGCAGCTCGCTGGTCACCGATGATGCGGCGGCAAATGCGACCGTGGTGTGGCCGGACGGAAACGACGCGTGATCCTCGCCCACGAATCCCTTTCCGAACTTGAACTCGCGCGGGTTGGTGTCATTGGTGACGTAGGGTCGCGCGCGCCCGAGGACGCCCTTGAGCACCCCTGTCACGCCCGTCGCGAGGAACACCGCCTCCGTGCCATGCCAGCCAAGATCCGCGATCGCCGGATGGTGCGCGAAATGACCGAAGGCATAGATCGCCGGACCCACGATGTACGCGCCCGGAACGGTGATGACCTCGAAGCCAGTTGACGACGTGTTGAAGAACTGGTTCGCCTTCGAATTCTCGTTGACGAGACGCCGCGCGATGGACCGGTCCGCCGGAAACATCGCGACGGTGAGGCCGACAAAGCCGACCGCCAGCGCGGCATCTGCGTGCGTCAAGAGCCGACCACGGTGCTCGGTCGAATCCGCGGTGAGTAGTGGCACCATGGCCGATTGGGCGGACGACCGGGACAGTGGGGCAACCAGACCGAGAAGAGCGACGGCCGCCACGGTCGCCGTGTAACGCGAGAGAACATCCATCATGACGCTGCCTGTGTGAGGGGTGCGGGGTTGGTGGACGCGACAGCGCGATGCCGCCGAGCCTTGTCGTACATGACGGCGGAGAGCACGGCAATCACGAGCCTGGCGCTCCATCCGCCGAGCACGTCGGTCGCCAGTGCAGGTTGAGGAAGACGCGGCTTGCGCCGGCGAGGAGCGGCGCGGCAATCGCGAACGCGAGCGCGACGCGACGACTCACCACGGCTTTGCGCCAGAACACATACGCGAGCGTGCAGCACAGGGCGGTCGATGCTGTGGCGTGACCTGACGTTGAATCGCAGCGTCGAAGCCGGTCGACTCATGCGCCAAGACATCTTCCACCTTCGCGACGCCGCACAGTCCGAGTGTGCCGAGCAGCACCATCGCGGCCCAATCTCGCGCGACACGTGTCATCCATTGTCGGCTCAGCGGCTGCATCAGCGCTGTACCCGAACGCCGACGTTCAACGCTCGTCCTTCGAGCGGAGCCCATTCGTCGACGGTGAGACGACCGCCTTCGCCAGGCGACGGACGCAAGAGCGGGTCGTACTTTGTCTGACGCACGTCGGTGAGGTTCTCGAGGTTGAGATACACCATCGCGCGACCGAACCGCTTGGACGCGAGCAGCCCAATCGTCGCGTACGCCGGCGCCACGGCACGATAGGGATTCTCTTCCACCGCTTGCGGGCCGGTGTAGAACAACTCTAGCCCGACGCGACCGTCGGATTCGTCGTCGTCGAACGCGACATCGATGCCGGCGGTCTCACGCGGCACGTACGGCGATTCCCGCAACCGCTGAGATTCCGGCGATGTCTCACGGGTGCGGGTGGCGGTATAGAACGCAGTGACCATGATCGGCTCCGCGTGATAGAACGCGAACAGCTCGCCGCCGTGCGCGAACGCCGGTCCGGGCGCGTTCACGAGCGCGAGGCGCTCGGGGCCGTCCGCCAGCGACAGGCGGCGGAGTCCAACCGGATCCGCGACGCGTGAGGCGAACAGCGTTCCGCTCACCTCGAGCGGACCATGCGTCGTCGTCACATCGAGCGAGGCGGTGCGCGCGCGCTCCGCGCCGACCGCGAGCGGGCCTTCCACGCGGGAGAGGCCGAGGAGCTCGGTCTCTTCCGTGAGGGCGGTGGGCGCATTCCACCCTCCGGCGGCCGAAACGCGGGCGCTGAACGCGGCACCGGCGCGCGCGAGCAGTGCGACGCGGGGCGTGCAGATCGTGCCGTAGTGGCTCGACATGTCGCACCGGCCGTTGAATTGTGTGGCGAGC
The DNA here is from genome assembly GCA_039920785.1 of Gemmatimonadaceae bacterium. GTDB lineage: Bacteria > Gemmatimonadota > Gemmatimonadetes > Gemmatimonadales > Gemmatimonadaceae > AG11. The sequence goes on from JBDSDB010000214.1 coordinate 6,417, forward strand.
CAATGCAATGCTGCGCCCGACGGAGTAAAGGTGTGCTGCACGAAGATCGCCGGCGTGCTTCGCGACTCGTCGAAACGCGATGCTTGCGCGTTGGTGTATCGCTCGTGTTGCGCGGCGAGACCCACGAGCAGCGTCTGGCTCTGCGCGACGTAGGTGCCAGTGAACTCGCCGAAGACGGTGCTCGAGCGCTCCTGCTCGCGCTGAGTGCCGAATCGCCGAAGGCGCGACTGCACGTTCGCCGCCGCCCGCAGGTCGAGCGACAGTACGCGCGTGAGGCGCATGCGCGCGCTCGCGCCGGCGTCGGCGTGTCGCGTCGCGAGGCTCTCCGGAAATGCACGCGTGAGCGTTGTGCTGGCCATCGAGCCGCCACCCCGGTCCTCCGCGAACACTCCGGCGGTGAGCATGGCCGAGCGACCTGCCGAGTCGCTGAAGAACAGTCGCGGTCGCACGTCGATGCGTCGCGTCGCCGGGACGTCGGCCCACCCGTCTCTGGCGACGTCGACCGCGCGCTGGGTGTGTGCGCCTGCCGATAACGTGACTCCCGCGTCGTGAGCGAGCGCATGCGCGCCGAAGACGGCGAGATCGGCGCCGCCGCGCGCCGTGCCGTTCACGATCGCTTCCGAGCTATCCGGTGAACGGCGCGTGATCAGGTCGAGCACGCCTCCCATGGCGTTCGCGCCGTACAACGCGCTCGCCGCGCCCTTGATGATCTCCGCCTGCGCGAGATCGAGCGGCGGAATCTGGAGGAGCCCGAAGCTGCCGGCCTGCGCGCCGTACAGCGGCAGCCCGTCCGTGAGAATCTGCGTGTACCGGCCACGGAGCCCGAGAATGCGAAGCGTGGCGCCACCGAGCGACGGAGAGGTGGATTGCACACGGACTCCAGGCATCTCGGCGAGCAGACTCCGGATGTCCGCGGGATGCATCTGCGCCTTCTCACCCACGTCTTCGCCGGAGAGGATCTCGACGCGGAGGGGCTCCTCCTCGATGCGTCGCTCGGTCCGTGTGGAGGACACGATGAGCGGCGAGATGACGGTGGCCCGCTCGAGCAGCAGGAGCGTGACGGTCGTGTCGACGCCACTCGCGAGCACCAGACGCGCCGAGTCCGGCGCGTAGCCGATGCGATGTGCGACGACGATCGCGGGGCCGGTAGGAAGAAGGAGGGTCGCGAGTCCGGCCGAATCGGTGCTGGCTCTCATCTGCCCACTGTGGACCACGACGCCAGCGAGCGGACCGGCGACCGAAGCGACCCTCACGGACACGCGGACGATGGTCGACTGCTGTGCCGCGATCCGCGCCGCAGGCGCGAGACACGGGAGACAATAGAGCACCGCCCGTCGCGCACTCGCATGTCTGCGCGCCCACGAGCGCAAGCCGCGGAGCGCGCGATGAGCGAGAGAGTTCAGGGGATTCCTCTTTCGGGAGAAGTTGGCCGACAGAACAGACGTTATCCGCCGAACCTGACGCCAAGTTCACATTCCGCCGAGCTCATCTCGGTACTGATACGGTGACGACCGTCCCCGTGCCCGGCGTCGAGGAGATGACCATCGAACCCCCGTGCGCGTCGGTGATCCATCTGGCGATAGCCAGGCCGAGACCTGCGCCGCCCGCCATCGCACGCGCGTCATCAGCGCGGAAGAAGCGATCGTACACGCGAGGCAACACGGCAGGTGAGATGCCGATACCCGTGTCGGCGATCTGGATTGCTGCGCCCTCTGGCGTGGAACGAATCGCCACCCTGACGCTTCCCCCTGCGGGGGTATACTTGATCGCGTTGTCCAACAGGATGCCGATGAGTCGGGCGAGCAGCGCCGCGCTGCCGACGACGCGCGCCTCCTCGAACTCCGCGAGATCGAGCGCGATGCCCTTCTTCGCGGCCTGAGCCGAGACGGCGAGCACCGCGTCGGACACGAGGTCGTCGAGCACGACGGGCTCGCGCTCGATCGGACGATCGCCCGCGTCGGCACGCGCCAGCGTGAAGAGATCATCCACCACGGTGGACAATCGACGGCTGCTGTGCGCGATGACCGCGAAGGCCCGTTGATCCATCTCATCCCCACGCGGTCGATCGAGCGCGACCTCCGCTTCCGTCCTGAGAATGCTCACTGGTGTCCGGAGCTCGTGCGCGGCGTCAGCCATGAACTCGCGCATGTGCTCCATCGTCGCCTCGATCGGTGTCGACGACTGCCGCGCGAGCCAGCTCCCGCCGACCGCAGCGAGCAACACCGCCACGAACGCGGCAACGGCGAACTGCCAGATGAGCAGCGTGTACTGATCTTCCAGATCTTCGAGATCCGCCGCCGCCGCCGCGACGAGGAGCGCGCCCGTCGCACCATGGAACGACTGCGCCCGCACCCTGATGACGTGCTCGGGACGACTCGGCAGCTCGAGTGACGCGATGCCCTGCTGCGCCGCGTGACGTGCGGCGGTTCGAATGGCGGGGATCACTTCGCCCGTGAGCAATGAAGTCCCCGCACTATCGAGGAGGTAGAGGTCGAGCCCTGCCACGCGCAGGGACGCGGCGTCGCGCGTCACCAGCGGAGGTGCGACGGCCGCGGCGGAGCTGTCTGCATGCGCCGCCGCCTCGGCGCCTATCAGCTCGAGCACTGCGGTGGAGAGCGATTCGTCGAGCTGCGCTCCAATCTGGTGCGCGACGGCAAAGAACAGGGCGCCGCCAAGGGCGAGCAGGATGGCGGCCGTCGTGCCGACGTACCACACGGCGAGGCGCAGTCGCAGCCGGTCGAGCGGGGGCAGCGGCGGACGGCGCGGCGCCGGAACGCGAGTCACTCCCGCCTCACAGGGCCGAGCCGAATCGATAGCCCGCCCCTCGCACCGTATGAATCAGCGGTTGATCGAAGCCATCGTCGATCTTGTGTCGCAGGCGGCTGACGAGCACCTCGAGCACGTTCGCGAACGGGTCATGATTGTCGTCCCATACGCGGCTCGTGATCATGGTGCGGCTCAACACTGCGCCCTCGTTTCGCACGAAGAGCTCGAGCAGGGCGAACTCCTTCGCCGTGAGCTCGATCTGCTTCCCGCTGCGCGATGTGACGTGGCTACTGAGATCGACCTCGAGGTCCGCGACACGAACCACGTCCGGCACCAGGACGGCACTACGCCGCGCCAGCGCGCGGATCCGAGCGACGAGCTCCTCGAACGCGAAGGGTTTCGTGAGATAGTCGTCCGCGCCCGCATCGAGCCCGCGCACGCGATCCGACACCGCATCTCGCGCGGTGAGCATCAGGACGGGCGTGGAAATCCCGCGGTCGCGCATCAGGCGACAGAGCTCGAACCCGGAGCCGCCCGGCAGCATGACGTCGAGCACGACCACGTCGTGCGTGGCGAACAGCAGGCCCTCTCGTGCGTCCGCCACACTCGTCGCGAGCACGGTGTCCATCCCGACGGCGCGAAGTCCGCGCACGATGGCGTCGCCGAGCGACAGGTCGTCGTCCACCACGAGCACACGCATGTCAGCCGTTCATGGAGGAGTTAATAGCAGCCCGAAACGTCGCGTGCGGGCGGGGAGATGTCGAGCAGAGAGCCGACGTGCAACGAGCTCGTAGACGAACCGACCTGTCACACGCCGGCGCCACGCTCGTGCCGTCAGTGATCACTGGTCAGGGGAAGCGTCAGCGCACAGCGCGCGTTCGGCGCGCCGTCGATCGGCGGCACTGCCCGCGCCTCTCCGTTACGAAGCGCCCAGAATCGAACCGCGCACGGGCGGGCGTCCTCGATCGCTCGACGCAGCGAATCCACCGGTTCGTGCTCGGCGTCGTTGCCCTGTTGAAACGTGCCGAAATGCAACGCGATCGCGGTGGACACACCGAGCACGCGATAGACGCGCACCGCGTCACCGGGGGAGAGATGACGGGGCGCCATCGCGTCGCGCGGCTGGCTCGGCGCGATCGGCAGGAGCGCCAGTCGGAATGGGCCAAAGCGGTCACGAATCCTCGTGAAGAACTCGCCGAAGCCGGTATCGCCCGCGAAGTATGTGCGACCGCCCGGGCTCTCGAGCACGAAGCCGAGCCAGAGTGTCCGCCACTTGTCGTTGCTCCAGCGCGCGGACCAATGCTGTGCCGGGACCCCCGTGAGCCGCACAGCTGGCCCGAGCTGGATCGACTGCCACCAGTCGATGTCCTGTGCGCCGGCAATTCCCTGGCGCGCGAGAAACGCCGCGTTACCCAGGCCGGTGATGATGCGAGGATGGAACGCGTCGACGAGGCGTCGGAGCGTCGGCACGTCCATGTGATCGTAGTGATTGTGGCTGAGCAGCACGACGTCGATCGCCGGCAGATCTTCGAATCGGATGCCTGGCGGTCGGTGACGTTTGGGACCGTACCAGGAAAACGGACTCGCGCGGTCCGACCAGATCGGGTCGGTGAGGATGTTCATCCCACCCATTTGCAGAAGCACGGTGGCGTGGTTGACGAAGGTCACGCGCACCGTGCTGTCGTGGAGCGAACTGTTTCCCACGCGAGGTGGAGGCACGTCCGTCTTCACCTCCTCCCATTTCGGCCAATCGCCGCGCCGCCGCGAAACTTCTCGGACGGCGCGCCGAAGCGCATCCTCGATCTGATCGTCGCGGAAGCGGATGTAGTTGTGGAATCGCGTGCCGTCGAAATGATCGGAGTCTGGTCCGTGATGAACCGGCGCCGCAACTCGTGCGCACGCGGCAAGGCCGAAGACCAGGCAGATGAGCGTTCGGCAGCGACTCCCAGCTAGGCGAGCGCGACGCGTCGGCCGGTCGTGCGCGTGACCTTGCTCCGGATCTGTGATGTCTGTCAGTCGCGAACGCGGATAGTGGTTTGCTACCCCATGTGGTGCGCGGGCGTGCACAGCCTCGAATGAATAGCCCATCAACCTGACATCAGCCTGACAGCGTGCGCCTCTGCGAGTTGCGGGCGTTCATGCGAGGCCACTGCGGAATCGTCAATCCGGATCGGCCCTGCCGGTGCGAGCGACGGATCACCCACGCGATCGCCGTCGGACGTCTCCGGCCTGCGGAACTCTCCCTCGCTGGGCGACCGTCGTTGGGCAGGGCGATGCCGAACGTCGCGCGGGAGGTGGGCGAGATGCAGGATTTGCAACAGATCGCTGGCATCTACCAGAGCCATCCCGACTACGCTGCGCCGGAGCGGGTGCTGGCAGGCATCCGGCAGATCCTCGATGGAGGGCACTACGCACTCTTGCAGTGAGCCATTCCGGAGAGAGGCGAGCGTTCCGCGCCTCTCCGGAGTGACTTCGTAGGACTGCTGGCCGCTATGAGCCCAGCGCCGCCTTGAGCCGGTCGCCCGCGTACTCTTCCGCCTCCTTGGCCTTGTCGACCACGGCGCCCATGCCGAAGAACTCGTGTGCGACTCCGTCGTACACCCGGCGTTCGACCGAGACGTTGGCTTGCTTGAGCGCCTGCTCGAGCATCGCGCCGTCGTCGCGCAGCGGATCGATCTGCGCGTTGATGATCGTCACGGGCGGGAGCCCCGCGAGGTTCGCCTTGACGAGGTTGATGCGCGGGTCCTGCAGGTCGGCCGGCGTGCGTGACACGTGCTTCGCGAACCAGCCCATCATGGCGCGGTTGAGCGGCTTCGCGTTCGCGTTCTCGACGTAGGATCCCGTCATCGTGTCGGGCTGTGCGATCGGATAGACGGAGATCACGGCTTTGGGCATCGGAAGCTTCGCATCGCGCGCCGCGATCGCCGTCGCCACGGCGAGGTTGCCGCCGGCGCTCTCGCCAGCGAGCGCGAGCCGCTGCGGATCGCCCTTGATCGACGCGGCGTTCTGCGTCGCCCAGCGATACGTCGCGAGCGCGTCCTCGTGCTGCGCGGGGAACTTGTGCTCCGGCGCCAGCCGGTAGTCGACCGACACGACGACTGCGTTGGCGCTCTTCGCGAGCGAGCGGGCCCCGCCGTCGTACACGTTCTTGTCGGCGATCACCCAGCCGCCGCCGTGATAGTAGACCACGACGGGGAAGGGACCATTGCCGGCGGGCGTGTAGATGCGCACGGGCAGCGGACCGCCCGGGCCGGGAATCGTGCGGTCGGCCGAGGTGACGCCGGGGACGAGCGCCGTCGGCATCGTGTCCTTGCCCGCGTTCGCGGCGACGGCCGTCGCCGCGGCCGCGGGCGTCGGCTGCTTGCGTGCTTCCTGTGGCGCGAGCGTCTCGATCGGCTTTCCGCCCATGGACCCGAGCTGATCGAGCACCGCTTTCATCTGTCCTTCAGGTGCAGCCATCTGGCCGGGCGCCGCCTCGGCGGAGTCTGCCCGCATGGCCCCGTTCGCGCTGTCGACCGCGCCGCGCGCCATCGCCGAGTCGGTGGTGCCGCTGTCCTTGGTGACGCAGGCGGCGAGCGTCAACGCGCTCATCAGGCCCGCCGTGCTGAGCGCAGCGCGCGGCATCGATCGCATGAAGTGCATCATTCTCCTCTCAACCAGTGAAGCGCGCGAGGGCGCGTCGCCCTCGACGTGAGTGCATGAATCCTCGCTCTTTGCATTAGATGAGCCAATGTAGCGGCGGGGGCGAGGCCCCCGCCGCTGCATTGCCCGCTCCGCTCAGACGATGAATGGATCGACGATCGCCAGCACCTGCGCCTTCGTCAGCGGCTCGTCGAACGCTTCGGTGATCTCGTCCAATCCGACAGACGTGATCGAGGCGACACTGACGCCGCCCTGGACCGCGTTCTCCTCGCCGGCGTACACCGCGGCAGTGCCCGGAATGTCGGTCATGTTGCCGGTGATCCACCCTTCGTTGGGCGATGTCTCGGAGAAGTTGCCGCGTAGCCGGCGAACCTCGGCCGCATGACGCGCCTCGACCGAGTGAATCGTGAGCGCCGCAGTGAGCACGTCGCTGTACGGCTTGAGCGCGGGGGCCTGGCCCTTGTACGCGCGCACGCCAGTGTCCTCGAACGCCTGCGCGACCGCCTTGAACGTGGCGTAGTTGGAGAACACGTCGGCGTACGGGCCGTTGCCGGAGCCGTTGCCCGCGGTGAAGTCGAACGTCGGCTTGGCGACGGCTTCCGCGCCGAGTGCGGCCTTGAGGTACTCCACGTGCGCGACTTCGTGATCGCGGATCGTGGTGAAGATCTCCCGGTCTGCCGCGGGGATGAGCCCGGGCTTGCCGACGCCGGTGACGTAGAACTCGGCCTCGAGGTACTCGAGGGTGAGTGCGAAGTTCAGCACGTCGACGACCGCCGAGGGAAGCGCGGCGGCCAGGGTTGCTCGCTTGATCATGGCTCTCTGGCTCCTTAGGAGTTGACGACGGTGATTTTCTCGGCGATGTACGTCTGCGCGGCCGCGATGACCGCAGTGGGCGCGAACGCGTCGTCGAACGCCTTGGGCGCGAAGCTGCCCGTCCTGGGCATCAACAGGTCGCGGATCGCAGCGGCATGGCGCGCCTCGACGGAGACGATCTTGCCGGCGATGCCAAGGTAGACGTCACTGGCGAGATACTTGGCCGCGCCGTTGTACGCCGCGACGCCGAGGTCCTCGAACGTCTTCGCGGCGGTCAGCACCTCGGTCCGGCTCTGGAAGTCGATGGGGCCGAGGAGGGGTGTCAGGCCGGGAATGGCCTGTGCGCCCAGCGCCGCCTTGAGGAAGTCGCGATGCACGATCTCATGATCGCGCACGTCGGTGAGCAGACGCAGCTCCTGGTGGGGCATGTTGTGGTACGGGTGGTACACGACGGTCATGTAGAACGCCGCCTCGAGCTGCTCGAGCGCATAGGCATAGTTCAGTACGCCGATGTCGGTGGAGAAGTCGAGCACGACG
>JBDSDB010000215.1:0-3426 GCA_039920785.1 Gemmatimonadaceae bacterium
TCGGGATCGAGGCCGCGACGAGCGAGTAGATGAGCAGCATCACGTGCTTCTTCGGCCATCGGTCGGCGAGCCAGCCCATGCCCAACCGACCCACCAGGCTCGCTGCCAGCGTCATCGAGGCGACGGCGGCGGCACCACCCTGTGTGTAACCGTGGTCGAGGCTGAGATAGAGCTTGAGATGCTGGTTCGCTCCGCCCACCGCGGCGATCGAGCACATGCTGCCGATCATCAGCAGATAGAAAGCAGGCTGGCGCAACACGTCGCGAATCGGCGTGGGCGTCGCCGGTTCGCGCTTCGCCGCCGGCTCCACCGCGGTGGGCGACTCCTTCACGAACAGGGCGAGCGGCAGCGCGATGACGACGATGGCGACGCCGAGCGCCTTCAGCGCTCCCTGCCACCCGAACGTCGCGACGAGACGCACGGCGACCAGCGGCACCAGCGCGCCACCGAGCCCGATGCCCAGGTACGCGAAGCCCATCGCGCGGCCTCGCGCCGCGTTGAACCAACGCGAGAGCAACACCTGGTTCGGCAGCGGGCCGCCGAACACGTAGCCGACCGCGTTGAACAGATAGAAGAAGTAGAAACCGGTCAGCGTGCTGATCGATCCCAGCCCGATCAGTGCGGTGCCGGCCATCAGAATGCCCACGATCATCAGCCGACGTGGTCCGAATCGATCGACGAACCAGCCGGCGGCGAAGCCGAGCACCGGACCCACCACGAGCTTGCTCAGCGCATTTCCCGACGTGACCTGTGCGCGCGTCCACCCGAAATCGCGCACCATGAAGTCGTAGAAGAAAGGAAGGCCGTACAGCGCCAGCCCGACGATCGAGAACAGCGACATGAAGGACGTCGCCGCGACCTGGATCTGTGCGGCGCGCGGTGGCTCGTTCGTTCGCGGCTCTGAAGAGGTGGCCATGGATGGGTTGCTGTCGCGTCCGAACGAATCGCGCATCTGGCGCGCGTGGCGTGTGCGGCTGCAATATGCTTCGCGCGTTCAGCAAAATCACAGGGGTGCACTGATGCGGAAGCGGCGTGACTTCGTGCGGCAGCTCGCAGTGTTGGGTGTGGCAGCGCCGGCGAGCGCGCAGGCTGCCCTTCGCACCGCGTCGTCCTCGAGCGGACAGCCGCCCTCGGCGAGCGAGGCGCCCGAACCGGAGTCGCGAGCGGAGTGGCTCCGCATCCTCACTCGGCTCGCCGATCCAGTCCTGGGCGCGTTGGCCACCGGCTCGCTGCGCCGCACGATGCCCGTCGAGCTCTCCGCGACGGCGACCGTCGAGCGCCGAGACTACGCTCACCTCGAGGCGGCGGGACGACTGCTCGCGGGCATCGCTCCGTGGCTCGAGCTCGGACCGGACGCGTCTGCAGAGGGCGCGCAGCGAGCGCGACTCGCCGCGCTCGCGCGACGGGGGCTCGAGCGCGGCACCGACCCCACGTCGCCCGACTACTTCAACTTCACCCGCGGACGGCAGCCGCTCGTCGACGCCGCCTTTCTCGCGCACGCGATCGTCCGCGCACCGGGTCAGCTCTGGACGCCTCTCGAGCCGAGAACGAAGCGCCTCGTGGTGGACGCACTGAAGGCCACGCGCGCCATCCAGCCGGGCGTGAACAACTGGCTCCTCTTCAGCGCGATGATCGAGGCGGCACTGAGCACGATGAACGAGCCATGGGACCGGATGCGCGTCGACTACGCGGTCCGCCAGCACCAGCAGTGGTACAAGGGCGACGGCATGTACGGCGACGGCCCGTCGCTGCACATGGACTACTACAATAGTTACGTCATCCACCCGATGCTGCTGGACGTGCTGCGCGCGACGTCCGGCGTCACCGACGAGTGGAGAGCCATCCACACCGAGGCGGTCACGCGCGCTCGGCGATTTGCGGCGATTCAGGAGCGCATGATCTCTCCTGAAGGCACCTTTCCGCCGATCGGCCGGTCGCTGTCCTATCGCTGCGGCGCCTTCCAGCTGCTTGGCCAGATGGCGCTCCGCCACGAGCTGCCGGCCGAGCTCCGGCCGGCGCAGGTGCGCGGCGCGATGAGCGCGATGATCCACCGGACGATGGGCGCGCCCGGCACCTTCGACGCGGCGGGGTGGCTGACCGTGGGTCTCGCTGGGCACCAGCCGAAGCTGGGGGAGGGGTACATCTCCTCGGGGAGCGCGTATCTGTGCGCGGTCGGCCTACTGCCGCTGGGACTCCCCCCCGCCGACCCGTTCTGGAGCGCCCCGAGCGAGCCGTGGACGTCCAAGGCGATCTGGGGCGGCCAGGATCTTTCGCCGGACCACGCCATTTCCTGAAGTTTATCTTGCGTCGTCGGAGGCTGGGCGGTACGATGGTCGGCGCACGAAGTCGGGCTTCGGCCGCACCCCCGCCGAAGTTTGTGTGTGACGGTTCCGAAAGAAGCGCGGTCTTCCACTCTCGTAGCTTGTCGGCGTTCGCTGGTGCCGGGTTCGGGCACGCTCGAATCCGACCGTGAATGGTGTGCGCCCGGACGCGTTTGGCCCTCGAACGGCGTCGGCGCAGAGCACTTTTGGTGAACAATACGGTCTCAGTGGGATTGCGGGCGGTGAGTCGCCGCCAATTGTCCTTTGAAGGAACAAATTGAGTTTTCCTCCGGAGCGACCCCTGTGGTCGTCCGGATGCCGGTGTTACATGAACGGTTTCGCCCCTCATCCGATCCACTCGCTGGTCCCACCCGCTTCGGAGCATCGCCCACCATGAAGCGTCGGCTCATCACCGTCAGTTTGTTGTCCGCCTGTGCGCTCCTCTTGCCCGCGTCGCGCGTTCTCGCGCAGGACGCGACGACGGGCCGGATCACCGGTACCATTACCGGTTCGGAGGGCAACCAGCCGATTCAGGGAGTCCGCATCACACTCCTCGGCACGCAGCTCACCGTCACCAGCAATCCGCAGGGACGGTACACGATTCAGGGGATCGCCCCTGGCTCGTACCGGCTCCGCGCCTCCGCCATCGGGTACACGCCGGTCATCGTCGACAGCGTTCCTGTCCGCGCCGGCCAGACCGCCAACGCGGACATCGCGCTCAAGCACCAGACGGTCGAACTCGAGCGGATCGTCACCGTCGGCTACGGGACGCTCGCCAAGCGCGACGTCACCGGCTCGGTCGGCTCGGTCAGCGCAGAGCAGATCAAGCAGATCCCGACCACCAACGCCATCGACGCGATCAAGGGCCGCGTCGCCGGCGTGGACATCGTCTCCACGGGCTACAAGCCCGGTGACGGCGTGCGGGTGCGCATCCGCGGCCAGCGTTCGCTCAAGGCATCGAACGATCCGCTCTACGTCCTCGACGGCATCCCGATGGCCGGCGGCATCGGCGACCTGAACCCGACCGACATCGAGTCGATCGAAGTGCTCAAGGACGCCAGCGCCACGGCGATCTACGGGTCTCGCGGCGCCAACGGCGTCGTGC
>JBDSDB010000216.1:0-75523 GCA_039920785.1 Gemmatimonadaceae bacterium
AGCCGGGGAATCCGCTGTGCTGGAGCGTGCTCACGGTTGCGATGCAGGAGCCGCGGGCGGCGTACGTGACGGCGCGAGCCACCGCGACGCCGTTCGGAACGTCCGGGTGCGGGTCGGCGCGTACGGCGGCGGTGTCGTGGGAAGGTCGAGTTGCACACTCCCTGCCGCAACTGCGCGAGCTGCATGCGCGCGACTGTTGGGTGCGCGGCTGGATGCAGTTCGGACGCGTGCCCGAAGTAGGAGCCGAAACGATCGGCGACCTGCGCTACGGCCAGAGCGACGCGAACTTCACGACGATGCGTCTGAAGCGCGGGCCGGCGGCGGCCGCATGCCCGCCTCACCTGACCGATTGGGGAGTGCCTCGCGTCGAGTTGCTGGGAGCGGCGGGCGACTAGCGTTCGGCGGCGCGGGGGTCAGCCCGGCCGATGACCGCGCACCGCGCGCGTGGCCGCCTCGAGCCGCTCGAGGTAGAGGGAGGCCGATTCATCGTCCGCGCGCTTGGGCAGGAGGAAGTCGGGATCGTCCGGCTGCACCGCGCCGCGCACCGGCGGCTCGTCCACCATCAGGTCGCCACCCCTGGACTGCACCGCGCGCTCGAACGCCTCGACGCCCTCGAGCATCCGGACGATGTCATCCGGTGACTCGTCGTCGCTCACCGTGACGCCGCGCGTGCGCAGCCTGCCGGCGATGTCGTGGGAGACACGAACGATCTCGCTGTCGTCGTCGCGCGGTACGCTTTCGGATTGAGGCATGGTCCGTCTCCGTGATTCGTGGATGAGCCGGCTGCGGTGCGCGAGGGGGGCGGACTGCACCCGACCAGACTCCGAGCTGATGTGAGGAATCTGGGGCGACGCCGACCTGAGGGCGAGATGCAAGCGGCGCGCCCCCCGCCGATGGACGGGGCCTCACAACCAACTGCGGGCTCGCGGTGTCTTACCCGCGGGCCGATGCAACGCGGTCGCGTCGAGCGGCATCCAAGAGTTCATGATTCCGTAATGTTGCGCGCATTGCAGCGGATCGACGTTGCCCGTACCGTAGTGGGTCGTTGACGTTCTCCCTCCCCCTCGCGAGAGAGCTTCGAGATGGAACAGCTTCGCAAGCACTGGCTTCCAATGGCCGCCGTCGCGCTCGTGCTCCTCGGCGCGATCGCCTGGGTCAAATGGCCCACCACCGCGTCGGCCGCGGAAGCGTCGCTGAGCGCGCCGGTGAAGAGCGGCGAGTTCAAGGTGATCGTCACGACGACGGGCGAGCTGCGCGCGCGCAAGTTCGTGCAGGTGAGCGGGCCGGCCACCGCGCAGAGCGTGCAGGTCTACCAGACGAAGATCTCGTCGATCGTCCCCGAAGGCTCGCTCGTGAAGGAGGGGGACATCATCGCGGAGCTGGACAAGCAGCCCGTCGCCAGCAAGATCGCCGACGTCACCCTCAGCCTTCAGAAAGCACAGGCTGACTTCACCACGGCGCAACTGGACTCGGCGCTTGCCCTCGCGCAGGCGCGCGAGGACGTGCGCAACGCCGATTTCCTGCTCGAGGAGAAGAAGCTCGCGAAGGAGCAGGCCAAGTACGAGGCACCGACGATCCGGCGACAGGCGGAGATCGACCACGAGAAGGCGCAGCGCGCACTCGAGCAGTCGAAGCGCAGCCTGCTGACGAAGACCAAGCAGGCGGTCGCCAAGATGTCGTCGGTGGGCGCGGACCTGGGGCGCCAGCAGAACAACCTGGTGAACCTGCAGACGGTGCGCGACAACTTCTCGGTGCGCGCGCCCGCGCCCGGCATGGTGATCTACGTGCGCGAGTGGAGCGGCAAGAAGAAGGGCGTCGGCTCGCAGTGGAACGCGTGGGAGTCCACCGTCGCCACGCTGCCCGACCTCACGCAGATGGAGTCGGACACCTACGTCAACGAGGTGGACGTCCGCAAGCTCGCGCTGGGGCAGAAGGTGCAGATCTCGCTCGACGCCGACCCCTCGAAGAAGCTCGCCGGCACGGTGACGCACATCGCGAACGTCGGCGAGCAGCGGCCGAACCAGGACTCCAAGGTGTTCGAGGTGAAGATCGAGATCATCACCAAGGATACGACGCTGCGGCCCGGCATGACGACGGCGAACGCGATCGAGACGGCGAGGATCGCGAACGTGCTCTCCGTGCCGCTCGAATCGGTGGTGAGCGAAGGTGGGTTCTCGTACGTCTTCAAGCAGAGCGGCCGGAGCGTGGTGAAGCAGATGGTCGAGACGGGCGCGATGAACGACAACGAGATCGTGGTGAAGCGCGGCGTCGAGGCGGGCGACCGCGTACTGCTCACGCCGCCGGCCAACAGCGCCGAGATGAAGGCGGAGATCATCCCCGGGCTCAAGCCGATCACGTCGCCGATCGCCGGTGGCGACACGGCGAAGAGCGTCACGGCCCCGTCGGAGAAGGCAGGGCCTGCTCCCTCGCCCACACCGCCGACGCCGGCACCGAAGCTCGCCCCACCCGCAGCAAAGGCAAAGAGCTAGCCGATGACGTCGGTCCCGCTCGACTCGACGGCCGCGCTCCCCACGCGGGTGCGCGCCCTGATGGCGCACGTCGTCTTCAGCAGCGGAATCGCCGCCGAGGCGGTGGTGCACAACAAGCTGCGGGCGAGCCTCACCTCGCTCGGCATCCTGTTCGGCGTGGCGTCGGTGATCGCCATGCTGGCGATCGGCAACGGCGCCGAGCAGGAGATCCTCGCCCAGATGAAGCTGCTGGGCGCGAACAATGTGGTCGTGACGCCGATCGTCGAGCAGAATGAGGGGAAGGTCGAGAAGGAGGACGGCAAGAAGCAGTCGAAGAAATTCTCACCGGGCCTGAGTTTTCTCGACGCGCAGGCGATCAAGGCTGCCATTCCCGCCGTCGGGGCCACGAGCAGCGAGGTCGTGGTCAACAGCGTGATCACACGCGAGGGGCATCACCGCTCCGGCAAGGTCGTCGGCGTGGACCCGAGCTATTTCGGCGTGATGAACCTCAGGCTGTCCGAAGGCGCTGGGTTCGCCCCGCCGCACTTCGCGCACGCGGCGCCCGTGGCGGTGATCGGGCAGGGCGTCAAATCGCGCTTCTTCACGACCGAAGATCCGATCGGCCACACCGTCAAGCTGGGCACGCAGTGGCTGACGATCGTCGGCGTGCTTCAGGACCGGAAAGTATCCAGCGAATCGGCGAAGCGGCTCGGCATCCGCGACGCCGACATGGACGTGTACGTGCCGCTCCCCACGATGCTGCTGCGCTTCCGCAACCGGAGCGAGGTGACGCAGAGCGACATGGAAGTCGCCGCGAACCAGGACAGGTCGGCCGACTCTTCCAAGACGGAAGAGCAGCGCACGGAGCAGAAGAACTACCATCAGCTCGACAAGGTGATCGTGCAGGTGAGCAATTCCGCCGACGTCACCGCCGTCTCCGAGGTGGTGCGGCGGATGCTGCAGCGCCGGCACAACGACGTCACCGACTTCGAGATCAGCGTTCCCGAATTGCTGCTCAAGCAGGAGCAGCGCACGAAGACGATCTTCAACATCGTGCTCGGCGCGATCGCGTCGATCTCGCTCGTCGTGGGCGGGATCGGGATCATGAACATCATGCTCGCGTCGATCCTGGAGCGCATCAAGGAGATCGGCGTGCGCCGCGCGATGGGCGCGACCCAGGGCGAGATTCTCGCGCAGTTCCTCACCGAGGCGGTGATGATCAGCGTCGCCGGCGGCGTGGCCGGCATCATCCTCGGCGTCGTGTTCGCGTCGGCGATCGAGCGGATCGCGCACATCAGCACGATCGTGTCGCTCACGTCCGTGATCCTCGCGTTCGGCGTCTCGGTGGCGGTTGGGCTCGTGTTCGGCATCATGCCGGCGTCGAATGCGGCCAAGCAGGACCCCATCGTCTGCCTGCGGTACGAGTAGGACGTCCCCGCAGCACGCGCAGCGCGGCGTGCGCAACCCCAACATCCCCACGGTGAAGGTGTTCGAGGTGCTCAAGCGTCTGGTCCGCACAGGAGTTCTCGTTGCGCTCGCGCTGCCCGCCCTCGCGGCCGGCCAGGAACCGGCGGCGCGCACGCTGACGCTGCAGGACGCCATCGCCATGGCCCAGCAGCAGGGGCCGTTGGCGCAGGTGGCGCGCAGCACACGCGACGTGGCACGCTGGCGCGACCGGGCGTTCAACTCGCGGCTGCTGCCGCAACTCTTCCTGCAGGGCGACGCGGCCAACCTCAATCACGGCATCAATCCGATCACCCTTCCCGACGGTTCCACGCAGTTCATCGGACAGTCGCAGAACCAGTCGACGCTCAGCATGGGCTTCAGCCAGCAGATCCCGCTCACCGGCGGCACGATCTCCGTGGGCTCGGCCGTGAGCCGGATCGACCAGTTCGGCGACGCGAACACGAAGTTCTATCAGACGTCGCCGGTGGTGCTGAGCCTTCGCCAGGATCTGTTCCGGCCGCGCCAGATCGTCTGGGACCAGCGCGTGCAGACCCTGAGTGCGCGCGTGGCCGAACGAGGCTACCTCGAGGCGCGCGAGGACGTGGCGGGAAGCACGGCCGAGGCGTTCTTCAATCTCTACGCGCAGCAGGTGACGCTGGACAACGCATCCAAGAACGTCGCCGTCAACGACACGCTGTTCACCCTCAACAAGGGCCGGTACGAGGTCGGCAAGATCGGCGAGAACGACCTGCTCAAGAGCGAGCTCGCGCTGTTGCGCGCGCGCGCCGCGGTCGACGACGCACGACTGTCGCGCGACCGCGCCGAGGCGGCGCTGAGGCGACTCACCGCCTTCCCGGCCAATCAGCGGTTCACGATCGTCACACCGGACTCCATCCCGATCATCGACGCGGACCCGGAGCTGGCCGTCCGTCAGGCGCTCAAGAGCTCCAGCACCATCGAGCAGAACGCGCTCGACGAAGTCGAGGCGCGGCGCGGCGTGGGGTTAGCCAAGGCGAACAACCGGTTCAATGCGTCCGTCGAGGCGAGCGCCGGATTCAACCAGACCGCGTCGGCGTTCGGGCAATCGTACCAGAGTCCGCTCGGCAAGCAGGCGCTGAGAGTGGGCGTGAACCTGCCGATGCTGCAGTGGGGCGCAGGCCATGCCGACGTGCAGCGCGCGGTGTCGAACACGGAGCGAGTGGCGGCCACCAACAAGGGCCGCCGCGACGCGCTCGAGGAGGACGCGCGATTCTCGGCGTTCCAGGTGCAGCAGGCCCAGCGCAACGTGCTCATCTCGGCCAAGGCGGACACGGTGGCGAGCAGGCAGTTCGAGGTAGCCCGCAATCGATACACCATCGGCAAGATCACGAACGACGCCCTCTACATCGCACAGAACGAGAAGGACGCCGCGGTGCTCGCGAACGTGCTGGCGCTGCGCAACTACTGGACGGCGTACTACCACCTGCGCCGCGTCACGCTCTACGATTTCGCCAGGAAGCAGGAGATGGCGGATACGCCGTAGCCGTTTTGTCGGGTAGCTCGGTAACTTGGGGGCATGAAGACATCCGATGCCATCAGTGGGCGGCGCTCCATCCGGCGGTTCACCGACCGCGAAGTCACGCGGGCTGAGATCGAGTCGCTGATCGACGCGGCGAGCCTCGCGCCCAATCACCGTCTCACACAGCCGTGGCGGTTCTACGTCCTCGGCCCCGAGTCGCGGGCCGCGTTCGGCCGGGCGCTCGGCGACCGGAAGGCGCGCAAGATCGCCGATCCCGCGGCGGCCGCGGCGATGCGTGAGAACGTCGCCAACGAGCACCGCGCGCTGCCGGCGATCATCGCGGTCGCCGTGGTGGACAACGAGAACGCAGAGATCCGGGAAGAAGACTACGCGTCGGCGATGATGGCCGTGCAGAACATCGCCCTCGCCGCCACCGCGCTCGGCCTCGGTACGCACATCAAGACTGGCGCGGTGATGGCCGATCCTGTCGCGCGAGCCGCGATGGGAGTGCGCGAGGGAGAGCGTGTCGTCGCGATGCTCAACGTCGGCGTGCCGGCGGAGGTCCCACCGGCCAAGCCTCGCCAGCCGGCGTCGTCATTCACCACCTGGGTGCCTTGAACCGTGACGAGCCCCGCCAGCAAGGACGATGATGACGCGCCTCCGCCTCCGCTGACCCGACCCTCCGACCTGGGGTTCGGCCACGTCGTGGCCCAGGCTGTCCGCGGCCGCTTCCTGAATCGCGATGGCCGGCCGAACAGCAAGAAGTACGGCATCGGCGCGCAGCGATCGGCGCGCCTGTATCTCGCTGCGCTGGAGACGAGCTGGCCGTCGTTCATCGGCTGGCTGATGGGCGTGCTGCTGCTGATCAACGGCTGTTTCGCGCTGGCGTATCTGGCGCTCGGTCAGGGCGCGCTGCGGGGCACCGAGCTGCTCGGGCTCGACGACCCATTCCTCCACGCCTTGAGCTTCAGCATCGGCGTGTTCACCACCACCGGGACCGGGCCGATGTTCGCCTATGGCCCGACGGCGAACTGGCTCTCCAACCTCGAGTCGTTCTTCGGCCCGATCACGCTGGTCTTCGCGTTCGGCCTCGTGATCGCGCGGCTCACCCGGCCGCGGATGCGGCTCGCCTTCAGCGAGTCGGCGATCGTCGCACCGTACGAGGGCGGCCGCGCCGTGATGTTCCGCATCGTGAACCTGCAGCCGAGCGAGATGAGTGACGTGCAGGTGCGTGTGAACCTCGCTCGCTTCGAGGAGTTCAACGGGGTGCGCGAGCGCAACTTCCACCAGCTCGCGCTGGAGCGGAGCTCGGTGGAGTTCTTCACGCTCCACTGGACCGTGGTGCACCCGATCACTGCGGACAGCCCCCTCGCCGGCGTCACGCCGGAGCGCCTGGCGGCGTCCCAGGCCGAGTTCCTCATCTTCGCGACCGCGCTCGAGGAGACCTTTTCTACGCGCGTCTCCGCGCGCAGCTCCTACCTGTGGGACGAGGTGCGGTGGGACGTCAAGTTCGCCAGCATCTTCGCCAACGGTCCGGACGGCGTGATCGCGATCGACGTCGAGCGGTTGAGTCGCACCGAGCGGCTCGAGGAGAACGCGACGCGACTGCCCGCCGCGCTCGAGAGCGGCCCGACCATCTCGATGGCCCCGTGAATGCGAAACGCCGGCCGGAATCGGCCGGCGTTCGTCCGAGCAGCGCCTCGTTCGCTACGCTGGCCGCGGAGCTGAGCCGACTTCGGAGGTGCAGTTCGGGCACCGCGTCGCCGCGATGGCGATGGTCATCGTGCAGTAGGGACAGGGGCGCGTCTCCGGCGTGGCTTCCGCCGGCTGCCGGTACAGGCGATTGACCGCGCGCACGAGGACGAACACGGCGAGCGCAACGATGAGAAAGGTGATCACCGTATTGATGAACGCGCCGTAGTTGAGCGTCACCGCGCCGGCGTCCTTGGCCGCGGCGAGCGACGCGTAGGGCGGCGCCGCCTTGGTGCCTTCCTTGAGCAGCGCGTACTTGTCCGCGAAGTCGGCGCCGCCGGTGGCCAGCCCGATCGGCGGCATGATGACGTCGTCGACCAGCGACTTGATGACCGCGCCGAATGCGGCACCGATGATGACGCCGACGGCGAGATCCATCACGTTGCCACGCATGATGAACGCCTTGAACTCCTGCCACATGGTCGCGCCTCCGGGGAGATAGGGCCGTATCGACTGCGCGAATCATACAGCGCGCTTGGACGGTGCCGCTAGCTCGCCTCGGTTGCGCCGGCGCGGATCGCCTCGAGGTCGAGCTCCTGCTCGAGCGAGCGCAGCACGTCGTCGGAGATCGCGTCCTCGTTGCGCAACCGGATGAGCATGCGGCGCTCGGCGTCGATCATCGCCAGCCGGAGACGACGGCGCCCTGCGAAACTCCCGCCACGCTGCTCGCTCATCGTCACGCGATCGCGCGCCTCGGCACGCAGCACATCCACGTCGCGCGGGTCCACCCAGTCCTCGTGGGACAGGTCCTCCAGCGTCTCGGCTCCGCGCCGCGTGGCCTCGCGGCGGGCCAGCCGTTCCTCGGCGTGGTGCGCCACCTCCGGTTCGAAGCGGAGGGCCCGGATGATCGGCGCGAGCGACAGTCCCTGCAGCAGCAGCGTGAGCACGATGACGCACATCGTCGTCAGGATGATCTCGGTGCGGTGGGGGAAGGGCGCACCGCCGGCGACGACCCGGGGCAGGGCGAGCGCCGTCGCCAAGGAGACGACGCCGCGCATGCTCGTCCACGAGACCAGCAGGAGTGCCCTCCATCGCGGAGGAGGCTCGCGTCGCCGCCGCTCGGCGCTCAACCTGGGGAGTAGTGTCACGAGCGGCACCCAGATCAGGCGCACCACGACGGCGACGAGCGTGATCACCGCACCGCTCCGCATCACGCTGCCCATCGACTCCCGCGGCACCAGCCCAAGCAGCGAGCCGAACTGCGCACCGAGGAGCAGGAAGATCAGCGCATTGAGGAGGAAGACGACGAGGTCCCACACCGTGCGCGTCTGCAGACGCGATGCCGGCCCGACAGCGGTGGAGAGATGCTGCTGCAGGTACACGCCGCCCGCCACGCAGGCGAGCACCGCGGAAACGTGCAGCGACTCGGCGGCCACCCAGGCGACATACGGGCCGGCGAGCGTGAGGAGCGACTCGGCGAGCGCGTCCTTCGTCCGGCGGATGGCGGCGACGATCAGCCATGCGACGAGCAACCCGACGAGGCTGCCGACGCCTGCGTCGATGAAGAAGCGCACGATCGACTCGCCCCAGCTGAACGCGCCGGTGACGGCGGCGGCGACCGCGGTGCGGTAGACGACGAGCGCCGAGGCGTCGTTCACGAGCGACTCGCCCTCGAGCACGGTGATGACGCGACGCGGTACGGGCAGTCGCGAGACGATCGCGGTGGCGGCGACGGCGTCCGGCGGCGACACGATCGCGCCGAGTGCGATCGCGACTGGCCACGGGATATCGGGGAACAGCCGGCGCGCGGCGATCGCGACGGCGGCGGTAGTGACGAGCACCAACCCGATCGCGAGCGTGCCGATCGGTCGGAGGTTGCGCTTGAACTCGCGCACCGACGTGAACATCGCCGCCGACCAGAGGATCGGCGGGAGGAAGACGAAGAAGACGACGTCGGGATCGAGATCCGGGATTGAGACTCCGGGGATGAGCCCAACGAGAAAGCCGGCGAACACCTGCAGGATGGGCGTGGGCACCGGCAGTCGTCTCGCGAGCGCCGTGAGCGCGACGACGAGTGCGGCGACCGCGATCGCGAACAGGACCGGCTGGAAATGCGGCATTCAGGCGGGTGGCTCGATGAACGTGCGGGCGGGGCGCCGGCTTCAATCTCCCCGGGCTCGGTGCATGCCGCAACAGACGCGTGGACATTCTTCTGTGACTTGGTGTTTCTCGCGGAGGCGCGGGGAGCGCGGGGAATTACAACCGCAACTGATTTTGAAGGTGCTGTGGAGAGATCCGTCCGCCTCACTCCCAAAAGATCAAGGCTACCCGAAAACGAATGTGCGCGAGGAACAAGAAGCCATCCCGATGGAGCCGTCCTCCGCGCCCCCCGCGCCGCCGCGAGAACCCCAAGCCACAGCAGCATATTCACGTGTATGGCATCGTCTTGCGTCAGTCATCTGGCAGCGAGCAGCCAACTGCGCTAGTTGTTCTCGCGGAGACCAAAACGGCACGGAGACAACCATGGAGCTCGACGACATAACCGGAGCGGTCGTGGTGGAGTCGATCAGGATCCATCGCGCGCTGGGTCCTGGGCTGCTGGAGTCGGTGTACGAGGCGATCCTTGCGAGGTCGCTCGAGCGATTAGGTCTGCGCGTGGACCGTCAACGCGCCGTCAGCTTCTCCTACGACGGCATGAACTTCGACGATGGCTTTCGTGCCGATCTCCTCGTGCAGAGCCTCGTCCTCGTCGAGGTGAAATCCGTCGACCGCTTCGCAGCCGTACACATGAAGCAGGTCCTGACCTACCTCCGGCTGATGAATCTCAGAGTCGGTCTGCTCTTGAACTTCGGAGCCGAAACCATGAAGGAAGGCATCAAGCGGATCGTGAACGACCTTCCTCCCGCCGCGTCATCGCGTCTTCGTGTGAATCAGCCGCTCGACGGCACTTTGAACGAGTCGCGCTGAGTCACTTCTCAGTCGCATGTCGGAACGTCGCGTACAGCGTGCTTGGCGTTTCTCGCGGAGGCGCGGGGAGCGCGGAGAACTACAACCGCAACTGATTAGGAAGGTCCGGAGGAGAGATCCGTCTGCCTCACTCCCAAAAGACCAAGGCTACCCGAAAGCGAATGTCCGCGCGAGGAACAAGAAGCCATCCCGATGGAGCCGTCCCCCGCGCCCCCCGCGCCTCCGCGAGAAACACATAGCGCCGTAACGCTCGCTATCGCGGCCGATCCTCGGTCGCGATCCGCTCCTCACTTCTCGTGCTTCACCGCGCTCGGAATGCTGAACCGGAAATGCGTCCCCCCGCCGGCAGCGCTCTCCACGGAGATGCTCCCCTTGTGCGCCTCGACGATCCCCTTCACGATGAACAGCCCGAGTCCCGCACCGGTGCGTGACGTCTGGCTGGCCTGCCAGAACCGATCGAACAGATGCGGTACGTGATCCGGCGGGATGCCGGCGCCGCTGTCGATCACGTCGAAGTCGGCGAGATCGCCGCGGCGGCTCCCCTCGATCCGCACGCTGCCACCCTCGGGGGTGAACTTGATTGCGTTGCCCACGAGGTTGGAGAAGATCTGCGCGATGCGGCTGCGATCCGCCGCGACGAGCAGATCCGGACCCTTCCACTCGTGCACGAACGCGAGCTTCTTGCCCAGCACGAGCGGCTCGAGCTCGAGCACCGCGTCGTTGAGCAGCATCGACGCGTCGATCGCCGTCGTCGCCACTTTCAGCGTACCGGCGTCGATGCGCGAGACGTCGAGCAGGTCCTGGATGAGCGCGTTGGCGCGGCGCGTCGCCCGCTGCATCACCTGAAGCTGCGAGATGAGCGGTACGTCCTTCGCGCCCGGCTCGGCGAGCACGTCGAGCAGGAACGACGTGCTCATCTGGATCGTGTTCAGTGGATTGCGCAGGTCGTGCGACACGATGGCGAGCACGTCGTCGCGCGCGCGCGTGGCCCGCTGCGCCTCCTGGTAGAGGAGCGCGTTGTCGACCGCCAGCGCCGCGCGCCGCGCGACGTCGAGAATGAGGGGCATGTCGTCCGGCCGCGCGGCGCGCGTCGTGCCGAGCACGACGAACTGCATGATGCCCAGCACGCGCCCTCGCGCCACGAGCGGCACGACGATGAGCTCTTGCGCGCCTCGATCGGTGAGCGCCGCCCGCACTTCGGGGTCGGCCGTGAGCGCCATGAGGGCGGCGTTGTCGGTGATCGGGATGACGCGCGGCTCCATCTCTACTTCGACCTGATCGAAGAAGGCGCCCTCACGCGCCGTCTCGCGCTCGACGAGCTGCTCCATGCCCGGAATGGAGTGCGCCACAGCGACGCGCCGCCGCGTGCCGTCCATCTCGACGAGGTCGGTCGCGCAGAGATCGGCGACGCGCGGCACGGCGAGCCGCGCCAGGTCGGAGAGCACCGTTCGCGCGTCGAGCGTGGAGGAGAGGAGCTCGGTTGCCTCGGCGAGGAACCGCGCGCGCCGCTCGGCCTCGCGCACCACTTCGCTCGTGCGCACGAGATCGGAGTAGCTGGAGACGAGCAGCTCCAGGATCTGCTCCTTCATCGCGCGGATCGTGAACGTGGTGCCGAGCAGCTCCACGTCGACCGGCTCGGGCACGACGCGCTTGGGATCGACCGCGTGGTCGAGGACGAAGCGCACGCGGCTCAGCAGCCGGTCGGCTTCGTACGGCTTGGTGACGTAGTGATCGGCGCCCGACGCGAGTCCGCGCACGATGGCGAGTGGATCGGTGAGGCTGGTGAGCAGCACGACGGGAATCTCGCTCCACGCAGGCCGCTCCTTGATGCGCCGACAGAGCTCGTAGCCGTCCATGCCGGGCATCACGACGTCGCTCAGGACGAGATCGATCCGTTCGGTCTCCATGAGCTCGAGCGCGCGTTCGGCGCGGCGTGCCAGGACGGTCGCGTAGCCGGCCCGTTCGAGCAGGAGAGCGAGCGCCGCCGCCTGCGTCGCGCTGTCTTCCACGACGAGCACGCGCGGCGGCGTCTCGACGGCGCCGGCCATCGCACCAGGCGTGGCGCTCATGCGGTCAGCTCCCGCAGCCGGCGCGGCAGGTCGTCGAGCGAGACGATCTGGTCGACGACGCCCGCGTGCTGCGCCTCACGCGGCATCCCGTAGATGACGGACGATGCCTCATCCTGGGCGATCACGTGGCCGCCCTTCTGCCGGACGGTACGCAGCCCGTCCACGCCGTCATCGCCCATGCCGGTGAGAATGACCGACAGAAGGCCGCGCCCCACCTGCTCGGCGCACGACCGGAACAGGTAGGTGGCCGACGGGCGGAAGGTGCCGATCGGCGCGGCGTTGTCGAGCTGGATGCGCAGGCCGCCCGATACGCCGCGCCGAATGCCGATGTGCCGGTCGTCGGGCGCCAGATAGGCCATCCCCGCTCGCGCCTCCTCGCCGAGATCGGCGAGCTTGACGCCGATCGGCGATTCGCTGGAGAGCCAGTGCGCCAGTCCCCCGGAGAAGCCGCGCGCGATGTGCTGCACGACGAGGATCGGAATGGGGAAGGTAGCGGGCAGCTTGGAGAGGATGATCTTCAGGGCAGCCGGCCCTCCGGTGGACGCGGCGATGGCCAGCAGCTCGAACGCCTGCGTCGAACGGCGCCCGGCCGCTAACGACGAGGGGAACGCGGCCGGCGTCGCGCCACCGAATCGCGACGGCGGTGTCGCGGTGCTGCCATGGCGCCGCACCACCTTCACCTGGGCGAGCGCCCGCACCATGCTCACCAGCTGCCGCCGGTCGCTGTTGAACGCCGCGGACTCGACGCCCTTCGGTTTGGCGATCACCATCAGCGCGCCGGAACGCGTCGCCTCGAGTGAGAGCTCGATGTCGCTTTCGGCGGCGGACGACACGACGAGGATGGGGCGCGGCGACCGCGTCATGATCTGCCGCGTCGCCTCGATGCCGTCGAGCTCCGGCATCTGCACGTCCATCGTGATGATGTCGGGCAAGAGCGCCTCGGCCATCTCGACCGCCTCGACGCCGGTGCGCGCCTCGCCGACGACGGTGATGTCGGGTTCGGCGGAGAGCAGGCTCACGAGCAGCGCACGCGCCGTCGCTGAATCCTCGGCGACGAGGACGCGGATCACCGCGCCGCTCCGCGTGGTGCGCCGAGGAGACGGCGCACGGTGTCGAGCAGAATGTCCTGGTCGAAGCCGGACTTGGTGACGTAGGCGTCGGCACCCGCCTCGAGCCCGCGCGCGCGTTGCTCCGGCTGGTCGAGAGAAGTAACGAGGATGACGGGAAGCGAGGCGGTGCGCTCGGACGCGCGGATTCGCTCGCACAGTCCGATCCCGTCGAGGTGCGGCATCTCCACGTCGCTGATGACGAGGGCGATGTCGTCCCGCTCGATGACGCGCCACCCCTCGAGCCCGTCCACGGCTGTGACCACGTCGTAGCCCGCGGCGGCGAGCACGCTCTGCTCCAGCGTGCGCGAGGTCATCGAGTCGTCCACCACGAGAACGCGGCGCGAGCCGGGATCGAAGCGATCCTGTGACGGCATCGCGAGCGTCGGGCGCGGACTGTCGTCGCCGAGGAGGACGGCCACGCCGAGCACGAGCACCACGTCGCCGTCGCCGAGGAGCGCCGTCCCGACGGTCATCGCCGTCGCGGCGTCGCCGCCATGCTCGAGCGGTCGCAGCACCAGCTCGCGCTCATCGCGCAGATCGTCCACTACCAGCGCGAGCTGGCGTCCGCCCAGCTCCACCGTCACGATCTGGAGCGAGTCGTCCACCGCCGGCTCGGCGAATGGAGGGCCGAGCAGCGCCGCAAGCGTGGTCACGGGCACGGGAGCGCCGCCCGTGGTGAGCATCGCGCGGCCGTCCACCCGCGCGATGCGCCGCGCCTGGATGCGATCGACGCGCGAGACGAACGCGCTCGGGATGGCGAACAGCGCGCCGTCGACGACGACCGTCACGGCGCGCAGGGTGGCGATGCTGAGCGGCACCTCGAGCACGAAGGTGGTGCTCTTGCCGGCGACCGAGCTGACCTCGACAGTGCCGCCGACGCGCTCCACCGCCACGCGCACGATGCCGAGTCCGACGCCGCGGCCCGACAGCGTGGTCGTCGTCGTCCGCGTCGAGAGGCCCTCGTCGAAGATCGCGTGTTGCAGCGCCGCCCGGTCGGCTGGCACCGCGCGGCCGCGCTGCGCGAGGGCGCGGCGGATCGCCGTGAGGTCGAGCCCGCGCCCGTCGTCTTCGATCGCCACGCGGAGCCGATCGCCGCGCAGCGTGACGGAGATGCCGATGGTGCCCTGTTCGGGCTTGCCCGCCGCAAGACGCTCCGCGCCGGTCTCGAGGCCGTGGTCCACGGCGTTGCGCACGAGTTGGAGCAGGGGCTCGCGAAGCGCCTCGACGACGATGCGATCGGCCTCCACCTGTTCTCCCGAGACGATGAGCTGCGCGAGCTTGCCGACGTCGCGTGCCACGTCGCGCACCACGCGAGGCAGCGTTTCCGTGAGCTCGCGCAGGGATCGCTGGCGAAGGCGCCTCGCCGTGCCCGTGAGACGGCCCGAGATGGACGAGAGTGTGCGTGCGTCGTCGCCGGCGCGGCGCAGCAGTCGCGTGATCTCCCGATCGATCTCGGCCAGCGAACCATCGTCGCGATGCTCCGGACGCTCGCGCTGCGCCCGGACGCGCTGCCGCAGGTTGCCGAGATCGTCGGCGCGCTCGCCGAGCACGGTGGCGAGACTCGACACCTCGCCGGCAGCGTTGGAGATGGCGTCGACATGATGCAGCCCGACGCGCACCAGCTCGTCGCGACTCACCTCGGCGGCCGCGGGCGGTTGCACGGCGTTGCTGACTGGAGTGATCGCGGGCGCGGGTGTTTGCGCGAGTGTCGGCGTGGGTGTAGGCGCGGGTGTCGGCGCGAGTGGGATGGCGCGCGCGGCGCCACTCGGCCTCGGCGCGACATCCCCGCGGCCGCGCGCGTGCTCGAGCACGACGTCGATCGGCCCGCTGTCGAGCGACGTGCCGGACGCGAGGCGCTCGCGTGCGTCTGCGAGTGCGTCGGCCGCCTCGAACAGCAGCGCGATCGCCGCTCCGCCGAGCGGCGTGGCGGCGTCGCGGGCCCGCGCGAGGTCGGACTCGAGGAGATGGCAGAGGCTCTCGATCTGGAGCACGCCCGCCGCGCGCGCCGCTCCCTTGAGCGTGTGCATCACGCGGAAGACGCCGCCGAGTGGAGCGGCGCCTCCGGGCTCACGCTCGAGCGCGAGCAGGTGCTCGTTCAGCTCCTGCACCTGTTCGCCCAGCTCTTCGCCGAAGATGGAGCGGAGTCGAGCGATCAGCTCGTCATCGGCCACTGCCACTCTCCGAGCGATGGTGGCCGCGCGACGCTCGCATACCTCGCGTCATAAGCGGTCCCTCGCGCCGACCATGCCCACGAGCTGCGTGCCGAGCGACGTCAGGTTCTGCGCCGCCAGCTCTGTCTGGCGCGTGGCGGTGAGGTTCTGCTGCGTCGCGTCGTGGATGTTCGCGATCGCCTGCCGGATCTGGTCCATGCCCAACGCCTGCTGCCCCGCCGAGGCGACGATCTGCGCCGCGGCCTGAGCCGATTCCTCCACGGCATCGCTGAGCTGCGCGATGATGTCTCCAGCCTGTCCGACCTGCCGGACGGCGGCGGCGGTCTGCTTGGTGCCTTGCTCCGTTGCCATCACCGCCGTACTGGTCGCGCGCTGGATCTCGCCGAGCAGGCGGCGCACCTGAGTCGTGGATTCCTTCGCCTCGCCGGCGAGCGCCTTGATCTCGGCGGCGACGAGGGCGAAGCCGCGACCGTGCTCGCCGGCGCGCGTGCTCTCCACCGCGGCGTTGAGGGCGAGCAGCTTCGTCTGCTCCGCGATGTCGCTCACCGCCGTGGTGATCTCGCCGATCGCCTGGGCCTGCTCGGCGAGCGCGACGATTCCGCGCGCCATCGTCTCCACCTGTGTCTGCACGAGCTGCATCGCCGCGACGGAGGCAACGACCGCCTGTCGTCCCGCGCGGCCGCCTTCCGCCGCGCGCTGCGCCGCGTCGGCGACGAGGCGCGCCCGTTGCGCCGACTGCGTCGCCGTCTGCGCGACCTCATCCACCGTGGCCACGGTCTCCGTCACCGCGGCCATCGATTGATTGGTGCTCGCGGCCTGCTCCGTCGTCGCGGCGAGGATCTGGGCGCCGCTCGCGGCGATGATGCTCGCCGACTCCCTGAGCGGCCGGTTGATCGAGCGGCTGATGAAATAACCCGTGACCACGCCGATCAGGAGCGCGGCGAGGGTGCCGAACAGGATCGCCTGCCGCGCGGCATCGGCGGCGAAGCTGGCATTCTGGGCGATCATGCTGGCGCGGTGCTGCGCCGCCCGCACCCCCTCGCGAATGAGAGAATCGAGCTCCGCCCGCAGCGGCTCGAGGGTGTTCACGCGGGTGCGCATCGCGTCGGCCCGGTCGCCGGCGATCTGGTCGCTGGCCGCGCTCGCGTTGGCGGTGTTCCAGCGAGCGAGCAACGAGCGCGCGCTGGCCCATCGGGCACTGTCCGATGCCGTCGTCGAGGAGTCGCGCAGGTTCGTGATCACTCCCTGCGCGAGGACGACCATACTGTCGCGTGCCTTGCCGTAGCGCGGCTCTCCGGTGAGAAATAGGCGGACCTGCTCGACGTTTGCGCCCCGGATCTCGACTTCGGCCTGGAGCGCCGGCGCAACCTCGCGCGTGCGCACGGCGAACGCCTCGTCGAATCCGTCGTTGGTTCGGCGTAGCGCGTAGACGCCGACGATCGCCACCGCGACGAGGAGTGCCAGCTCGATCGCCAGCGCGCCGCCGATGCGGCGGCCAATGGTCCAGGTCATGTGATCCTCGGGATGTCGGAGATGATGTTCATGTCGAGAGCGTCTCGGGGTGCAGGAGCGCGTCGCCGCTGACGACGAGCAGGCCGTCGCTCGTGATGCCGAGCGCATACGCGCGCCGCGGGCCGGGCCCAGGCTCGGTCAGATCGGTGCGTGCCGTCACCGCCACGTCGTGCACCGCATCCACGACGACGGCGAGCGCCGCGCGCGCACCCGTGCCGAGCACCACGAGCCGCGACTCGGTCGTGACCACCGGCCGCGCGTCGCCGAGCGAGAGCACGGTGAGCGGACGGCCTCGCCACGCGGTCACGCCGTACACGGGCGCCACGGCGCGCGGCAGCGGCGCGATGCTGCCGGAGCGAGCGATCGCGACGATGCTGCCCAACGGGATGGCGAGCTGCTCGTCGCCGACCTGGACGAGCAGCAGCTCCATGGCCGGGCCCGTGGCATCGTACTCCGCCTCGAGTGGGCGGGCGAGGCGACGCGCGCGCGCCAACAGCAGCGCCCGCGACTCCTCCGGCGAACGATACCGATCACGCGCGGCAGCCTCGCGAACGGCCTGGAGGCGCTGCTGGAGTGTGGGTTCCGCGGCCGCCGTCATGCCGACCGTGCCGCGTGAAGGCCGCGCAGGCGTGACTCGGCGATGGTGCGCAGTCGAGTGGCGCTCACACCGTCTGCGGCGAGGACGGGGGTGGTCGCGTCCGTGCGCGCGAGCGCGCGCATCACGTGCTCGAAGGCGCGGATCGCGCGGTCGGTGTCTCCGACGCGAGCGAGCGCGTCGCCGAGCTGCAGATGCGCCATCACGAAGTCGCCGTCGAGATAGATCGCGCGACGTGCCGCCTTCGCCGCCTCACGATACTCCCCCGCCGTGCCGAGCAGCATGGCGTGCAGGTAGTGCAGCTCAGGCGACATCCGCTGGACGTCGAGCGCGCGAACGCACTGCGCGTCGGCGTCGCGCATCCGGCCCTGGTTGGCGATGGCGCGCACGAGGACGATCCATGCGTCGTGTCGGTCGGCATCGCGCGCGACCGCGTCACGCGCCAGCGCTTCGGCACGCGCGTAGTTCGCCGCGCCGTACTGCGTCGCGAAATCCTCCGCCGCGATCGCGAACTCCTCGTCCGTCGACGGCGATGACGACGCCGGAACTTGCACGGGTGCATGAGGCGGTACGAGCACCGCCTGCGCGAGGGGTGACTGGACATCGGGCTCGATCCAGTCCGCTGCAACCGGCGCCGCGTACCAGCGTGACGCTCGAATCGCCGCCTCGCCGGCGCGCGCGTCGAGGTACGCCACACGCTCGGCGCGCAGCGGATCTCGATCGGCGCGACGGTAGGCGATGCCGCCCGCCGTCATCACGACCTCGCACGGCACGAGCCCCGAGAGCGGCGGGTCGGAGGCGCCGAGGATGAGCCACCCGTCGGGAGCAAGCGCGGCGAGCAGGCGCGTGGCAATCGCCGCGACCGACTTCATGTCGAAGTAGATCAGCACGTTGCGGCAGAGCACGACGTCCTGATCGTTCGTGTCCGTCTCCGGCGACGGATAGGCGTCGGAGATCAGGTTGAGCGGCGCGAATCGCACCGCGTCGCGAATCGAGTCGTCGAGCTGGAAGTGCGCGCCGCGCCGAGCGAACCATCGTTCACTTCGCTCGTCGGCAACGCCGCGCAGCGACCAGCGCGTGTACCGCGCGCGCCGCGCCGCATCGAGGCGCGGCCGCGCGACGTCGGTGCCGAGGATCTGCGCTGGGTGAGGCCATCCGAGTTCGCGCAGCATGATGGCGAGCGTATACGGCTCCTCTCCCGATGCGCACCCTGCACTCCACAGGCGCAGCGGCGCATCGGCGCCGCGCGTCGCGAGAAGAGTAGGGAAGATCTCGGTGCGCAGCACGTCCAACTGTGCCCCGTCGCGAAAGAAGTACGTCTCGCCCACCGTGAGCTCGGCGAGCACCGTATCCCGCGCCTCGCCAGGCTGCTCGACCGCACGCGCGAGTGCGTGGGGGTCGACGACGTGCAGCGCCGCCATCGCGCGGCGCATTCCCGACTCCGCGGACGGCTGGCGGTTGGGGGGGAACACCAATCCTGCGACGAGATACACTGCCTCGGCGATCCGGGCGAACGCCGGATCGGTCCACCCTTCCGTGCGCTGCGTTCGAGCCACTTTTGCCGGAGCGGTGCTCATGCGCGCGCCGCGAGCGCGGTGTCGAGCGCGTCGATCTCCGCCGCGGAGATGAAGCCGGCTGGATCGTAGATCACCAGCACGCCGTCGGCCAGGGCGGTCAGCCCGGCGAGCCCGCGCAGCGCGGGCGAGAGCGACTCGGAGTCCGAGACGGCGGAGCCGTCGGTCTCCACCAGATCGTCGACGTCGTCCACACGCATCGCGATCGTGCGCGCGCCGGCCTGCAGCAGCACGAGGAACTCGTCGGCGTCGAGCGCTTTCGGGGGGAGTGCCAGCCGCTGCCTGACGTCCACGACGGGGACCAGCAGCCCGCGGAAGCTCACCGCACCTTCCACGATGGCAGGCGCGCCGGGCACCGGTGTGATGGCGACCGCACGTACGATCTCCCGCACGGCCAGGGCAGGAAGGCCAACGGTCGCGCCGCCGAGACGGACGCGCAGGAGGGAGCTCGGATGGTCGAGGAGGGACACGCGTGCCCGGACCGTTGCACGTTAGGGGCCACGCACGAGCTCAGCGGTACGCTTGCAGGCCGCGCGGAGCTCGCAATACAAGTCAGAACCGCCGGCGGATCTGTCGGGCATCGATGACGGTGACGCCGCCGGCCGCGGCGAGCGTGTGAGTGCCGTTCAATCCCGGCCGCCAGGTGGGAAGGAGCCGGCTGGCCTCGACCTCGCGAAAGCTCGACTCCGACAGCTCCACGATGCGATTCACCACGGTCGCGCTGCCATACGTGGGAGCGCCGCACTGGGCGGGACGGTACCAGTGCCCGTTGTGGCGGAACAGTGGGCCGGCGGGGCGCGCGCTGCGCACGTCGATCTTCACCGGGTTGAGCGCGTGTGGCTCCCATGGTCCCAGTGGGGTGGCGGCGTGGTAGACGTGCAGCATGGAGGCCTCCTCGGCGCCCGGCGCCCGCACGCCGACGAACATCCACCAGCGTCCGTCGATCTCGGCAACGGTCGCGTCGACCGCGGCGATGTCCGCCAGGAGTGTGCGATCCAGCACCCACTCGTCGGGGAAGCGCGTGGCGCGATAGAGCTCGACGGCGCGCTGCTTCAGTGTCTCGGGGATCATGTACCACTCCCCGTTCCACGCGAACACGAATGGATACGAGAGGTGGTACGGCCGCTCGAGCACGCGGCGCGGCGTGCCGAACGCGCCGCGCTCGTCGATCTCGGCGACGCAGATGTGCGCGTGCGGCGTGCTCGTGATGAACTCCTCGAAGAACACGTAGCGCCTTCCGTCGGCGACGACGGGGATCGGATCGGCCCAGAATCGGTCGGCCGGAGGAATCAGCTCCTTGAATTTGTGCGGTGAGCCATTGGGGACACTCTCCTCGCCCGGCTTCGGCTTGGTCACGCGATACGCCATGAACCATTGATCGCGCGTGAGCAGCGTGCGAAGCTTGCGCGAGGCGAGCCGGAAAGCGAGCCGCACCATCAGCGCGAGCATCTCTGCGCCACGCGGCGCAACGAACAGCCGCTCGCTGTAGGCGTGCCACTCGTTCGTCGCGCGTGCTTCCTCGAGCAGTGCGTCGCCGCGCACGCGCAGATCGCGCAGCGTCGACAGCAGCAGGGGCGCGGCCTGCCAATAATAGTTGTGCTTGTTCGACGTCACCGAGATCGGGTTCGTGCTCGAGTAGCTGCGCGCGAGCACCAGGCCCGCGTCGAGCTCCTCGGTGAGCACCTGCAGCACGGCGCCCGTGACCGGCTCGTCGTCCATCACTTCCCAGAAGCCGGCCGGCCCGCCGCGGTTGCGCCGGTTGTCGCCGTGATGGAACGACCACACGCCGAATCGCGCGACGTGCAGTGCGTCGCCCTTGAGGATGCGGAAGCCGAGTCGAAGCGCGACGTCCGCGTCGTGCGCACGGATCTCGGCCACCGCGGCGTCGTCGAAATAGTCGCAGAACTTCGTCATGCGCGGCGAGACCCGGATCGCCGGCGCGCCGGCGAACAGCGGCGTGGCGTCCTCCATCTCCTCCGGATCTCCGCGCCTCATGTACCGGCGGTGGTCGAACTTCCGATAGGCGGCGTAGGGCAGCACGTCGCGCTTTCGCCACCAGTTAGCCACTCGCTCCAGCGCCGACCGAGGTACCACGGCAGGCACGTCTGCCTCGGCGGCGTTGACGACGACGAGCACGATCTCCGCCACGCCGGCGTCCACGATCTGGCGCAGCATACTGGTGACCCACACCGGCTGCGCGAAGCCGTCGACCATGACGGCCATGCGCAGCGGCGGACGCGCGACCGTCACGGGACGCGCGTCCGCACGATGTACTGCTTCCGGGCCGTCCCTCAGCGAGCGCTCGCCAGATCCCGCACGGCCGCTGCGAGCAGGCGCACCTTGGCCCCGTCACCGGCCTTGGCTGCGTCGCCATTCAGCTGCGTCGCGAGACGCGTGAGCGCCCTGCGCCGCGTCGCACCCGATGCCTTCTCGGCGCTCGTCAGCACCGTTCGCGTCGCTTGCAGGCGAGCGGTCGCGAGCCCGTTCGACCGCTCGAGCTGATCGGCGAACGCGCGCGCCAGCGAGAAGCTCGGCGGCCAGGTCAGCTTGGGCTGACCCTGCGTGTTCAGGTAGTCGAAGTGCACCGTCTTGGCCGCGTCGATCTCGTTCTGCGAGATGAACGCACTCGGCGTCAGCTCGAAGATGTCGAGCCCGCGCTGGATCTCCGAGCTCACGATGAGGCCGTTGTACCAGTACACCGACCACGTGCCGCCGAGGGACAGCTTCGTCGAGTCCGATGGTCCGCGGTCGAAGTATCCGATCTCCTTGGCATGCGCGGCGTCGGTCCAGTCGAACATCGAGATGCCGCCTTGATACCAGGACTGCACCATCACGTCGCGCCCGGGGATCGGGATGAGCGAGCCGTTGTGCGCCACGCAGTTCTCCTGACTCGTCTGGGCCACGGGGAGCTTGTAATAGCCCTTGAACTCCATCTTGCGGTTCACGAGGGTGAAGAGCGCGTCGGCTCCCCATTCGGGCTTGTCGATGACGCGGCACTTCGCCTGCATCCCGCCGCCCCACTCGTCGGAGAACAGAACCTTCGACCCATCGTTGTTGAACGTCGCCGAGTGCCAGTACGAGAAGTTCGAGTCGGCGGCGGCGCCGATGCGCGTCGGATGCGCGGGATCGCTGATGTCCAGCAGGAGCCCGTAGCCGCCGCACGCGCCGCCGGCGAGCCCGATGGCGGGATACACTGTGATGTCGTGGCACTGCGTGGGCCCGGGATGCGGCGCGTTCGGGTCCGGCTCGGGTCCCACCATCTTCGCGATGATCGCGGGAATCGCCGTCCTGAGGGCCATGCTGTCGGCGGCTGTCGCCGCTCCCGTGCCGGCGCGCGCCTTGACGATGCTGTCCAGCCGCGGTTGGATGAAGCCGGGGCCGAGGATGACCTCGTGGCCCTGCACCATCGCGGTGTATCCGCCCGCCGCGCGATGGTCGGCCGCCCTGTTTGCCGCCGCCTGGATGTCCTGCGGCATCTCGCCGTGGGCCGCCGGCGCCTTGAGATCGTTGAAGATGCGCGGCGAGCTCACGATCGCCGCCTGCTCGGGATGCGCGAGCGGCACCTTGATCACTTCGATCCGGAACAACGCGGAGTTCGGATCCTTGTCTGGTGTCGCGCTGATGCATCCGGGAAGCTCGTCGGCCGAGCGGACCTGAGACGAGCCGGAGATGTAGACGTAGACGTTGGCCGTGTCCTTGGGGTCTACCAGGACGGTGTGCGTGTGCGACCCGCGGCACGTTTGCACGTTGCCCACATTGCGCGGCTTGTCGATGTCGCTGATGTCGAAGATCCGGATGCCGCGCAGCCGGTCCTTGCTCACCGCCTCCGTGATCCCCTGCGCGCCGCAGTCGATGCGCGCCGTGAGATCCTCTCCGGACACGAACAGGAGGTTCCGGTAGACCGAGACGTCGCTCTGCGATGCGGGGCAGTAGTACGCCGTGCGCAGGGTCGGCTTGGTGGGGGTGGAGATGTCCCACACCTGATAGCCGCTGAAGCTGCCCTGGATGACGTAGTTCTTGGTGAAGGCGAGGTCGGAGTTGATGCCGCCGACGAACTTCTCAGAGGGCGGCGTCTTGGAGAGCACGCGCATGTTCCACACGGCTTCCTGCGCATCCATCATTCCCGCCTTGAGCGTCAGGCGCGGATCCGGGCTCGGCGGGGTCGCCGACATCGTGTTCTGTGCAGACGCCGACGACGCGACGAGACTCGCCGCGAGAGTCAGCGCCGCCAGCAGGCGACTCCGTCCGCGCGCGAGTCGCCCGGTGAGGTTCACTAGTATCATGTGCGATTTCCTTGATGAAGTGACAGACGACATGAGAACGACGAAGCCGGCGTGCTCAGGGGCGGCGTGCGTCGAGGAGGTACGGCACGAGCATCTGGTGCATGCGCTCGATCTCGGTGGTCTGATCGACCTGGACGTCGGTGGCGAGCTTGAAGACGGATTGTTCCTGCGCGGCGCCGTCGGTGGCGAACAGCTCCGTCACCATCGTGATCGCTCCGCGGTGGTGCTGGGTCATGGACGTCAGGAAGCGCCGGTCGAACTCCGCGCCCCGCGCGGCGTCGAGCTCCTTCAGCTGCGCCTCGGTGAGCATGCCCGGCATGAGCATATCGTGCTCGACGCCGTTCATGACCATGCGCATCCCGGTCGCTTTCGCGTCGGGCACCGGCTGGCCCCGTTCGCGCAGCCACTGTTGCATCGAATGGATCTCGTCGTTCTGGCCATTGATGATGCGCTCGCAGAGCACTCGCACGGATTGGCTCGCGCCGTGCGTCGGCGCCCACGCCGCCATGACGAGCGCTTGGCCGTGGTGGCCGATCATCCCCGTCATGAAGCGCACGTCGGCGGGATGCGGAGCGTTGCGTGCACCACCGACCGTTTGAGCGGCGCCGCTCGGCGTCGCGACCGGCGTCGCGACCGGCGTCGCGACCTGCGTCGTCGCCATCGGGACCGGTGACGCGGTGGCCGGAGCGCGTGTTCCCGACGCCGGCGTCGCGCCCGCGCAGCCAGACATCGTCGCAGCGGCCAGCGCCGCCATGGCGAGTCCGCGTTGAGCTGATGAGTTCATCCCTTCGTTCTCCCGGAGCCGGCACATCGTGCCCGCCACCTGTTTTTGCCTGCCGGATCATACCACGGGGAGCGATGGGTCCGAAAGGACGCCAACCCCTCGACTCCCCTGTACGCCAACGCGGCGTGGAATGTTCAGCTGACGACCGGGACGGCCCGCCGATGAGCCGGCGCCATGCGCCGAGTCCAGGCGTCTCGGATCGCATCGTGTGCCTCTCGTGCCGCGGATCACGCGGTTCGTCGCATCGGACTAGGCTCGCGCGGACCCGCCTGGATACTTGTCGACGTGCGCGCGGGCGCGAAGCCCCGGATGCACCCAACGTTCCTCGAGGTGCGCAGGATGATACGCGAACAGGAATCCGCCCGACTCACGGTCGTACACTGGGACACGCCCTTCGAGATTCTTCGAGGAAGCTACACGCGTCAACGCTTCGCGCCACACCTGCACGAGACGTTCGCCATCGGCGCGATCGAGTCCGGCGCGAGCAAGCTCCGGTATCGCGGACGCGTGGTGTCGCAGCGGGCCGGCGACGTCGTCGTGATCCCCGCGCGCGAGGTGCACACCGGTGAGTCCGACTCCCCGCGCGGCTGGTCGTATCGCATGCTCTACCTTCCGCTCGATCTCCTGGCGCACTTCGCTCCGCGTCACGCGGATATCCGCTTCGATGCGCCGTCGCTGCCCGACCCGGATCTCGCACGGCGGATCCTGGAGCTGCATGGCGCGCTCGAAGCCGGCGTCGACCCCCTGCGCGGACAGACGGTGATGGCCGACGTGCTGCATCTGATGTGCGCTCGGCATGGCGGCGCGGCCAGTTCGCGCGTCGAGCCCGGCACTCGCATCGCCTCGGTGTCTCGCGTGCGCGACTACCTCGAGGAACACTTCGCCAACACCGTCACGCTCACCGAGCTCGCGGCGTTCGGCGGGGTGAGTCCGTTCCATCTCAGCCGCCAGTTCCGGGCGCGATATGGATTGCCGCCGTACATGTACCTCGAGCTGATCCGCGTCGATCGCGCGCGCACCATGCTCCAGCGCGGCGATCCCATCTCTCGCGTCGCCTTCGCCACCGGGTTCAGCGATCAGAGCCATCTCACGCGCCGCTTCAAGCGCGTCGTTGGCGTGCCGCCAGGCCAGTACGCGAAAACGTACGCCTCACTCCGCGCACGCGTGGAGATGACGCGCGTCGCGTAGCCCGGAGTGAACCACGTCAGAGCGTATTCAGGCGCTGCTTGAGCTGTGCGCGGTAGGTGCGCGAGACTTTCAGGCGCTGGCCGTCCTGGAGATGCAATACGGCGTCTCCGCCGAACCAGGGCTCGAGCTCGCGGATCTGGCTCACGTTCACCACGTACGACCGATGGATGCGCACGAAGCGGCGCGGGTCGAGCGACGACTCGACCCGCGCCAGCGTCTCCCGAATCTCGAAGATGCCGCGCTTGGTATGGATCTTCACGTGCGCGCCATGCGCTTCCGCCCACGCGACGTCGTCCGCGTCGATGTACCGGACCCGCTCGCCGTCGCGCACCTCGATCCGCGCCGCGGCGTGCGGCGCCGGCGCAGCGGAGGCCGTTGCCTGCGGCACGTCCTGGTCCAGCCGCGCCATCACGCTGCGCAGCTCGGCGGCGTATGCTGCCGATCGGCGCGCGGCCATCGTCTCGCGGGCGCGGGTGAGCGCCGCGGCCAACCGTTCCGCGCGGACGGGCTTGAGCAGATAGTCGAGCGCGCGCGTTTCGAACGCGCGGAGTGCGTGGCTGTCGTACGCCGTCACGAACACCACCATCGGTGCATCGGGCCCGTTCAGGGAATCCGCAACGACGAAGCCGTCGACACCCGGCATCTGGATGTCCAGGAACACGAGGTCGACCTGATGGGCGCGCAGTGCCTCCAGTGCGCTCGTGCCCGACCCGCACTCGGCCACCACGACGACGTGTCCGGCCTCGGCCAGCATGCGTCGCAAGCGGCGACGCGCCAGCGGCTCGTCGTCCACGAGCAGCACGTTCATGCGGGCGACGAGAGGGAAGGGCGGCGCATGGCGGCGAGAGAGAGCAAAGACGTTCAAGGCGGAACGCGTGCGACCGCGTAGCGTACCTGAGCGGAGTCCGGCACGACGGCGGCCGAGCCCGCGTACATTGGAAATCTCCGGTGAGATCCAGCGTCTCACAACCCTCTCGTCTCCATGATGTCACTGTACACACTCTTGCTTGCGGCGATGGCGGCCGGCGCACTGGGCAGCACGCCAGCGTTGCGACGCGCGCCCGCGGGCGAGGTGCACCACGGCCGTCGGAACCAGCTCGCCGCGAAGCCGCCCCGCCAGGAGGAGGTCGGCCTCCGGATGGACGGCGCCCTCGACGAGCCGCAGTGGAAGCAGGCGGCGATGCTCACTGGCTTCTCACAGTTCTCGCCGCGCGACGCCGTGCCCGCCGAGGACTCCACGGAGGTGCTCGTCTGGTACTCGGCCACCGCCATGCACTTCGGCGTGCGCGCATACGAGCCGCACGAGGCGGTGCGCTCGGCGCTCGGCGACCGCGACAAGATCTTCAGCGACGACAGGGTCGAACTGCTGCTCGGCACCTTCCACGACGGGCGGCAGGCGGTCGTTCTTGGAGTCAACCCGCTCGGCATCCAGATGGACGGCACCCTCGTGGAGAACAATCAGGCGCGCGGCGGAGGCACCGGCAGTTCGACGACCGGTCGAGAGGCGCCGGACCTGAGCCCGGATTTCATCTTCCAGTCCAAGGGACGGCTCACGTCGTACGGCTATGAGGTGGAGATCCGCGTTCCCTTCAAGAGCCTCAAGTATCAGAGCGCCGACACGCAGACGTGGGGGTTCAACGTCGTGCGCATCGTGCAGCACTCGGGACGCGCGGATAGCTGGGCACCGGCGCTCCGAGCAAACGCATCGTTCCTCAGGCAGTCCGGCACGCTGGAGGGACTCACCGGCCTTCGAAGCGGCCTGGTGCTGGACGTGTCGCCCGAAGCCACCCAGCGTACCACCGGCGGTCCTGGCGAAGCGGGCCAGCCGTGGCGCTACGACGCGGAGCGTCCGAAGCTCGGCGCGAACGTCCGGTGGGGACTGACCAACAACTTCACGCTCAACGGCACCGTCAACCCTGACTTCTCGCAAATCGAATCAGACGAGGGGCAGCTCCAGTTCGATCCGCGGCAGGCGCTCTTCTTCGCCGAGAAGCGCCCCTTCTTCCTCGACGGCACGGAATACTTCGCCACGCCGAAAAATCTCGTCTATACGCGGCGCATCGTGCAGCCCGTGGCGGCGGGCAAGCTCACCGGCAAGGTGTCCGGCTTCAGCCTCGGCGTACTGAGCGCCGTGGACGGCCTCGGCGGATCGACGGACGGCAAGACACACCCCTTCTACGCGCTCGGCAGAGCCCAGCGCGATTTCGGCGCACAGGGCAAGCTCGGCATCACGCTCACAAACCGCACGGAGGGTGGACGCTACAACACCGTCGCCTCGCTCGATGCGCGTCGTGTGTTCGGTTCGGTGTACAGCGCGCAGGCGCAGTACGCGCACAGCTTCACACGCCTCTCGACCGGCGCGGCGAGCACGAACGCGCCCCTGTGGAACACCGTCATCAGCCGCAACGGGAAGTCGTTCAAGTTCCGCTACGTCATGGACGCCGTGGATGAGCGCTTCCGCACGCAGAGCGGATTCATCGGCCGAGGTGGCATCGCCGCGGGGCTGCTCGACCAGTGGTACACGCACTACCTCGCGCCGGGTCGCTTCATCGAGTCCATCACCTTCGATCCCGCGGTGCACTACCTCTGGCGGTACAGTGCGCTCGTGCACCAGGGCGAGGCGCTGGAGAAGAAGCTGCACACCCGGATCGCCCTCACGGCCAGGGGCGGATGGAGCGCCGACGCGACGCTGATGACCGAGACGTTCGGCTTCGACCCCGCGCTGTACTCGCGCTACCGCGTGCTCCTTGGTCCGGGCGACACCGCCGCATTCACCGGCT
This sequence comes from Gemmatimonadaceae bacterium, assembly GCA_039920785.1. GTDB lineage: Bacteria > Gemmatimonadota > Gemmatimonadetes > Gemmatimonadales > Gemmatimonadaceae > AG11. The sequence continues at coordinate 28,137 of JBDSDB010000216.1, forward strand.
CGCCGCGCATCGGGAACCGGGACTTCGGCTTCTCGCTCAACACGCCGCAGTGGCAGCACGTGTCGCTCTCGGCGTTTTACCTGTGGGGCAGCGACGAGAACTTTCTCGAGTGGGCACCGGCCGACATCGTGTTCGCGACGCTCGCGGCCGAGGTTCGTCCGACGGAGCGTCTGCGATTGAGCGCGCGCTACCTCAAGCAACGCTTCGTGCGCCAGACGGACGGCACCGAGGTGGCGGCGACACGAATTCCGCGCCTCAAGATGGAGTACCAGATCGCGCGGCCGCTGTTCGTTCGGCTCGTCGGCGAGTACGTCAGCAGCTCGCAGGCGTCGCTGATCGATGACAGCCGCACCGGCAAGGCGCTGCTCGTTGGCGGGGAGTTGAGCCCGGCGTTCACCGAAGGCGTGTTCCGATCAGACTTCCTGTTCTCGTACCGGCCCAATCCGGGCACGGTGCTGTTCATGGGCTACGGAGCAGGGTACGCTGACACGCGCGACGAGCCGCAGGCATTTCGCTTTCCGCGATCGCTGTCGCTCGCGGGGCTGTCGCGCACGGACAATGTGCTCTACGTGAAGGCGAGCTACCTGTATCGCATTTGACTACAACACCAGTAGTGGGTACTCGGTTTCCGGGTACCCGGATTGGCATACTGGCCCCCCGAATTTGAACGGAGCGCTGTCCGCGGCGAACGCCTCTGATCGGGCGAACGAAGTGACGTCACCGCGCCGGTGGCGACGTCCAACTACCTGTACCGAGTACCGCAGGTCAATCCCAGCCCCACATTCGGGTGGGCAGTATGCCAATCCGAGTACTCGGAGACGAAGTACTCACTACTGGTGCTGCCGTTTATCGGCGCGGATACTTCCGCAGCGTCGCCTCGTCACGCGGGGGCGCTGACGCCCGCAGCTGCATCGTGCGCGCTTCCACCTCGGCGATCGCGCGTGGCCAGACGGTCACCAGCACGGGACCGTTCGGTGTCGAGAAGTACTCGTCCTCGAGCCGCGCGCCGAAGCCGGCGAACCGCGCTCGTGCTGCCGCGGTGCGCGACAGGAACGCGGTGTTGCGCGGCGTGGTAGGAACGAGCGTCTCCATCCGCCGCCGGACGTACGCGGCCATCTCGATCATGAATACCGAGCCCGGATCGAGCGTGGGGCGCATCGGGTCGTGCACGTCGAGCCCCACGCCATGACCGACCGAGTGCATGTAGTACAGGAAGTACTGATAGCAGCCGCCGTCCGGTGCCTTCGGGCAATACTCGCCGGGCGCAACGTCGTAGGTTGCGGTCGGTGACTCGATCAGGCCCAGCTTCGTGAGCCCCAACGAGAGCGTGTGGAGCGCCGAGTCGGCTATCGCGGCAAAGGGCACGCGCGTCTTCGCGACAGCTTCCGCGCGGAGCTGTGCGTCGAGCACGATCTGGTAGAACGCGCGCTGGTCGGCGTCGAACTTTCCGTTCACCGGGATGGTGCGCGTGAAGTCGGCGGCGTAGTCGTGATAGCTCGCGCCCACGTCCATCAGCACGAGGCCGTTGGGCGGGAGGAGGCTGTCGTTGCTCTCGTAATGCAGCGTGGTGGCGTTGTCGCCCGACGCGATGATCGGTGGAAAGGCGTCGCCGTCCGCGCCGTTTCTGCGGTACGCCCCCGTGAGCGCCGCCTCGAGCTCGAACTCGTACCGGCCGGGCGCCGTCGCGCTCACGGCCGCGTCGAACCCGATCACGGTCAGCTCGGCCGCCTTCCGGATGAGCGCGAGCTCTGCGTCGCTCTTGATCGCACGCAGCCGGAGGATCTGTCCGGCAGCGCTGCGCACCTGAAGACCGGGGCTCTGCGCCCTGAGCTCCCGAATGAGCCGGCCCGCCGGTGCCCCGGACGTGCTGTCGTTGGCGAAGAGCAGCGTATCTGCCGCGCCGAGCGCGACGCGGATCGCCGCGGCGAGTCCCCCACTCGACGCCGTCGGGAGTCCCGTGACCGTTCGCGCGCCCTCGAGACCGAGCCGCGCGCCGGTCCAGACTTCGGCGGCAGGTTCCTTGTCGGCGACGAAGAGCCGCGTGTCCGCGACGCCGCCCCGGATCTTCATCAGCAGCGCGCCGCCGGGCTCGCGCAAGCCGGTGAGGTACAGGTAGTTCTGATCCGGCACGTACCCGTGCCTACTGATCGACGGCTCCGCCGCCGCCGTGACGACGAGCGTTCCCTCGCCGATGGCGCGCGCGAGCGCGGCGCGCCGCGCGGCAGGCTCCCCCCGCGCGTCTTGTGCTCCAGCGCCGGCGGTCCCGATGAGAGTGGCGAGGGCGGCGACGAGGACGGCGCGCGATGCGTGATGAGGATGCACGGAGACCGTGGGTGGAGGGGAATCGTGAAACTGCCGGTGCGGTCCGTCGACGCCGGCTTCCGGGTCATCGCTTGAAACATCGCCGCGCGCCGAGCGCCACGCTTGGATGATACTGCGGGCTCATTGAGCCCGCATGGGCGGCGACTTAGAATGGGTGATGACAGAGTCACCCCCCGCAATTCGCGTCGAGCATCTCGTGAAGAAGTTCGGCGACGTCACAGCCGTCGACGACGTGTCGTTCGAGGTCCGCCGCGGCGAGATCTTCGCCTTTCTCGGCCCGAACGGCGCGGGGAAGACGACGACGATCCGAATGCTGACGACGCTCCTCCGGCCGACGAGTGGCTCGTTGACGCTCGAAGGGCTCGACCCCGTGACACAGCGCGACGAGGTGCGCCGGCGAATCGGCGTCGTGTTCCAGGATCCCAGCCTCGACCAGGACCTGACCGCCTGGGAGAACATGGAGATCCACGGAGTACTCTACGGCGTGCCGCGCACCGAGCGGCGCGAGCGCACCGAGAAGCTCCTCGCGCTATTCGAGCTCGCCGACCGTCGCACGTCGCTGGTGAAGACCTTTTCGGGCGGCATGCGCCGCCGGCTCGAGATCGCGCGCGGACTCCTCCACACGCCGAAGGTCCTCTTCCTCGATGAACCGACGCTAGGGCTCGATCCACAGAGCCGGAATCAGATGTGGTCGCACGTGCAACAGCTCAACGCGTCGGACGGCGTGACGGTGTTCCTCACCACGCACTACATGGACGAGGCGGACCGCGTCGCCGGCCGCATCGCCGTGATCGACCATGGGCGCATCGTCGCGATCGGTTCGCCGGCGGAGCTCAAGGGGCGCACCGGCACGGAGTCGCTCGAGGCGGCGTTCCTCGCGCTCACGGGCACGGCCATTCGCGACGAGACCGCGGGCGCGACGGATCGCATGCGCGAGGCGGGCCGGATGTGGGGCCGCCGATGATTAGCGTCATCTACATCCTCTGGCTGCGTGAAGTGAAGAAGTACTTCCGCTCGCCGGGCATGATGATCGGCACCCTCGGCTCGCCGATCATGTATCTCGGCGTGCTCGGCTTCGGGCTCGGTCCGATCTTTCAGCGCGCGGGGGAGGGGAGCTACCTCCAGTTCATGGCGCCCGGGATCATCGGGATGACGATCCTCTTCACGTCGACCTTCTCCGGAATGGCGCTGCTCTGGGACCGACAGTTCGGGTTCCTCAAGGAGACGCTCGTCGCGCCCGTGCCGCGGCTCGTGATCATGATCGGTCGCACGCTCGGCGGAGCGACGGTCGCGCTGTGTCAGGGGATGCTGATCTTCGGCGTGAGCCTGATCGCCGGCTTTCGCCCCGCGGGTGTGCTCGTCGTGCCCACGGCGATCCTCCTGATGGCGCTCGTGGCGCTGGTGTTCTCGGCGATGGGGACGATCATCGGCTCGAGCCTCAAGGAGATGCAGGGCTTCCAGCTGATCATGAACTTCCTCGTGATGCCGATCTTCTTCCTCTCCGGCGCACTGTACCCGCTGAAGAATCTGCCCGCACCACTCGCCGTGCTCACGCGGCTCGACCCGCTCACGTACGGCGTGGACGGACTCCGCTCGGTGCTCATCGGCGTGTCGCACTTCGGCGTCGTGATCGACGTGATCACGCTGATCGGCATCGCGGTGCTGCTGCTGGCGGTCGGGGCGTGGCGGTTCTCCAAGATCGAAGTGTGATTGTCGTCGCGGACCACGAGAGCGACATCCGATCTACGCTTCGGCCCTCAAGGACACGTCGTGAACTCGCGGAAGAACGGCCGCAAGGAGTCCCTCTGCGGGGAGAGGCCGTTCCACAGTTGGATGATGCGATCTCCGGAGCGCTCGATGAGCGGCTCGAACGCCACAGCCTCGCCGAGTGGCGTGCCGACGGACATGCGGCCGTCGCGCGCACGCACCTCGCGGATGATGGCGGGTAAGTTCTGCGCGTACAGCTCCGTGAGCCCGCGAACGCTCCCGCATCCGTCCACAGCGAACGACACGTTGAAGATGACACCCGGGAGCGGCGGACTTCGCACGGGCGGCGACCAGGAGTCCGCCGCGTCGCCACGCTGCGCTCGCCGCCGGCTGAGATTCCAGAACTCCCTCTCCGCCGTCCGTCCGGTGGTCCACCCCAGGTACACCGAGTCATTCACGACTCGCAGCTGTGGCTTGTTGACGTGGGCCGTGTCCGCGGGATCCAGCACGCGCTTCGACGGGGTCCACGTTCGGCCGTAGTCGATCGACGATCTGCTGTGCAGCTGGTTGTCGCCCACCACGTATGCGAGCACGAGTCGACCGCGCGAGAGGCTGGCGAGCGTGGGATAGCTCACATGCATATCCAGGCCTCGCCGATGCCATCCCGATGCGTCGTGCATCAGGTGGAAGGTTTCCTCAGGCCGACCCGTATCCGATACCGTGACGACGACGTGAAATCGTCCGCTGTCATCGGTCACCACCTGCGGCGCGCGCGACTCCCAGCCGAGCACCGTTCCGCGGATCACGCGCTCCGGTGGCGCCCATTGTCCTCGAGCGAAGCGGGCATGCCAGAGTGCGGTGAGTGTGGTCGGCCATCCTCCAGGCATGGATGACTCAGGTCCTTCGGCCCAGAACAGATGCAGAGCACCATCGGACGTGGCGCTCACGAGCGGATAGGCAAAGCGGAAGTCGCCGTCGGGGAGCGGTAGCAGCCCCCGACGACTATGTGCCACATAGAGCGCGCGCCTGCCGATCCGAGGATTCAACCCGGGAGGAAACAGGTTCGCCGCGACGATCCAGCCGTCCTCGTACTGGGCGGCAGTCGGCCAGCGAAGCTGCCCAGCGGTAGGAGTTGGCAACGGGGCGACGGCGGTGCTGTCGAGCGCCCGGGTCGGTTTGGCGGTGACGATTGGCTTGCTCGCCCCACACGCGGAGGCGAAGAACACCGCAAGGGCGACCGTTGGGCGTCGGGACACTCGAGACGGACGGAGGGATACAAGGAGACAGCGCAGAACGAGAATACCTTGAAGCGTCTTCGCCGCGCGCGCCCACGCGACGACGGTCGCCAGGTCGAGCACGGAGTCGATCCGGACGAAGGATGCAGAATCCGGTGGTTTGGCCGCTGGAACGCCGTGCGCCTCACTTCTCCGGGCGAGCGTACCGAGGAGACCGTTGACCATCGGGCGAGTGAACACACTCGCGACTACGCCGAGATGGCGTCGTAGATGACGATCTTCTTCCACGAGCCACCGCACTGCTCGCGAAAGGTGTCGTGCACGTGGTGGACCTGATACGCGTCGTGCGCCGCTCGATCGGCGAATCCGAGCACCAACGCGTACGAGTAGCTCCGATCGATGATCTCCCGGGTGGTGACGGCCGGTGTGCCGATGAACGAATGCTCGACCGTCTCGATCGTGGCGAGCGACCGCATGCCATCGATGAAGATGCTCCTGCCGACGGGTGAGAGGTCGTCCCGCAGCCAGAAGTAGACAGAATGCACGAACATGAAAAGAGGTTGGGTCGGAGTGCTCGGTGAGCGCGCCAGGTTGGCGCGCGGCGGGCCGGTGACCACGCGTCCGACAAGGTAGCGTCCCATCAACGCGAGCATGACGGACACGGCTCGGCCCGAGACGACGACGGGCGCCCGGGCATCTGCCCGAGCGCCCGTCTGGTGGCGCGGCCGCCGAAAGAGATGGCGTGCCGTCGTGCTGCGGCCCGGTGCTAGAAGCCCGGGCTCTGCTTGAGGTTGGCGTTCAGATCGATCTCCGTCTGCGGGAGCGGCCAGAGATACGAACGCGCCGGGAACTGGCGCGCCGAGGCGGGATACGTCGCCGTGATCTTCGTTCCCGCGGCGTTGAGGTAGTCGATGCCGGTCACCACTGGCGTCGGCATCACGGCGGCGGCGATCTTCCACCGGCGGAGGTCGAATAGCCGGAGGCCTTCGAACGCGAGCTCGACGCGCCGCTCGAGGCGAACGTTGTCCTCGGTGAGCGCGGCGACCGTCGGCATCCCGGCTCGCGTGCGCACGAGGTTGAATGCCGCCAAAGCCGACGCGTCGGCCTGGCCGAGCGCGAGCTTGGCTTCGGCGTACATCAGCAGCACGTCCGCGTAGCGCATCAAGATCACGTCGATGCCCCCGTTGCCGCGGTCCGCCTTGTCGGTGATGTCGATGTACTTCCGGATGTTGAACCCGGTGGTCGATACGCCTGCGTTGCCGAGGTTGATTGCCTCCGGCTTGGTCGAGAGTCCAACCGGCCGCGAATCGAAGATTCCGCCATCCCAGGGCGCGCCCGGGTAGAGGATCGTCGCGGCGAATCGCGGGTCGCGATTGTCCCACTGCGTGCCCGCCGCGTTCGGGTACGGGGCGGACTTGTACAGCGGCGACGTCGCGGTCGGGAGACCGTCGGTCATGAGGTATGCGTCCGCCAGCGTGCGGATCGGGACGACGGTACCGACGGCGGAGTTCGTCGGCGGACCGTACTCGCCGAAGATGTTGTTGGTCTGGCCGATGGCCTGCGCGGTCTTGGCGTACATGCGGGCGAGGATGATCTCCTTGCTTCCCTCTCCTGCATAGCTGAACAGCTGGGCGTAGTTCGGATGCAGCGTGAACGCGCCGCCGTCGATCACCTGCTTGGCCGCGTCCGCCGCCAGCTGGAATCGTCCCGCGTAGAGCGCCGCGCGCGCCTTGTACGCGATCGCCGCCCACCTCGTGGCACGGCCGACGTCCCCGCCGGTGTACGACGCGGGAAGCACCGCCGCGGCCGCGTCGAGATCGGCGATGATCTGATCGTAGACCTTGGTCGCCGGCGTGTTGGACAGCGCGCGCGCCTCTACATCCGTCAGCGGCGTGAGCGGCATGGGCACGTCGCCGAACAGGCTGACGAGCGAGAGGTAGGACACGGCGCGCATGAACTTGGCTTCGGCGATGTACCGCGCCTTGCGCGTCGGGTCGATCTTGTTGGCGGGGATGCGGTCGATGTTCCCGAGGAGGATGTTCATCCGCGCGACGCCGTTGAAGTACTGGACCCACAGGCCGCGCGAGTATCCGCTCTGTGGATCGAAGGTGCCGTCGGAGAACACGTACCGGTTGTCGAACTGGCGGTTGACGGCGCCGTTGTCGGTCACCCCGTCGAGTCCAACGACCTCGAACCATCCAGTCAGCGTGCTATAGCCGCCGGTGACGAAGAGCTGGGCGTCGGCTTCCTGGGTCCAGAAGATCTCGTCCGACACCGTGGTCGGTGATGCGACTTCGAGCAGCTGCTCAGAAGACTGGCAGCCGGCGTACGGCAGCACCAGCACGAGGGCGCTCAGGTAGAGAAATCTCGATTTCATCGGATATTGATGAGATGAAGGCTAGCGAAGGTGGAGAGCGGGGGCGAAGGAAACCTCGTGCATGGCGGTGCGAGCTCGCGCCCTCACGCCATGCACGACCACGCGTTCGTCAGAAACCGAGACTCGTGCCGACGCTCCAGTTGCGTGTCTGGTAGTAGTACGTGGCGCGCGTGGAGTTCGGGTTCGCTTCCGGCGGGACGATGCCCTTCAGCGGCGACCAGTTGAACACGTTGGTGCCGGCGAGGTAGAACCGCGCCGCGCTCAGGCCACCACGAGCGACGAGGTTCGTCGGCACCGAGTAGCCGAAGTTCAGGTTCTTCAGGCTCAGGTACTTGCCGTCGCGGACGTACCAGGAGTTGGAGCCCGGCGCATTCTGGTTGTGATCCGACCGGAATGTGAACCGCGGCCACTTCGCATTCGGATTCGTCGGCGTCCAGTAGTCGAGCAGATAGGTGCCGAAGAAGTTCTCCCAGGTCGGCCCCTCGATGAGCGCGCCGTCGAGGAAGACGTCCTGTTTGCCAACGCCCTGAATCAGCATGCTGGCGTCAAAACCCCTCCACTGGGCCGACATGTTCGAGCCGTACGTGAAGTGCGGGAACCGATCGCCGATGATCACGCGGTCGTTCCCGTCGATCTTGCCGTCGTTGTTCTGATCCTTGTACTTGAGATCACCCGGAGCGGTCTTGGCGTTCTGCTTCGCCCACCCGGCGATTTCCTCCGGCGTCTGGAAGATGCCCACCGCCTCGATGCCGAAGATCGAGTTGATCGGGTAGCCGACGCGGCGGATCGACGGGTTCGGGTTGCCCCCACCCGGGTTGATCTGGTCGCCGCCCGGCAGGCTGGTGACGCGGTTCTTGTTGTCCGACACGTTGAAGCCGAACGAGTAGTTGAACGTCTTGACGTTGCTGCGCCAGTTGATGGCCGTCTCCCAACCGGTGTTGCTCACGGCGCCCGCATTCTGCGTCGGAGCCGAGTACCCAATCAGCGTGGACACCGGCACCGCGATGAGGATGCCCGACGTCTGCTTGTTGTAGACGTCACCGGTGAACGAGAGCTTGCTGTTGAACATCTCGATGTCGATGCCGACGTTCGTCTGCTCGGTCGACTCCCAGCCGATGTCCGGATTGGCGATGCGGCCCGGCGTGGCGCCAGCGTTCAACGTGTTGGCGAACGCGTAGTTGCCGCTGTTGATGTTGACGGTCTGCTGGAACAGATAGTCGTCGATCCGGTCGTTGCCGAGCCGGCCCCACGAGGCGCGGAGCTTGAGGTCGTTGACGAAGCCGATGTTGTTCTTGAAGATCGACTCGTCGGAGACGCGCCACGCGACCGACGCGGACGGAAAGTTGCCGTACCGCTTGTTCGGGCCGAAGCGCGACGAACCGTCGCGGCTCAGATCCACCTCGAACAGATACTTGTTCTGGAAGCCGTAGTTCAGCCGCCCGAACTGGCGCACCAGGCGCGTATCGGTCGCGTCGCTGAAGGTGCCCTGGAACGACGCGTCGCCGCTGCCCGGAAGCTGCAGGTCGTTGCTGTAGGCGCCCTGCCGGCTCGCCTGCGCCCGGTCGTACTGGCTCTGGCGCTGCTCGTAGCCAGTGAGCAGATGGAACGCATGGCTGCCGATCGTCTTCTCGTACTCGCCGGTGAGCTGCGCATCCAGGTTGAAGTTCGTGCGCCGGTCGTCGACGGAGTTCGTGCGGACGCTCTGCATCTTCGCCACCGTCGGCGAGACCACCTGGTCGAAGAACGCGTACCTCGGCTGGAACTCCAGCCCGCGGAAGTCCTTGTTGTCGGCCTCGAACTGCGCGCCGAACTTCAATCCGTTCTCCATCGCGTAGCTCGCCAGCGTGTTGATCGACGTCGTGATCCAGCGCGACTTCACGTCGCCCTGCTCCCTGAGCAGGGCAAGCGGGTTGAACTGGCTCTTGCTCCAGCTGTACGAGCCGTCGGGATACTGCGCGAGCGACGTCGGCGGCGTGTCGTGCAGCGCGCGGAACTCGGCGTCGCCCTCGCCGCGCGGCCGGACGGTCTTCTCGTTCATCAGCATCAGGTTCGCCTGAGCCGTCAGGCGCTTCGACACGTTGAAGTTCGAGTTGGCGCGCAGGGTCGCGCGCTTGTAGAACGCCGGCGCCGCGAGGACGCCCTCCTGGTCGAAGTAGTTGCCCGACAGCGACAGTGTGGCCAGATCATTGCCGCCCGATAGGCGCACCGTCTGGTCGGACATCGGGGCCGTCTTGTAGAGCAGGTTCAGCCAGTTCGTGTTCGGGTACTTGAGCGGATCCACCCCACTCACCGTGCTGTCGATGTAGCCGGCGCTGTACTTCGGCGCCTGGCCCGAATTGACGTAGACCTCGTTGACCGCCCTGAGCTCCGTCGCGATGTCCGCGCGCACCGGCATGTCCAGCGCCTTCTGCTGGGCCACATAGCCGTCGTACGTGAACTTGAGCCCACCCGTATTGCGGCCACGGCGCGTCTTGATGATCACGACGCCATTCGCCGCGCGCGCGCCGTAGATCGCCGCCGAGGCGGCGTCCTTGAGCACCGAGACGCTCTCGATATCGAGCGGATCCAGGTTGTTGATCTCGCCCACGACACCGTCCACGAGGATCAGCGCACCGTTGTCGCCGAGGGTGCCCGCGCCGCGGATGCGCACCGTGGCGCCGTCCGAGCCCGGCCGGCCGCCGAAGTCCTGCACGACGACGCCCGGCATGAAGCCCTGGAGTCCCTTCGTGATGTTCGAGACCGGACGCTTCGTGATCTCCTCGCCGCCGATCACTTCGGTGGCGCCGGTCACGTTGGCCCTGACCTGCTGGCCGTAACCAGTCGACACGATCACACGCTCGAGCTCCGCGGCCGCATGCGCCAGGCGGAAATCGAGCGAGGCCGTCTGTCCGGACACCACGGTGACCGTCTGCACCTTCGCGGAGAAGCCGAGTAGTCGCGCGCGGATCGCTTGCGTACCCGCGCTCACGCCGACGAGGCTGTAGCGACCGGTGGAGTTCGTGCTCGTGGCGATACTCACGCCTTCGACGCTCACGCGGGCGCCGGCAACCGGACCGCCCGTGGAATCAGACACCACACCGCTGACGATTCCCGTCCCCTGCGCATGCGCAAGCGATGGGATCGCGGGGAGCGCGACGGCACATACTGCCAGGAGCAACCGTGTAGAGCGGTTGATCAGGGACATCCAGACCTCGGTCGTGGAAAGGGTGGGGTGGTCGGCGAACTGCTGCGGGTGGGCGGCGCGCGATGCTGACGTTTGCTCACGCTCGCTCGTTTGCTACATGAGCGATACAGTACCTCGTCGCGGTATGTTACGCGAGATGGCAAATCCATCTTTTTCGAACGCTGTCGAACGTGATCGATTCTCCTACTGGTTCGATCGACGCGGACCCGAGGCCAGCGTACTTCGTCACAGTCGAGAAAGGGAAACCTTAAGTCCAGCGAATGGACTAAACTTCCCGCCGCCTGAGTCCGCTCTTCTCGAACGGAGCGCCGACACCTAAGCTGCGCGTGCGCCTGACGCGAGACGCGAACCCTTCGATGCCTCACGCCGTCACCGTCCGCGCGAACACACCCGTCCCGCCTCCTCGTGCTCGGACTGAATCCCTCGCTCGCCCTCGTGGTCGTCCTGCTGCTCGTGACGCTCGCGCGCATGATCGCACGACGCGTCGATGCCGGTGGCGCTATCGACGCCGCGGTCGTGACCGAACCCAGTGCGCCGACGGACGAGGCGAGCGTGATCTCGCGGGTCGCGGATCGTGTGCGCGGCATGGCCGAGAGCCGTTGGGCGCCCGCCCTCGCCGGCGCGCTCACCGGGGTGGCCACCTGGTACGTGTGGGGCTCGCTCGACCGGAGCGCCGTGATCCACGACGAGTCGGCGTACCTGCTCCAGGCGCAGCTGTTCGCCGGTTTGCGCTGGACCGCGGAAACGCCACCACTGCCGCACTTCTTCGAGCAGCTCTACGTGAACCTCTCGCCGGCCGTCTTCTCCAAATACCCGCCCGGCACGTCGCTGGTGCTCGCACCTGGAGCGCTCATCGGGGTGCCGGGCCTCCCGGTCGTACTCATGAACAGCCTCGCCGGTGCGCTGGTCTTCGCGCTGGCGCGGCGCCTCATGGGCGGGGCCGCCGCCGTGCTCGCGTGGACGTTGTGGATCACGTCGTTTCCCGTGCTGTACTACCACGCGATGTACCTCTCCGAAGTGCCGACGAGCCTCGCCTGGCTCGTGGTGTGGTGGGGCGTGCTGCGGTGGCGCGAGACGGGACGACGCTCCGGCCTGGCGATCAGCGCCGGCGCCCTCGCGCTGTGCGCCATCACACGTCCGTTGACGGGAGTCGCGCTCTCGATCGCCGTCGCCGGCGTGATGCTCACCTTTCTCGTGAGAGACGGCCGGCTCGTGCCGCGCGCGGTGGCGCGCCGCGCCGCGCCGTACGCGGTCGCCGGTGCGCTCGCCGTCGGCTTCCTCACGCTCTGGAACTGGCGCAGCACCGGCGATCCTCGACTCTCGCCACTCACGCTCTACACGCGCACCTACGTCCCCTTCGACAAGCTCGGCTTCGGCGCGACGCCGGCCGAGCAGCCGACGGCGCGCCTGCCGTGGGATCAACGCGTCACGAGCATCGGCTTCTACCAGGAGCACGTCGTGCACACGGTGCGCACGCTGCCGCTCGTCACGCTCGTGCGGGCGCGAACCGTCGCGCACGACATGTGGTACGAATGGCGCGGCGGCCTCGCCGTCCTCGCGGTGCTCGGGCTCGTCGGCGCGCCCGCGACGGTGTGGGTCGGTCTCGCGGCGCTCGTCGTTCAGCTCCTCTGCTACCTGCTCTACGCGCACTCGTGGAGCTGGTCGCTCTACTATATCGAGGGCCAGCCGCTGCTCGCCGCCATCACCGCGCTCGGCATCGCGCGGCTGTGCACGTGGCGGATGCCCGCGGGCGCCGGTGCTCGCGCGCAGGCGCTCGTGACGCTCTCGCTGCTCGTAGCCGCGCTCTATCCCGCGAGCGCCACGCTGCGCCAGGTGCGCACGCAGATCGCCGGCGATCACGAGTTCCATGACGCGTTCACCAGGCTGCTGCCGCGTGGGCCCGGGGCCGCGATCGTCTTCGTACGCTACGCACCGACGCACAACGACGGCCTCAGTCTGGTCCGCAACACGCCGCACTTTCGCGAGGCGCCGGTGTGGACTGTCTACGATCGAGGACCGGAGAATGCGCGACTCATGGCCCTCGCACCGGGGCGCGCGGCGTACCTGTTCGACGAGGCCACCTGGACACTTCGTCCGCTGCCATGAGAATCGTCGGCCAGCACGATGCACTCACGCGAGCGCAATGCCACCGCATGCGCGAATGGGCGCATGTTGCCACCGGGTCCGCGGTCCGGCGGCGCACGAGGCGGTTGGGCTGGACGACCGTGCTGCTTGTCGTGCTCGGCGCCATGGGCGCGCCCACTGCCTCGGCGTTGGAGCCGCGAACGACGCGTGCGACGCGCGCGACGTGCAGGCTCGCCGCAGCGGACAGCGCGTGGATCGCCACCGCGCTGGACGGCTGGCAGCGCCTCAACGCCCGCACGCTTCACGCGCCGCCCACGCGGTTCCCCATCCTCGTCCTCTTCGACTCCCTGTGCAGTCACACGCTGCCGCCAGCGAGGCGCCCCGAGGTGGACGTTGCGTTCGTCGGTGCGGGCCAAGCGTTCGCGGTGCGCAGCGTGGAGCACGGCGGCACCATTCGCCTGCCCGACGGCGATTCGCTCCCCGCGCAGCTGATCTCGATCACGTCTCGCCTTCCGAATGGCGACATGTTCCTCGTCATGTCCCTGCCGGGGATATGGCGCTCGAGCGGACGCGCCTCTCCCCACGACGTCCTCGCCAGCGCGGTGTTCCAGCACGAGTTCGCACACACGCAGTCGGCGTCGCTCGGATCGCGCATCGACGCGCTCATTCGCCGCGGACTGCCTGCGCAGGTGGACGACGACGTGATCCAGAAGCGCTTCGATTCACTTCCCGAGTTCCAGAGCGCGTATGCGGCGGAGCGCGACCTTCTCTTTGCCGCGGCGAGCGCGCCCGACCGCGCCAGAGCCATCGACCTCGCGCGTCGCGCACTCGCGGCGATCGATCGCCGACGCGCCCGATTCTTTCGCGGCCCGAACGCCATCTACGCCGACGCCGAGGACGTCTTTCTCTCGATGGAGGGCACGGGGCAGTGGAGCGCCTATCTGTGGCTCGTCGATCCAGACGGCGGCGCGATGCCGATGGCCCAGGCGCTGCCGTTCATCCGGCGCGGTGGACGTCGCTGGAGCCAGGACGAGGGGCTCGCGCTGCTGCTCGTGCTGAGCCGCCTCGCGCCGCTCGCGCCGCGCGAGCTGTTCGCGCCCAGCGCCACCACGGTGCTGCCGCTGCTGCGCCGGGCGTTGGGGCAACGGCGTTCGTAGACATAAGGTCGTCGCGAGATGTCGGTCGATGCCGCACGACTCTCGACGAAGGGTGCCCGCCGCGAATCCGCCGCGTTGGGTTCGGGCGGCGTCTGAACGGCAGGGGAACGGATGACACGGATACAACGGATTCAACGGATACGACGACTGCAACTGATTTGGGGTTGCGGGGCCGAGTCTCTCCGCCGCAGCTACAAACCAATCTTTAGGCTGGCTGCAAGTGATGCGCGAGCGGAGGTGGTACCTCCCGATAGCGCCGGATCCGGCCGGTTCCGTAAAATCCGTTGAAATCCGTTCCCGTGCTGTTGGGACGCCACGCGATCTGTCCGAGGCCGCATGTACTCCGGCGAATGAACTCCTCCGCGCTTCCACGTTTCCTGCACCAATAATCGGCACTCACAGGGCACATCGCGATACTGGCGTACGCCGCACCACGTGTTCACTTTCCCGTTCGCCCTCACGACGCGCGCACGAACCGCGTCCCCACCGGTTCATCAAGAGCGACCAACCGGAGTGAATCTGCATGCTGGCACGGAGACAGGCCCCCGCGTACGACGTGTGCATCATCGGCTCAGGGGCGGGGGGCGGCATGTCCGCCTACGCGCTCACTCATGCGGGAGCGCGGGTCGTCATGCTCGAAGCGGGACCGGCGTGGTACGGTTCCAAGAACGGCACGATGCTCACGCCGGCGTTCGCCACTCCGCGGCGCGGCCGGCCCACCAAGACTCGGCCGTTCGGCGAGTTCGACGCATGCGACGGCGGTTGGGAGATCGAAGGCGAGCCCTACACCAGGGCACCCGGCACACGGTTCGACTGGTGGCGCGGGCGCATGCTCGGCGGGCGCACCAACCATTGGGGCCGCATCTCGCTCCGGTTCGGCCCCGAGGACTTCCGCGGCAAGACGCGCGACGGGCTCGGCGATGACTGGCCCATCGGCTATCAGGACATCGCTCCCTACTACGATCGTATCGACGACCTGATCGGCGTGTTCGGCAGCAAGGAAGGGATCCACAACGAGCCCGATGGGAAGTTCCTGCCCGCGCCAAAACCGCGCTGCTACGAGCTGCTGGTGAAGCAGGCCGCCGACCGGCTCAAGATCACCTGCATCCCTTCGCGGCTCTCGATCATCACGCAGGCCAAGCCCGGCCGCGGCGCGTGCCACTACTGCGGCCAGTGCAACCGCGGCTGCACCACCAAGTCGAACTTCTCCAGCCCCGACGTCCTCATCGCGCCCGCGCTGGAGACGGGTCGGTTGACGCTGCTCACCAATTCGATGGCGCGCGAGGTGACCGTCGGGCGCGACGGTCTGGCCACGGGCGTCTCCTATATCGACAAGGTGAGTGGCGAGGAACGGCACGTCGCGGCGAAAGTCGTCGTGCTCGCGGCAAGCGCGTTCGAGTCGGCGCGGCTGCTGCTCAACTCCAAGTCGACCAACTTTCCGCAGGGTCTGGCCAACTCCAGCGGCGTCGTCGGCAAGTACATCACCGACACCACCGGCACGAACGTCTCCGGCTTCATTCCGAAGATGGTCGATCACGTGCCGCACAACGAGGACGGCGTGGGCGGCATGCACGTGTACATGCCGTGGTGGCTCGACAACAAGAAGCTCGACTTCCCCCGCGGCTATCACATCGAGGTCGGCGGCGGACTCGGTCCACCGGCGTACGGCTTCGGGGGCGGCATCGATCGCTTTCCGGGCGCGGGCGGCTACGGCGCGAAGCTCAAGGAGGACTACCGCCGGTACTACGGCGCGACGGTCAGCTTCTCCGGACGCGGCGAGCAGATCCCGAACGACGACTGCTACACCGAGATCGATCCCACGACGGTAGACCAGTTCGGAATCCCGGTGCTCCGATTCCACTGGAAGTGGAGCGACCACGAGCTCAATCAGGTGAAGCACATGCAGACGACCTTCCGCTCGCTCATCGCCGAGATGGGCGGGACGCCGTTCGGGTCCATGCCGTCCAAAGAGAACGGCTACGGCATTGCCGCGGGCGGGCGCATCATCCACGAGCTCGGCGGCACGCGCATGGGTGCCGATCCGAAGACGTCGGCGCTGAATGCAAACTGTCAGGCTCACGACTGTAAGAACGTCTTTGTCGCCGACGGCGGGCCGTTTGTCACGCAGGCGGACAAGAATCCAACCTGGACGATCCTCGCGCTCGCGTGGCGCACCGCCGACCACATCACCCAGCAGCGCAAGCAGGGCCTCCTATGACCAAATATCGAGATACGAGCGGCGTGCGTGACGAGCAGGCCAGCGCCACCCCCGACCCGATGCAGCTGCCAGCACAGGCGCCGGTCACCCGGCGTGCCGCGCTCAAGGTGCTCGGCGCAGTCCCTGTCGCCGGCGCGTTGTGGGCGCAGCAGGGCACGCCGCAGGCCGGTCCGCAGCAGCCCAAGCAGACGCACGAGGCGCCGTCGCAGCCGGCGCAGGGACTGGGCACGCCGGCCAAGTCGGCGCCGAAGCGCGTGTTCTTCACCGCGGCGGAGCTGCGCACGGTCAGTGTCCTCGCTGACGACATCATCCCGCGCGACTCGCGATCGGGCAGCGCGACCGACGCCGGCGTGCCCGCGTTCATCGACTTTCACATGTCTGTCCCCGAGACGAGCGAAGACACGCGGCTTGCCGTTCGCGGCGGGCTCGCCTGGCTCAATACGGAGGCGCGGAAGCGCTTCAAGAAGCACTACGCGACGCTCACTCCCGCCGAGCGACACCTGATCCTCGACGACATCGCGTGGCCCGCCAAGGTGAAACCGGAGATGAGCCACGGCGCGGCCTTCTTCTCTCGCATGCGCGATCTCGTGGGCATGGGCTTCTTCTCGAGCGCGGCGGGATGGAAGGACCTCCGCTACATCGGCAACGTCTTCAATCCGGATTGGCAGGGTTGTCCCGACGCCGCCATGCAGAAGCTCGGCGTCAGCTTCGCCGCGATGGACACCCGCATCCCAGTGGAATGAGCACTCGGCTCGGCATCGGTTTCGTCGGCGGCGGCTTCAACACTCGGTTTCACATCCAATCGTTCGTCGGCGTGCGCGATGCCGCCGTGCTCGGCGTCTGGAGTCCCACGCGGGAGCGCGCCGAGAGCGCCGCTGCGCTTGCCCGCGAGCTCGACGTCGGCGAGTGTCGCGCGTACGACTCCATCGACGAGATGGTGACGGACCCCCAAATCCAGGGCATATGGATCTCCGGGCCCAATCACGCTCGGGTCGAGAACGTCGAGGCGATCGTCGCCGCCATCGAGAGCGGACGCGGCACACTCCTCGGCCTGGCGTGCGAGAAGCCGCTGGCCCGGAACCTCGACGAGGCGATCCGCGTGCGCGACCTCGCGAAGCGCGCCGGGCTCGCCACGGGCTACCTGGAGAACCAGCTCTTCACGCCGCACACCGAAGCAGGGAAGGCATTGCTCTGGGCCCGCGGCGCGGCAGTCACCGGCCGGCCGTACCTCGCGCGGGCCGCCGAGGAGCACAGCGGGCCACATTCGCCCTGGTTCTGGCAGGGCAATTTGCAGGGCGGCGGAGTGCTCAACGACATGATGTGTCACTCCGCCCTGCTCGTGCGACATCTGCTCACGCGCCCGGGTGAGCCGCTCTCGTCTGTGCGGCCGATCAAGGTCACCGCCAAGATCGCCAGCCTCAAGTGGACGCGTCCGGAGTATGCGCGGCGCCTGCGAGAGACGATGGGGAGCGAGGTGGACTACACCCGCACTCCCTCCGAGGACTTCGCCGGAATGACCATCGAGTTCGAGACGAGCGACGGCGCTCGCGTGCTCGGCGAAGCGACCACATCGTGGAGCTACGTGGGGCCGGGCCTTCGACTCTCAGCGGAGCTGCTCGGGCCGGAGTATTCCATGCAGTGGAACTCACTGGACTCGGGGTTGCGGCTCTTCTTCTCGCGCGAGGTGCAGGGGCGCGCGGGAGAGGATCTCGTGGAGAAGCAGAACGCCGAGCTGGGGATGATGCCCGTCGTGCCGCAGGAGGCCATCGCCTATGGGTACGAGGGAGAGAACCGGCACTTCGTGCGTGCGTTCCTCGGCAAGGAGAAGCCGCGGCTCACGTTCGACGACGGCGTGGATGTCGTCGAGCTGCTGATGACGGCGTATCGGAGCGCGGAGGAAGAGCGAACGATCACGGTGCCGTCGCCGGGTATCCGGGAGTTCGTCCCTGCGGTGGCTCGCGGCGCGTGGCGCCCATGAACACCCGGCGGAGTAGAATCGGAACAGCAGTCGTGACAGCAACGCCGGACGGGTCGGTCCGTCCGGAACCCTCAGCAGCCGACAGGTCACTCACATGATGCACACCACCGTCTCTCGACTCGCCGTCGTCCTGTCACTCGGCATCGCGCTGAGCGCATGCGGCGCCAACTCCGGTGGCCAGGCCGCTGCGACCACTGACACCTCCATGAGCGGCTGGCGCCCGCTGATCGACCCGACGATGAGCGCGTGGCGGGGCTACAAGGAGCAGGCGATGCCGGCCGGCTGGAAGGTGGCCGACGGCGTACTCTCGAAGGTCGTGTCCACCAACGACATCGTCACGAAGGACCAGTACGAGAACTTCGAGCTCGCCTTCGACTGGAAGATTCACGCGGGCGGCAATGCCGGCGTGTTCTACCGTGGAAACGAAGAGTTCCAGAAGATCTATTTCACCGCTCCGGAGTACCAGTTGCTCGACGATCCGGGACATCCGGATGGGAAGAGCCGGCTCACGTCCGCCGGCGCCGGCTACGCGCTGTATCCGTCACCGGCTGGCGTCGTGAAGCCCGCGGACCAATGGAACAGCTCGCGCATCCTCGTGCGCGGCAACCATGTGGAGCACTGGCTCAATGGACAGAAGGTCGTCGAGTACGAGTTCGGCAGTCCGGACTGGGAGGCGAAGCTCAAGGCCAGCAAGTTCGCCTCGTCACCGAAGTACGGGCGGATCGCACGTGGGCACATCGGCATCCAGGGCGATCACGAAGGAGAGCTCGCCCTTCGCGACTTCCGCATCCGTGTCCTGCCGTGAGTCTCACCGAATCATTCATCGCCGAACCGCCACGGAACTCTCTACGATGAGCGACGCAAACACGATCACGCGCCGAGAGGCGCTCGCTCGCACCGCGCTGCTGCTCGGCGGCGCGCTGGCGACATCGACGGTCGCCGGTGCACAGAGCGACTCCAGCTGGCTGCTCGACACGCAGCAGTGGCGCCCGCGTACCCTCTCGCCCACCCAGGCCGAGCTCGTGGCGACGCTCGCCGAGCACATCATCCCGGCGACCGACACGCCAGGCGCGCGTGCCGCGGGTGTACATCGCTTCGTCGACGCGATCGTCACCGACTACTACTCGGCGGAAGAGCGAAAGCGCTTTCTGTCAGGGCTCGGCGACATCGACGCGCGGGCGCAGAAGGCGAGTGGGACGACCTTTCTCAAGACGACACCGCAGCAGCAGGTCGCGCTGCTCACCGCGCTCGACGGCGAGTCGTATCCGCCGCAGCGCGTGCTACAGAAGGCGGAGCCGCTCAGCAGCGAGCGCCAGAAGATGCAGGACTCTCTGGCGCGTCAGAGCAGTACCGGAGTGACGATCAGTGATCCCACTCGCGCAGCGGCCGACGCGGGCGGCAACGAGACGGCGCGGCGCGAGCTCGAGCGCGGGTGGTTCTTCCGTCGCATGAAGGAGCTCACCCTGCTCGGCTACTACACCTCCGAGGCGGGCGCGATGACGGAGCTCAAGGTGAACCCGATGGGCGTGTATCGCAGCGACGTGCCGTATCGCAGCATCGGCCACGCGTGGGCCTGACCTCCAGACACCGAGCCGTATCATGACAGGCAATCAGCGCACCGACTACGACGCGATCGTCATCGGCAGTGGCATCACCGGAGGATGGGCGGCGAAGGAGTTGACGGAGAAGGGCCTTCGCACGCTCATGATCGAGCGCGGTCGCGAGCTCGTGCACCGCACCGACTACAAGACGGAGCACGTGCCCACCTGGGACTTGCCGTTGCGCAACGCGCGCCTCTCGCCGGACAAGCAGGGCGCGGAAGACTACCAGGTCCAGGCGCGCACCGGTCAGTTCCGGGAGTCGACGAAACATTACTTCGCCAAGGATACCAAGCAGCCGTACGAGGAGGTCAAGCCGTTCACCTGGATCCAGGGCGACCAGGTCGGCGGCAAGTCGCTCATCTGGGGCCGTCAGGTGTACCGGTGGAGCGATCTGGATTTCGAGGCGAACATCAAGGACGGCGTCGCCGTGGATTGGCCGATCCGCTACAAGGACATCGCGCCGTGGTACAGCTACGTGGAGAAGCACGTCGGCATCAGCGGTGAGCGGCTCAACCTGCCGCAGCTGCCCGACGGCGAGTTCCTCCCGCCGATGCAGATGAATGCGGGCGAGCGGTTCGTGAAGGCCGGCATCGAGCGCAGCTTCAAGGGCCGCAACGTCACCATTGGCCGCGTCGCCGTCCTCACGGCCAATCACAAGGGGCGCGCGGCGTGCCATTATTGTGGGCCGTGCGATCGCGGCTGCTCCACCGGGTCGTACTTCTCCACACAGGCGTCCACGCTGCCTCCGGCGATGGCCACGGGGCGACTGACCGTGCTCCCCGATACGTTGGTGCACTCGCTCGTCTACGATGCGAAGACGCACCGCGTGTCTGGGGTCCGGGTCGTCGACGCCAAGACGAAGGCGACCCGCGAGTACAACGCGAAGGTCGTCTTCCTGTGTGCCTCCACGCTCGGCAGCACGCGCATCCTGCTCAACTCCAAGTCGCCGACCTTCCCGAATGGGATCGCGAACTCGAGCGGCGTCGTCGGGCACTTTCTCATGGACCATCACTTCCGCGCTGGCGCGTCGGGGCGGCTCGAGGGTCTGGAGGACCACTACTATCAGGGCAATCGTCCCAACGGCATCTACATCCCGCGATTCCGGAACCTGCCCGACCCCTCGACCAAGCGCGATTACATCCGCGGCTTCGGCTATCAGGGCGCCGCGGCGCGCGCGGGATGGGGGCGCGGCACCTCGGGCCCGGGATTCGGCGTGGAGCTCAAGCGCCGCCTGCACGACGCCGGCGAGTGGACGATGGGCGTCACGGGCTTCGGCGAGTGCCTCCCACGTCACGAGAACTTCGTCACGCTCTCCGACAAGGCCGACGAGTTCGGGATCCCCAACCTGCGCATCGATTGCAGTTGGGGCCCGAACGAGCTGGCGATGCGCAAGGACATGCAGCGCGACGCGATCGAGATGTTCGAGGCGGCCGGCGTGAAGAACGTCGTCGGCAACGATGACAACAAGCCCGGCGGGCTGGGTGCGGAGCCGGGTCTCGGCATCCACGAGATGGGCACGGCGCGCATGGGACGCGACCCCAGGACCTCGGCCCTCAACGGCTGGTGCCAGGCGCACGATGTTCCGAATCTGTTCGTCACCGACGGGTCGGCCATGGCCAGCTCGTCGTGCGTGAATCCTTCAATCACCTACATGGCTCTCACCGCGCGCGCCGCCGACTACGCGGTCAGCGAGATGAAGAAGAGGAACATCTGACATGGACCGACGCAAATTTCTGAAGGTCTCCGGCGCGGCTTCCGTCACCGCGGTGTGGGGCGGAAGCCTCGCGTGCGCAACGTCCGCTGCGTCCAGCTCTGGCGGCGGTACCGCGGCGGCGTCGACGTCGACGTTCGCGCTGGATGCGGTGGGCCTACAGCTCTACACCGTGCGCACGCTCGCCGAGAAGAATCTGGAGCAGACGCTTCAGCAGGTCGCGGCGGCTGGCTACGGGCTCGTGGAGACGCACACGAACTACGGCAAGTCGCCCACCGAGCTCCGCGCGTTGTTCGACAAGAACAGGCTCCGCTCTCCTTCAGGGCACTATGGACTCGCCGAGATCACGGAGACGCCGGACAAGGTGATCGCAAGCGCGAAGGCGCTCGGTCAGGAATACGTCGTGCTCAACTGGCTCGATCCGGCACATCGCTCGGCCGAGTTCTATCGCGGCTTCCCCGCGCTGCTCAACAAGTTCGGCGCGCAGGCGCGTGCGGCGGGCCTGCGCTTCGCGCATCACAACCACGATTTCGAGTTCGACACGCTTGGCGGTCCTACACCGGTGATCGAGACCGTGATCGCCAACACCGACCCGGCGCTCGTCTCCTTCGAGGTCGATCTGTACTGGGTGTACAAGGCAGGTGTCGATCCGCTGCAATTCGTCGAGCGGCATTCCGGTCGCGTGTCCCTCGTGCACATCAAGGACAGCACCGCTGCGCCGCAGAAGGCGATGGCCGATGTGGGTAAGGGGGTCATCGATTTCGGTAAGGTGCTCGCCGCGGCGAAGAAGACCAACGTGCGATACGCGTACGTCGAGCGAGACGACACGACGGATCCGGTCGCGACGATTCGCGCCAGCCACGACCATCTCGCCACGCTGCTCGCGGCGAAATAGGAGAGTCGACGGGTCAGGTTTCGTTGAGCTATGCTATCACCCGCTCCCCCGTGCGCTCCGAGAGAAACCAAGGCGCTGTTTGTTTCTCGCGGAGGCGCGGGGGGCGCGGGGAGCTGCAACCGCAACCGCCGTTTTGGGTCTCGGGGGAAGATCCCCCCGACACACTCCCAAGAATGAATGGTTACCAGTCACTCATGTCTGCGTGGAGCAAGCAGCCTCCCGATGGAGCCGTTCCCCGCGCTCCCCGCGCCTCCGCGAGAAACACCGAGTCGCTGTTTATTTCTCGGGATCAAGTGAGGATCAATGGGGTCAGTGTCGTTGAGTTTTGCGCGTCCCCATCATCGTAGTGCAACGATGCTGACCCCTTGAAACTCCCAGTATCGAGCACTCGGTGAAACGGGCTGCGACGGTCAGAGGTCGTCGCCGCGGACAGTGCTCGAGAAATTGGGAGGGGCCGCTGCCAATCCGGCTACTCGGTACCGCAGTTTCCTGGTGTACCTGCAGTGGCAGGTAGCACCGGCCGGAACCCTACCGCCCTCCCGTCATCGCATCGGCCGCAGGATCGCCGCGTAGCCGCCGCCCGGCGCGAGCGTGAGCACCACCTTGTCGCTCGACGTCACGGTCCGCCGCTCGCGCCGATAGTCCATCGCGTTCCGGTCCGCGTTCACGCCGTCCGCCCACGCCTCGAGCGACCAGCTGCCGGCGCCGAGGAACGAGAGGTCGAGCGTGAGCGTGCGCGCCGTGTTGTTGCTCATCGCGCCCACGAACCAGTCGCTGCCCCGCCGGCGCGCCATCAACACGTGGCTCCCGGCCTCTCCCGCGAGTGCGCGCGTGTCGTCCCACAGCACCGGAACGGCGCGAAGAAACTCCATCGACTCCGGCTCGCGCTCGTACTCCGCCGGGCTGTCGGCGAGCATCTGCAGTGGGCTCTCGAACACCACGTACATCGCCAGCTGGTGCGCGCGGGTACCCTGGCTCATCGGTCGATTGAAGATCGACCGGAACTCCTGCGTCTGTGCGTTGATCATCGAGCCCGGCGTGTAGTCCATCGGCCCGGCGAGCATGCGCGTGAACGGCAGCGTCACGTTGTGCGTGGGCGTGACGTCGTCGATCCACTTGTTGTTCTCCGCGCCGTGCACCCCCTCGAAGGTGAGCACGTTCGGCCAAGTGCGGTTGAGGCCCGCTGGTTTGTGCGCCCCGTGGTAGTCCACGA
The DNA here is from genome assembly GCA_039920785.1 of Gemmatimonadaceae bacterium. Classification (GTDB taxonomy): domain Bacteria; phylum Gemmatimonadota; class Gemmatimonadetes; order Gemmatimonadales; family Gemmatimonadaceae; genus AG11. The sequence goes on from JBDSDB010000216.1 coordinate 51,820, forward strand.
GCAGCTGCCGCGCCGCGGCCTCACGCGCGATGCGGTAGTAGTAGTTCACCACACGCTGGTCGTCGCGCTGCATGAAGTCCACCTTGACTCCCTTCACCCCCCACTTCTTGAACAGGTCGAGGGCGGGGGTCATCTGCGTCTCCAGCGTGCTCCAGGTGGCCCACAGGATGATGCTCACCCCCTTCGGCGCGCCGTACTGTACCAGCGCCGGCACGTCGATTCCCTGTGCCTGGGTCAACAGATCGCCGAGCTTGTACCAGCCCTCGTCGAGGACGATGTACGGAATGCCGTTCTTCGCGGCGAAGTCGATGAAGTACTTGTACGTGTCGTTGTTGACGCCGGCCCGGAAGTTCACGCCTCGCAGGTTGAGGTTGTTGAACCAGTCCCAGCTCACCTTGCCCGGCTTGATCCACGAGACGTCGGTGAGCCTCGACGGAGCGGCGAGATTGTAGACCATCTGGTTGAGCAGGAGCTTCCGGTCTTCGTCGGCGATCATCACGATACGCCATGGCAACGTGCGACGTCCCGTCGTGCGCGCCAGATAGTCGGCGCGCTTGGTGACGAACACGTTGCGGTCGTTGGCGGCCTTCTCCTCGAGTGCCGCCTGCGGAAAGAGCCCCGACAGCGCGGGCCCTCCCGCGTCTCCAGCGACGAGATACATCCCGGGGTAGTCCTCGAGCTGCGATTCGGTGATCGCGAGCTTCGGACCGCCCTGCAAGGAGATCAGCGCGGGGAGCAGCCCTCGGCGCCCGCCCCTGAGCGTGTCGAGCTTCACCCGGTGGAACGCGGGCTCGTAGTGCGTCATGAACGTCGTGTCGATGCCGAGCAGCCCCTCGGCCTGTCCGGCAAGGGCGAACGTCGCCTCTTCGGCGCGCACCGTCACACTGTCCGGTAGCGCCAGCACCCATCGGTAGGCCACCCCTTCGTCGTACGCGCGGAGCTCGAGATCGTAGCCGTCGAAGCGGAGCCGCAGCTCGTTGAAGCGGTCGGCAACGTAGGTGGTCTTCGTGGGCGCAACGGGACGCACGCTATCGCGTACCTGCCGGCTCGTCTCGGACCGCACGCGGTCGCCACGGCCCAGCACCCGACCGCTCGCTAGGGTGACTGAGATCGGAGATGTGCTCAGCAGCGCCTTTCCACCGTGCATCACCGAGTACGACACGCGCTCGCCGACGTCGACGTTGAGTTGCGTCCTGCCATCGGGAGACTGGGCGCTGTAGTGGGGCGCTCGCTGGGCAGCGGCCGAGACGGAGATGCAGGTGGAGAGGACGAGGAACGCTGAGAAGCGAAGCATGTGAGTCGTGAAGGTGTGTGATGGAAGCGATGGGAAGGTCTGCCGGCCGAGCCGACAGCGGTGCGAAACTGATCTCGCACTCCTGGTCAGGCAAGTCGGACACTGGCTGCCTCTCGTGAAACGCCTCGCCAGGCGATACCGTAGAGCGGGGCGGACGTTCATTCGAGCGCGCCGCCCGAAGTTGCCCCCTGAGCCCCGTCGCCGATGCCTGTCCAGGAAGCCGTCATCGCTCCCCCCGCGCCCCCCGCTCCGGCTCAGGTGTTGGTCAACGGCAAGCCGCTCGGCAGTGCGAACCAGGTGTACAGCGGTCTGGTGCAGCAGCGAAAAGTGCTGGGCCAGCAGATGGAGCAGCTGCAGGACGCCCGCCGCGACATCACAGGGCGGCTGCGTAACGAGGATGGCGAGCGCGCGATCGACGGAGCCGACCGACTGGGCCTCCAGAAGCGGCTCACCTCGGTCGACGAGCGCATCGAGGCCCTCGACAAGCAGATCGCGGGCGCCGATGCGCAGGTCGCCAGCGCCGCCGCCATTCCGGGCGCCGTCGTGGAACCGCCGCCGTACCACCGAGAAGGTCCCCCGGAGGAGTTCTTCATCCTCGGCGGCATCTTCATGTTCGTCGCCATCTTCCCAATTTCGGTCGCGTACGCGCGTCGCATCTGGCGGCGCGGGGCGTCGGTCGTGGCCGCGTTGCCCTCCGACATCGTCGAGCGCTTCAGCCAACTCGATCAGGCCGTGGAGTCGATCGCCGTCGAGGTCGAGCGCATCGGCGAGGGACAGCGCTTCATCACTCGCGTCCTCTCCGAGCAGGGCAGTCGCGCCGCGCTCGGCGAAGGCGCCGCGCGTCCCATCGAAGTGGGTGCGCGCGAGAGCAGCCAGCTTCCGCAGCCGCGTCGGTCGCAGTGAAGCAGCACTGACCGCGAGCGAGCGGCCGCCTCACTGCTGCTTCACCGCCACTCGCGCCTGTCCCGTTGCTTCCGCTCGCAGCAGCACGCCGTCTCGCGTCACGAACAGTCCTTTCACGGCCACGGAATCCACGGTGGCCGACAGCGTGACGGCATCGCCGAGCTTGCGATTCAACCCGCCGAGCAGCAGCTCCCTCCCTTTCGTCAGCGCCGGCGCCGCGGGCAGATGCGACTTCTCGCGCAGCATCGTGCGCAGCTCGTCGGACTTCAGCCACTCGTATGCGTTGACGATCTTGCTGCCCGTCTCGAGCTCGTAATCGAGGTCCGGAACGCTCACCTCCTGCCGCTTGGCGTCGTAGCGCGGAGTGCCGATCAGCCGCAGCCGTCCCGACGCGTCACCGGCGAACGACACCGAGAGCACGAGCCGCCCACGCGCTGCGGGCAGCACCGCCACGTCCTGGACGGTTACGCTTCGGCCCGCGCGAGTGAGCGTCTTCTTCCCGAGCGCGTCCGTCAACGCGCGCGTCGCCGTGAAATAGTCGACGAGCCCGTCCATCTCGATGCGGAACCCGTCGGTGACCGTGTCCTTTCCGAGCGGAGGGGGGCCCCCAGCACTGATCGCCGGCGGTTGCGCCCCCGTGACGATGCGAGGACGCGCGTCGAGGCTCACCGGCACCGTCAGCACCTTCGCCTCACCGGTGACGTGACCCATTCGCAGCTGCTCCGGCTGCAACGTCAGCCACACGCCGTCCGTGAGCGGGATCGGTCGCGAGAGCATCGCCCACCATTCGTTCACCCGCGCCGTCAGATCCACCGTGGCGACCTTCTTGTCGATGTTCGGGAGCTGGCCGCTGATGCCCGAGCGCGCGGCTCCCACCACGCGATCGGTGACGTCGGTATGAAGGATGCCCACGTCGCAGCGGTCGCGCTGCTCGGTCGAGGCAGGCTTGATCGACACGAGTCGCGCGTGAGACACCAGGTGCCAGTCGGGAGTGAGAGAGAGCGGTGTCGCGAGCTCCACGACGATGCGCGGGCGTACATCGTCGCCACCACATCCGGCGCTGAGCGTGGGACCGAAGCGCGGCTTGAAATATCCCCGCGCCGAGTACGCCAGCGTGGAGCGGAGGTGCATCTCGTGTCCGCTCGCGAACACGGTGAACGGGCCGCGCGTCGCCGCGAAGGCATAGTGCTTCCGTGTGTCGTCCCCGATCATGCGGACGCTGTCCATCGACCCGAACGTTTTTGGAACGACCTGCTCCACCAGGCGCAACACGGCGGTGACATCGTATTCCAGCGGCACGCTGAACCGTGAGAGCGGGGCAGCCGATGGCGCGGGCACATCGACATCCGGCGGAGCGCTTGCCGCGGACGGCTTGTCGCGATCGCAGCCGAGTAGGACCAGCAGAACCAACGGGGCGAGCAGGGCCGGCAGGATGATGCGCGTCATCGCGGCGCCGCGACGGCGGCTCGCGAAATCCGGCTCCTGCAGGACAGATTGTTGTGCCATTGCATCTCCAGAGATCACGGCTTGAACGAACGCTACGGCGCGCCCACGATCCGCGCGAGTGCGCCGGCGCACGAGAACCAATCGGAGAAGAGATGACGGTCGACCCCCGTGCCGGCGCATTGCCCGACCAATCGATGCTCGCCAACATCCCGCGGCTGATGACGGCGTACTACACCGAACATCCCGATCCCGCTCGTCGCGAGGAGCGAGTCGCGTTCGGCACGTCGGGCCATCGCGGATCGTCTCTCACCGGCGCGTTCACGGAGATGCACATCCTCTGCATCACGCAGGCGATCTGCCAATACCGGCGCGAGCAGGGTATCGACGGTCCGATCTTCCTCGGCATCGACACGCACGCGTTGTCGGAGTCGGCGCTCGGCAGCGCGCTCGAGGTGCTCGCCGCCAACGAGGTGCACGTCATGATCGACTCGCGCGGCGGCTACACGCCCACCCCCGCGGTGTCGCACGCCATCCTGACCTACAACGCCGGCCGAACGTCGGGCCTGGCCGACGGCATCGTCGTCACGCCCTCGCACAACCCGCCCGAGGACGGAGGGTTCAAATACAACGGCACGAACGGGGGTCCGGCCGACACCTCCGCCACGGGATGGATCGAGAAGCGCGCGAACGAGCTGCTCGCCGCCGGGCTCGGTGAAGTGAAGCGCCTGCCGCTCGCGCGTGCGCGCCATGCCGCCACCACGCACGCCCACGACTACATGGACGCGTACGTGTCCGACCTGCCCAGCGTCATCGACATCGACGTGCTGCGCGGCTCCGGTCTCCGGCTCGGCGTCGATCCGCTCGGTGGTGCGGGCGTGGCCTACTGGGCGATGATCGCCGAGCGCTTCGGGCTTCCGCTCACCGTGATCAGCGACGTTGTGGATCCGACCTTTCGTTTCATGAGCGTGGATTGGGACGGCAAGATCCGCATGGACTGCTCGTCGCCGTACGCGATGCGGCGCCTCATCTCGCTGCGCGACAGCTACGATGTCGCGTGGGCCTGCGACCCGGACCACGACCGGCACGGCATCGTGGCGCGGAGCGTCGGCCTGCTCAATCCCAATCACTATCTGGCCGTGGCCATCGAGTATCTGTTCGAGCGCCGCACCGATTGGCCCGCCTCGGCGGGCGTGGGGAAGACCGTCGTGAGCAGTAGCATGATCGACCGGGTGGCGACTCACCTCGGTCGCACGCTGGTCGAGGTTCCGGTCGGCTTCAAGTGGTTCGTCGACGGACTCACCTCGGGCACGTTGGGCTTCGGCGGCGAGGAGAGCGCGGGCGCATCCTTCCTTCGACGCGACGGAAGGGCCTGGAGCACGGACAAGGATGGCCTGATCCTCGGATTGCTCGCCGCCGAGATGACCGCCGTCACTGGACGCGATCCCGGAGAGAGATATGCCGCGCTCACCGAGCGGTTCGGCACTCCCGCCTACGAGCGCATCGATGCGCCGGCGTCGCCCGAGCAGAAGCGCATCCTGTCGCAGCTCTCTCCGGAGCAGGTCAGCGCGTCGGAGCTCGCGGGCGAACCCATCGTCTCGAGGATGACCACCACGCCCGCAACGGGTGCGGCAATCGGGGGGCTCAAGGTCGTCACGGAGAGCGGCTGGTTCGCGGCGCGCCCCTCGGGCACCGAGAATGTCTACAAGCTCTACGCCGAGAGCTTTCAGGGCGAGGAGCACCTGCGCCGCATCCAGTCGGAGGCGCAGGAGATCATCGCCCGCGCGTTTTCCGGCGGCTGATTCGGGCCGCTCGCAGAGCGGCCCTCGCACCCAGCCTACACGCGGCCGGCGGACCTCGTGTTGCATGAGACCGCCTTTCGCCGTCCTCGTATGGATCGCCCGATGCTGGGGGGAGTATGAGTCGTGAGCTCAAACCTGAACCTCCGCGGCTGCCGAACCCGGCGCCGCAGTAACTAGAGGAACGCAGTGCTACCAACGCGCAATCCCAAGGTGATTTTCAAGGCGCTCGCTACCGGGGCTGTCCTCTACTCCACGGCGGAGGAGGTCTATTTCGGCCTCAATGCGGTGGGTGTCCGCATCTGGGAGCTGCTGCCTCCCGTTCAGAGCAGCCTCAACGCCCTGTGCGGTGTCATCGCGTCCGAGTATCCTGACGTGCCGGCCGACGTGATTCGCACCGATGTGGTCGAGGTCCTCGACGAGCTCACCAAGCTCGGGTTGGTCCAGTCCGCGACGACGTCGACGCGCGTCGACTGAAGTGATGACGGTACGTCCCTCGGCTCCTGGCACGACGCAGTGAGCGCGATCTTCGCGATCGCTGGAGGAGCGCCGGTTTCGACGCAAGCCCTCGACGGGGCGGTCGCCGAGATGGGCTCTCGCGGCGCGGAGCGTATCGAGAGCCGGAGCGTCGCCGGCGCCGGCCTGGCCGCGGGCCGATTCGGCTGGGAGGTCGCCGAGACGTCGCCCGGGCCCATCGTGCTCGACGACGGCGTCAGGATCGTCGTCGCGGACGCCTCGCTCTACTACAGGGACACCCTCGCCAGCGGCATTCGCCAAGCCTCCCATGGCGGACAGATCGAGATCGGGGGTGACTCGGCGAGCCATCTGATCCTCGCAGCCTATCGCGCGTGGGGCATTGACTGCGCGCGCCATCTCGAGGGCGAGTTCGCCTTCGCTCTCTGGGACCGCGAGACGCAGACGCTCGTGTGCGCGCGCGACTTCGTCGGTGGACGCCCGCTCTACTTTGGCCGGTCCGGAGATGCAGTCGTCGTGGGGTCGCTGGCGTCGGCCGTCGCACGTCGCACCGCGCACGGCGGGGCGCTCGACGTGGCCGCCATCGGCGAATCGCTCGCGGGTCTGTTCAACGTGGGCGACGCGACGAGCTACCTCGGTGTATCCGTGCTCGCCACGGGGCACACGCTCGTGCGGAACCATTCCGGAGCGCTCACCATCACCCCGCACTGGGACGCCCCTGTCGTGGACGACTCGCGCGCGAGCTCGTTCGAGGAGGGCGCCGAGGAGCTTCGCGAACTGCTCACGGACGCGGTGGATGAGCGCCTCCCCGACGGTCTCACGACCGCGCTCTGGCTGAGCGGCGGCTGGGACTCGAGCGCCATTCTCGCCTGCGCCACGCGCGCGCTCGCGCGACGCGACGGCGGCCGCAAGCTGGCGCTCGTGTCGATGAGCTACCCGGAGGGGAATCTGGGTCGCGAGGACGAGGCCATCCACTCCGTCGCCGAGCGCTTCGGGCGTTCCGTCTCCTGGTGCCAGAGCACCGACGTCCCGCTCCTCCCGCCGGATGCGGTCGCGAGCGCGACGCAGCGCGACCTGCCGTTCGCGCACGCGTTCGAGATGTGGAGTCGAGCCATGGCGGCCAAGTCGCTCGAGCAGGGCGCGCGGGTCTCGCTCACCGGTACCGGTGGCGACGAGCTGTTCTCCGGAAGCAACCTCTATCTGTCCGATCTGCTGCGAAGCGGCGCCTGGGTCACGCTCGCCATGGAGTGGTACCGCATGCGCGGACGGACCCTCGAGGGATTCAGCAAGCGCGTCGTCCGGCCAGCGTTCGCAGGCAGCCGTGCCGACAAGGAGCTGGACCGCGGCGGGCCATTCGAGCAGAGCATCCTGGCGTGGATCAAGCCGGAGTTCGTCCGCGCGCATCAACTGCGCGAGCGGGAACGCGCCGCGGCCCCGTACGGTCGGTATCGTTCGCTCTCGGCGACCGAGATGCATTGGGGCATCAGTGCGCCCATCTTCGCCCGAATCCGCTCGACGTTGGGTGCCGTGCAGCTGCGCGCGGGCGTTCTGCCGAGGTCGCCCCTTCTCGACGGCCGCCTGCTGCGCTTTGCCATGAGCCGGCCGCGTCAGGAGCGAGTATCGGCGCGCGAGACCAAGCGGTTGCTCCGCCACGCCATGAAGGGTCTACTGCCGGATGACTTTCTCGCGCCGCGCCCTCGGCGCACCGGCGTGACGACGCAGTACATGCGGGACGAGATGCAGGGGCCGGCGCGGGAGCCCGTGTCGGCGGTGTTCGAGCGGCCCGTGCTGGCCGAGCTCGGGATCATCGACGCGGACGTACTTCGCCGGGAATGGCAGCGCTTCCTGGACGTCGGAGATACCTTCGGGCTGCGCTTCTTCGAGCTGTATCAGACGGAGCTCTGGGTTCGGGCGAGGTTGGCCGCGGGTTCAGCGGGAAGCCTCGCGCGCGAGCCCATTTCGGCGGCAAGCGACCCGGTGCATAATTAGTCGCAGCATTGGTCGCGGCCGCTCCGGCCGCGCGCTCGCTGGGCGGCGTGCCCAGTCCCTCATGACCAGGAGGTTGAATGACGTACGTGAAGCCTGCAGTTCAGCGGTTCGGATCCTTTCGCGAGTTGACGCTCGGAAACGGACCGTTGGATGGCGGCGACGCCACGAGCCTGTATCACCGCTCGTGAGCACCGCTTCCGGGGGAGATCTCTCCCCCGGGATCGGAGCCGACGCTGATGCGTAGCTATCGAGTCTTTGGCGGGGTGCTGGAGTCGGAGCTCGAGTTTCCCGAGCTCGAGCTGGCCGTCGGTGAGCTCCCCGACTGGACCCTTCGGGCGTCCGAACCCATCGCGGGGGCGGAGCAGGGAGTGCTCCTGGGCGAGGACCGCGTCGACGTCGGCGTGATGGTCAGGTCGTACCGCATGGACACCGGATTCCGTCTGGCGTACGAGGACACTGGCGTGTTCGACATCAGCGCCGACGGCCGTGAGATCTGGTGGCGCCGCCCGGCGTCGGCCGATCTCGAGGCCGTGCGGCTCGACGTCCTGGGACGGGTGCTCGCGCTCGCGCTGCACGCGGCGAGCTGGTTGTCGCTGCACGGGAGCGCCGTAGCGCTCGAGGCGGGTGCCGTCGCGTTCCTCGCGCCCAAGGGAAATGGCAAGTCCACTCTCGCGTTCGCGTTGATGCGGGCGGGCGCCCCACTCATGACGGACGACACCGTCGTGATCGACCCCGGACCGCCTCCGATGGTTCGGCCCGGCGTGCAGAGCGTACGGCTCTTTCGCGACTCGGCGGACTGGCTCTCCGCGCCCGAGCCGGTCGCGGGATCGTCGGACATCAAGGCGACCTTCGCGCAGCTGGCCACCGACGCGCGGCACACCTCGCGCGCACCGCTCGCCGCGCTCTACCTGCTGGAGTCCGTGGCCGCGGGCACGATCGCCGAGCCGGTGGAGCGCCAGGCGATCGCTGGACCGCAATGCGTGTTCGGGCTCCTCGCGCAGACGAAGATCGGCACCCTGCTCGGCGGCCCCGAGGCCGCGACCGTCTTCGACGCCGTGGTGGCCGTGGCGGAGAGCACGCCGGTGTATCGTCTCCGTGTCACACGCGACTACGACAAGCTCGGCGCGGTCGTGGAGCAGATCATGGCGTGGCATGCGGCGAACGTCGCGATCGCGCCCACCATGCAGAGCGCATCCACGTGACGGCTGTCGCACCCGTGATCGGCTCGACGCCGATCATCGGATCGGGCGAGCCGGCACTCCGGCTCCAGAACATCTCCAAGCGATTCCAGGTACGACGCGGTTTCATGGAGACGATCAAGCATCCGCGCGGTGCCACCTGGGTGCATGCGGTCGAGGACGTCTCGTGCGAGGTGCAGCCTGGCGAATTCTTCGGGTTGCTCGGGCCCAATGGCGCAGGCAAGACCACGCTCTTCAAGATGCTCGCGACGCTCACCTCGCCCGACGAGGGTACGGCCTCGGTGTACGGGGCCGACGTCATGCGCCAGCCGCGCGAAGTGAGACGCATGGTGGCGCCGGTTGCCGCGGATGAGCGGGGACTGCACTGGCGACTCTCCGCCCTGGAAAATCTTCGTTTGTTCGCCACGCTCTACTCGCTGCGCGGCCCCACGCTGGCCGCGCGCGTGGACGAAGTGCTCGGCGTGGTTGGCCTTCGAGGCGCCGAGCAGCGGCCGGTCGGCACCTATTCGTCGGGCATGCGGCAGCGACTGCTCATCGCCCGCGCGCTGCTGATCAAGCCTCGCGTGCTCTTGCTCGACGAGCCCACGCGCAGCCTCGACCCCGTGTCGGCGCGCGACTTCCGGCAGTTCCTGCGCGAGGAGGTCGCCGGACCGGCCAAGTGCACCGTCGTGATGGCGACGCACAGCGCCGAGGAGGCGCTCGGGCTGTGCGACCGCGTCGCGGTGCTGAACAAGGGCCGTCTGCTCGCCGTGGGGCCAGCCGCCGCGCTCGAACGCGAGTTCAGCGATGAGCGGTATCGCGTGCGGACGCGCGACCCGGCGCATCCTGCATGGCGCGATCTCGAGGCGTCGGGAGTGATCATCAACCGCGCCGTGGGCGAGATCGACCACGAGGGGTGGACGTCGGTGGAGTGCCACGTGCCGGGCGGCGTCGACGCCGCGGCCGAGCTGCTCGCGGCGCTCACCAGGGCAGGGGTACCGGTGGTCGGCTTCGATCGGGTGGAGCTGTCGCTCGCTGAGCTCATCGAGCGCATCGTCGCCACGCACGGCAAGGCGCCGGCGCATGCGTAGTGCCTGGGCGCTCATTCGCGTCACCTTCCTCACGGCCGCGAGCTATCGCCTCGCGATGCTCGTCTCCGTCGCGGGACTCGCGCTCCAGATCGTGCCGACGTACTACATCGGCCGCACCCTGAATCCGTATCTGGCGCCGACGATCGCGGAGCAGGGCGGCGACCTGTTCGGGTTCCTCGTGCTCGGAACCATCGCGTATCTCCTGCTCGCGGCCGCCGTCGACTCACTCCCACGCGCGTTCGAGCGCGGAATCTCCACGGGCACCCTCGAGCTGATCTTCAGCACGCCCTCGCCGGTTGCCGCATTGCTCGTCGGTCTCACGGGCTACGAGATTCTCTTCGCGATGACGCGCTGCGTCGTCGTACTGCTCGCGGCAACCGTCTTCGGATTTCACCCGCATTGGGCCAACGTGCCGGCGGCGATGCTGATCCTCGGTGTGATCGTCGTCACATACTTCGGCGTCGGCATGATCGCTGGCGGGATGATCATCGCGTATCGACGCACCGCATCGCTGCAGACCATCGCGATCCTCGGATCCGCGATCCTCGGCGGAGTCACCTATCCGCCATCGCTCATTCCGTCGTGGCTCGGTAAATTCTCCGGGCTCGTTCCGATGACCTACGGGATTCGAGCGGTGCGACAGCTCGTCATCGGTGGAACTCCGCTCCGGGCCGTGTTGCCGGACGTCGGAATTCTCGCCATGTTCTGTGTGGCCTTCCTGGCTCTCGGCTCCTTGGCGATGACGCACGCGCTGCGACGCGCGCGGGCCGAGGGTACGTTGTCCCAGTACTGACGCCGACCGAGGGTCGGCGGTCGTAGGCCACACGCAGCATCGCGAATCGCGAACGCTCTGAAGCAACGGGCGTCCTGGCGACCGCGCCGCAGTACGCAGCACCGCTGGGTCCCCGCAGCTGCCGTACCGCCGCCACCGATCGAACCCGACGCCATTCGAGGCGCGGCCGCAGATCGCCGCACATGCCTGTTGATGCGCTTCGCCCGTCGACGCAGCTCGCTGTACCGCGTCTGTTCGTGTCTGGTCATCGCATCCACCGCGAGCGCAGTGCAGGCGTGCGAGCCTGTCGGCGCGCCGAGGCAGGCGACGGTCGTCGAGTTGCCGCGCGCGGACACCGTGCCAAGCAGTGCGGGTCCCGACACCCTCCCGCCGGCCAGCACGTCGGACACGCTGTCATCGGATTCCGCATCGACGTCGATCCCCGCGCAGCTGGCCGAGCTTCCGCGGGAGACGGTCGCGATCGCGTATCCCTCCGCCACCAGAGCGGTGCGCGTGCCGGACGGCGCGGACCTCCAGGCCGCGATCGACGCCGCGCAGCCGGGCGACGAGCTCCTCCTCGCACGGGGCGCGACCTACTATGGCAACTTCACGCTTCCGGACAAGGGCACCTCGTCGCAGTGGATCGTCATCCGGTCGGACTCCGTGGTCACGCTCCCATCGATGCGAATGACGCCGAGCGCCGCGGCATCGAACCAGCTCGCCCGCATCGTCTCGACGAGCGACTTGAACGAGTCGCTCATCACGACCGCCCCCGGCGCGCACCACTATCGGTTTACCCTGGTCGAGATGGGCGTTACCTCGGCCGTCACGAGCCTCGGTGCGATCATCCAGTTCGGCGGCTCCGACTTTAGCCAGACGGCGGCGAATACCGCACATCACCTCATCATCGATCGCGCCTACGTGCACGGCACGCCGACGACGAGTGTCTCGCGGTGCCTTGCGCTCAACTCCGCGCAGACGGCCGTGATCGATTCATGGTTCGCCGACTGCCACGGAAACGCCGGTGACTCTCAGGCGATCGCAGGGTGGAATGGACCGGGCCCGTTCCTCATCGAAAACAACCATCTCGAGGGTGGTCACGAGGTGATCGCCTTCGGGGGCGGCTCGTTCACGCAGGCCGATGGATCGCCGTCGGACATCACCGTGCGGGGAAACCACATCACGCGCCCGCTCGCGTGGCGGCGCACTGGTGCGCCAGGGTTCTATCGGCCCGGCGAATGGCAGGTGAAGAATCTGATCGAGACGAAGCACGTGCACCGCATGCTCATCGAGGGCAATGTGCTCGAGAACAACTGGAATGACGCCCAGGCGGGATTCGCCTTCGTCATCAAATCGGAGAACCAGGTCGGCGACACACCATGGACGCAGTCGTCCGACATCACGATCCGCTACAACAAGATTCGCAACACGGGCAACGTGATCAGCCTCGCCGCCGGACCCCAGTACAGCACGCGGCTGCCGGCGGCGCGGATCGTGATCTCCGACAATCTCGTGGAGCACGTCAACTTCGCGCCGTTCAGCGGAGATGGCCACACATTGCAGCTCCTCGGAGAGCTCACGGACATCGTGATGATGCACAACACCGTGACGAGCGCGAACGGAAACTCATCTGCCGTCGTCCTCGGGCAACTGCCAGTGGTGCAGCGCCTCGTGTTGCACTCGAACGTGCTGCAACACGGCGCGTACGGCATCAAAGGCGGTGGCACGAGTGAAGGTACGCCGTCGTTGACGACCTATGCCCCTGGCTCCCTCGTGACGCACAATCTGTTCGTCGGTGGAGGAGAGCCCGCCGACTATCCGGTGAACAACTACTTCTCGGCGGGCATGAGCGAGGTCGGATTCAGGGATGTTGCCGCCGAGGACTATCGGCTCGATGCATCGCGCTATCGCCAGCGCGGCCGTGATGGCCGCGACATCGGCGCCGACATCGACCGCGTGGAGCTCGAGACGAGGAAGGCGGTCGTCGCGCCGTAGTGCTCATTCGCGAACGTGGCGCGCGTCCGCGCCGCGACACATCACCGGCGTGACAGCGCGCACAGAGTTTTGTCAGGGTATGTCGTAGCATGACCCGAATCGCTCGGCAGCACGCCCAGGAGCGGTTCGAACCACCCTTCCCGTACCACCTCCAGACAGCGCAAATGGCCGGTTCGTTCCCTCTTCGGGGAACATATGAGTGCCACTGTGACGCGCTCTTCATTCTCTCGTCGTATCAACGTTAGCGATGCGGATCCTCGCGTCGCGCACGCCAAGTGTTGTGAACGAAGTGTGACGTACGCAGACCGGTACGTGCGGTTGCTCTTCGGAAAAAGTCGTCAGCTTGGGCCGTGTCCGCAGCATCACAGTGCACCAATCACAGTAGTTGACCGGCAGGATCGCTTTCCCTCTGAGGAGGGACCGCGACAAAGGCAAACTCGGCGAAAGCCGGGGACGCAAAGCTACGAGGCTACCGCGAACCAACGTTCGCCACGCTAGTCGGGCCGCCGAACGAGTCCTCGGAGGAAAGTCGTATGCGTCGCCATTCTTGGAGTGGTGCGACCGCCCTGGTCGTGCTTTCGCTCGTCGCTGCAGCGTGTGGAGAAAAGGGCACCAGTGCCCCAGGTGTCACCTCTCCCACCACACCGACGGTCCCCGTACCATCTCCCATCGCGCTGTCTCGCTCGGCCGATACGCTCACCGTCGATCAGTCGCTGCAGCTGAGCGCCATCCTGCCGTCTGTATCCGGTGCGAGCTCCTCGCCCACGACGTGGACGAGCTCCGACCCGACCATCGCCATCGTCACGCAGGCAGGCGTGGTCTACGCACTCCGCTCCGGCAAGTCGACCGTGACCGTGGCGAGCCGCGGCGTCAGCGCCTCGACGACCGTCACCGTTCGGAGCTCGATCCGCCAGGTGGCGTTCGACTCCGATACCACGGCGATCAGCCTGACGGAGTCGGTGAAGCTTCCCTACCGCGTCATCGACAGCGACGGCGCGACCGTCGACATCAGCACGCGCAATGTGGAATGGACATCCGGCTCGGCGGAGATCGCGCCGCTCACCGGCGCGGCCACCGTCACAGGCCGATCGATCGGTCGTACCGACGTGCGGTTGAGCGTCGATGGGCGGACCGGTATCACCGCCGTGAAGGTGGTGCAGAAAGCCATCGGTAGCGTCACGGTCTCACCGGCGGCCGTCGCGCTCGTCGCCGGCCAGAGCGTCCAGCTCGTCCCCACGACCATGGACGTACACGGCGTGGTCCTCACGGGCCGCACCGTCTCCTATAGCGTCGCCGACGCGAGCGTCGCCACCGTCAGCAGCACCGGACTGGTCTCGTCGGTGAAGACGGGTTCGACGATCGTGACCGTCATCGCGGAGACGAAGAAGGCACAAGTGCCAGTGACCGTGAGCGCCGTCCCCACGACGGGCGTGCCGGTCGCGACGGTCGCCGTGACGCTCAACGCGTCGTCTCTCGTCGTCGGGCAGACCACGCAGGCGAACGCACAGCCGCTGGATGTCTCGTCCAACCATCTCACAGGTCGCACGATCGCCTGGACATCGAGCGATCCGTCGGTTGCGTCGGTCGCGAGCTCGTCTGGATTGGTCACCGCGCTCAAGGCGGGTTCGACCAGCATCACCGCCATGTCGGAAGGCAAGTCCGGATTCGCCGTGTTGACGGTGACCGCGCCCGCGAATGCGCCGGCGTCCGTTGCCACCGTCGCCGTTTCATTCGCTCTCTCACCTGTCGTCATCGGACAGTCGACGCAGGCGACCGCCACCGTCAAGGACTCGGCGGGCAACGTCCTCACTGGCCGCGCCGTCACGTGGGTGTCGTCCGATGCGACGATTGGTTCCGTCGATGCGAACGGTACGGTGATGTCGGTCAAGGCTGGCTCCGTCGCGATCACGGCCGGTGTGAGCGGCAAGACCGGCAGTGCAGTGTTCACCGCGGCCGCTCCCACGTTGGCCGTGCACATGATCTCCATCACCACGAGCGCATCGACGCTCAAGATCGGTGAGGGGACACAGGTGTCTGGAGTGGTGCGCGACCCCGTCGGAACGTCCATCTCCGGCGTGCCCATCTTCTGGTCCTCGGCGCCGACGAATGTCGCGACGATCACGTCGACCGGCGTGCTCACGGGCCGCGGCGTCGGTTCGGTGGTCATCTACGCCAAGGCCGACACCGTCACGCGCAGCATCACGGTGTCGGTCACTGACTCGGCCACCGTGGTCGTTCCGAATCCTGATCCCGTTCCGGTGCCGGCGAACGGTTCCCCGTACGGTGTCTCCACTCCCGCTGAGCTGCCGCGTCTGGCGGTCGTCACGGGCTATCCTACCGCGACGCGCCAGGTGCGCCTTGCGGCCACCGCCAATCTTCAGGCCGCGATCGACGCCGCAGTGCCGGGTGATGAACTGTTGCTCGCGCCCGGCGCGACCTACACCGGCAATTTCACGCTGCCCAACAAG
Organism: Gemmatimonadaceae bacterium; assembly: GCA_039920785.1. Taxonomy (GTDB): domain Bacteria; phylum Gemmatimonadota; class Gemmatimonadetes; order Gemmatimonadales; family Gemmatimonadaceae; genus AG11. Next base: position 67,226 of record JBDSDB010000216.1, read on the forward strand.
GGTACGTCGACGGCGTGGATTGTCATTCGCACAGATGGGACGTTGCCTGCCCCCGGCACGCGCATGACGCCGTCACTGGCGGTGCCGATGGCGAAGATCATCTCCTCCAGTCCGTTCAACGAGTCGCTGATCGTCACGGCGCTCGGCGCGCACCACTATCGGTTCGTCGGCGTGGAGATGGGAGTGACCACGGCGGTGGCGCAGCTGAATGCGCTGATCCGGTTCGGCGCCGGCGACTTCACTCAGACGGCGGCGAACACGGCGCATCATCTCATTCTCGACCGCGTGTACTTGCACGGAACTCCGACGACGAGTGTGTCGCGCTGTCTCGCACTGAACTCGGGCGAGACCGCGATCATGGATTCGTGGTTCGCGCAGTGCCACGGGAACGGCGGCGACTCGCAGGCCATCGCGGGGTGGAATGGCCCCGGCCCCTTCCTCATCGAGAACAACCACCTCGAGGGCGGCCACGAGGTCATCGTCTTCGGCGGCGGCAGCTTCACCGTCACCAACGGTTCGCCCTCGGACATCACGGTTCGCGGCAACCACATCATGCGCCCGCTCTCGTGGAAGGGCATCTGGCAGGCGAAGAACCTGGTCGAGACGAAGCACGTCAAGCGCCTCCTCATCGAGGGCAACGTCGTCGAGAACAACTGGGCCGATGCCCAGAACGGCTTCGCGTTCGTGATGAAGGCCGAGAACCAGGACAACGACACGCCGTGGACGACCTCGCAGGACATCACGATCCGCTACAACCGGATCCGCAACACGGGGTCCGTGTTCAGCCTGTCGGGCCAGTACAGCGCGGTCGATCCTCGCCCCACCATCCTGTCCGCCCGCTTCACCGTCTACGACAACATCATCGAGAACGTCAACGTCTCGCCGTACTCGGCGGACGGGATCGCCTGGCAGCTGCTGAACGGGCTCTCGGACGTCGCGATGTTCCACAACACCACGTACAACGCTGGACAGAGCATGCAGGCGATCCTGTTCGATGGCGCGGCCATCCAGCGGATGACGTTCCACTCGAACGCGGTCTACAACGGCCAGTACGGCGTGTTCGCGGCGGGCGGCTCTGGCACCCTGGCGCTGGCGAACTTCGCACCCTCCTCGATGTTCAAGTACAATGTCATCGTCGGCGGCGATTGCAACAACCTGCCGACGACGACGCTCTGCCCCTCGAGCATGCCGTCGACGTTCACGATGGGCTACGACAGCCGCCCGATGGGCGCCGACGTCAGCAAGGTCACCGGCGCGACGCAGTACGCGGTAGTCGCCCCGTAAGCAGGCACGCTGCAACAGCAGCAGAAAGAGAGCGGGCCGCATCGATGACGATGCGGCCCGCTCTGCTTTTCACGCCGTTCAGCATCGGGCCAGACGATCCACCCCTGCCAACAGACGGCTCACCAGTTGATGCCGAGGTATTGCGTGCCGTCCGACAACCGGTCTCCGAACGCGCGCACGAGGTCGACGACGATCTGTCCTTCCTTCAACTGCGACTCGACCTGGCGAAACGCCGGCGTCGCGTTGCCGATCACGACGACCTGCGACCGCTCGACGACGCGCTCCATCGAGTCGTCCACCAGCGACCAGATGTGCGGAATCTCCTTCTCGATGTACTCGCGATTGGAGCCGATGAGGTTGGCGCTCGACACGTCCCGATCGAACACCGCCACCTCCATCCCCTTGCCGATCAGCATCTCGATCAACGTCACCATCGGCGACTCGCGCAGGTCGTCGGTACCCGCCTTGAACGACATGCCGAGGATACCGATGCGGCGCGCGCCGGTGCCGAGGATCGTCGTGTACGCGCGCTCGATGAGCTTGCGGTTGCTGTCCAGCGCCGCGGCGATCATCGGCGTGTCGACGTCGAGCTGCCTAGCCTTGTAGCTCAGCGCCCGCACGTCCTTCGGCAGACAGGAGCCGCCGAACGCGAAGCCCGGCCGCAGATAGGCGGGCGAGATGTTGAGCTTCGTGTCCTCGCAGAAGATGCGCATCACCTCGTGGCTGTCCACGCCCACCGCCTTGCAGACGCCGCCGATCTCGTTGGCAAACGTCACCTTGACGGCGTGGAACGAGTTGCAGGCGTACTTGACCGTCTCCGCCACCCCCATCGCCGCCACGTGCACCGGCGCGTCGATGCCGTCGTACAGCGCCCGCACCGCGTCGGCGCTGCGCGTGTCGTGCGCGCCGATCAGCGTGAATGGCGGCGCGTAGAAGTCCTTGATCGACGACCCTTCGCGCAGGAACTCCGGATTGCTGCACACCCCGAAATCCTCGCCGAACTTCTTCCCGGACGCTCGCTCGAGCGCGGGGATCACCGTGCCGTCCACGGTGCCCGGCAGCACCGTGCTCCGGATCACGATGGTGTGCCACCGATCGATGGTCTTCAGCGTGGCGCCGATCTCGGTGCACACGCGCTCGATGTACTGCAGGTCGAGACTGCCGTTCGGCCGGCTGGGCGTGCCGACGCAGATGAGCGAGACGGTCGATGACCGCACCGCGTCCCCCACGTCGGTCGTGGCGCGCAGGCGGCCCGCGCCCACCATCTCCGCCACGAGCTCTCCGATTCCCACCTCGAGGATCGTGCTCGTCCCCGCGTTGATCATGTCGACCTTCGCGGTGCTCACGTCCACGCCGACCACGTGATGCCCCTCCTTGGCGAAGCAGGCGGCGGACACGCAGCCCACGTACCCCAGACCAAATACACTGACGGTAGTGTTCATGACGAGCTCATTGACATGGCGGGAATCGGCCGGTCCGGGACGGACGCGGCAGCGGCGAGACAGCGCTCGGCAAACTGGTCGGCGACCGACGCCCAGCCGAAGTGGGTTCGCACGTGCTCCGCGGCGGCGCGTCCGATCTCGGATGCGCGCTCCGTGGACTGAAGGAGCGAGACGACGGCGTCGGCGAACGCGGAGGCGTCATCGGCGCGCAGGATGTGGCGATCGTTCGCCACGTCGAGACCCTCGGCACCGATCGTCGTGGAGACGACCGCACGTTCCATCCCCATCGCTTCGTAGATCTTGATGCGCGTGCCACCCCCGATGCGGAGCGGCACCACCACGACCGCCGCCTCCTCGAGGAAGGGCCGGACGTCGGGCACCGTGCCGGTGACGCGCACGTGGGAACGACCGTCGGCGAGCGCGCGCACGCGCGCCGTCGGATTGCGCCCCACGATGGTGAGCGTCACGCCTGGCACCGCGCGCTCGATCAGCGGCAGCACCTCGCCGACGAACCAGGTCATCCCGTCCTCGTTCGGCATCCAGTCCATCGAGCCGGTGAACACGATGTTGCCCGGCGTCTGCGCGACTGTGCCCGTTGGGCGAAAGAAGTCCGTGTCGACCCCGGTCGGCACCGAGGAGACCCGCTGCACGCCGTACTGCTCGCGGAACACTGCGGCGTCTTCCGGCGACACGGCGACGACGTGGTCGAACCGAAGGCACTGGTCCCGCTCGACGCGCCGCATGCGACGCCACTGCTCGCCCATGTAGGCGCGCAGCACCGGATTGCCCGCCACGAGCGTGCGCCGCTCCCAGATCATCGCCTCGACGTTGTGCTGGAACAGCACGACGGGGCAGGGCAGCCCGTCGGGCACGTTGAGCGCGGGAATGAGGAAGTCGCACACCACGACATCCGCGCCATCCGGGCCGGCGCACCGCGCGCGGATCGCCTCGGTCATCGCGCTGCAGCGATACGGTGCGACGGCGAACGGCAGTGAAGAGAATGCGTTCGCCAGGATCGCGAGCGCTCGGCGCCAGCTCTTGAGCGGTGCGGCGCGCCAGGGCACGAGCACCAGCTCGTCGCAGTACTCTGCCGCACGCGCACGCTGCTCGGCCGTGCTCGAGTGGTCGTCGAGCGCGACGTACGTGACGCGATGATGATCGCGCAGGCGGCGCAGCATCTCGTACGTGCGGATGCGGCCCCCCTTGTCGAGCGGGTGGAGCAGTTCGTTCTTGAGCCAGAGAATGTGCATGAGGCTTGGGTGGGGCGATCCCGTCAGAGGAGGTGCAGCTGATCGGCAGGCTCGCCCTCGACCACCACGCGATGCCAGATCTCCAGGTTCACCAGCGACCAGAGCCGCTCCGAGTGATCCTCTCCCGCCGCATGGCGAGACACTGTCGAGCGGACGGCGTCCGTATCGAACAGTCCGCGATCCAACGCGCGGGGCGACAGTACGAGCTCGTCGATGATACCGCGATACCGCCCGCGGAACCATGCACCGACTGGCACCGGGAAGCCCATCTTGCCCCGCGTGAGGATCTCGCCGGGAAGAATGTCCTTCATCGCCTCGCGGAGAATGAACTTGGTCGTGCGGCCCCGGATCTTGAGCCGTTCGGGAAGCCGCGCCGTGAACTCCACCAGCGGATGGTCGAGGAACGGCACCCGGCTCTCGATCGATGCGGCCATGCTCATCTGATCCTGCTTCATCAACAGCTCGTGCAGGTAGGTCTTGGTGTCGACGTAGAGCAGCCGGTCGAGGAGCGTCTTGGCGTCCGAGCCGGCCATGAGTTGCGTCGCCGTGGCGTACGGATCATCGCTCGGAATGCGGTGGCGCAGCGCCGGCGAGAGCAGCCCCTTCTGCTGCTCCCGCGAAAAGACGGCGAAATTGTCGAGATACAGCGCCTCGAGTGTGGCCGGCCGCGCCAGAAACGTGCGCAGCGCGCGCTGCCGTGTTCGAGATGCCGGGAGCGCCTCGATCCCATGGCGCACGAGCGAGCGGAACGCCGACGGAGTCGCCGACTGATACGCGCCGCCCAGGCGCATGTTCATGATCGTCTTGGTGTATCGCCCGTATCCAGCGAGCGTCTCGTCGCTTCCCTCGCCGGTGAGCACCACCTTCACCCGCTCAGCCGCCAGGCGCGACACGAAGTTGAGCGCCACGCTCGACGGATGCGCGATCGGCTCGTCCTCGTGCCACACGAGCGAGGGCAGGGCCCCGAAGAACTGCTCCGGCGAGACGAGCACCTCGTGATGGTCGGTGCCGAACTTTCTCGCGACGATCCGTGCGTATTCCAGCTCGTTCGCCTCTCGTTCCGCGAAGCCGACCGAGAAGGTCTTGATCGGCTCGTCGACGAGTTGGCTCATCAGCGCCGTGATCGCCGCCGAATCGATGCCGCCGGACAGGAACGCGCCCAGCGGGACATCGGCCATGAGCCGCAGACGCACCGCCTCCTTCAGGCGCTCCCCGTACTCGGCGATCAGCTCGTCGTCCGGACGCGTCTCCTCGGCCTCGGCCTCGAAGCGCAGATCCCAGTATCGGCGAGTACGGATCGTTCCATCCTGCCACACGAGCGTGTGACCCGGCAGCAGGCGCTTGATCCCGGCCAGCAGCGTGCCTTCCCCTGTGGTCGCGTGGTTCGCCAGATAGTCCGGCAGCGCGTCCTCGCGCAACGAGGCGCGCACCATGCCGCTCGCGAGGATCGCCTTCATCTCGGAGCCGAAGACGAGTGTTCCGTCGTCGAGCAGCGCGTAGTACAGCGGCTTTACCCCGAACCGGTCGCGCGCCAGCGTGAGTGTGCGCGTCCGCCGGTCCCACATCGCGAACGCGAACATCCCGCGGAGCTCCTCGGGCGTCGCCTCTCCGCGCCGCTCGAATATCCGGATCACCGTCTCCGTGTCGCAGTGCGTCTTGTACTGCACGCCCTCCGACTGGAGCTGCGCCATCAGCGTCGGATGGTTGAACACCTCGCCATTGTACACGAGCTGCAGTGCGCCGTCGTCGCTCGCCATCGGCTGGTGGCCGTGCGCCACGTCCACGATGCTCAGCCGGCGGTGGCCCAGCGCCACTCCGCGATCCATGAACACACCGAAGCCGTCGGGCCCGCGGTGCGAGATCGTGTCGCGCAGACGAGTGAACGCTCCCTCGTCGATGGAACGCGAGGACTGATCCGGGATCACGATGCCGCAGATGCCACACATGTCGTCAGACCTGCACTGAAGGACGAGCGCGATCCGACTCGGCGACCCACATGCCGAGCTCGAGACGCGCCGAGAAGAGGGCTCCCGGCGCGACCGGGCAGCGTTCGGGGCCCGTGCCCACCACGTAGGACGCCCCCATCAGAAAAATCCGCTCGGCGATGTCGCCCACTCCGCGGCAGACGATCGCGCACTCCGCATCGCTCGACACGCCGGACAGCTCGAGCACGGGAGCCGCGCCGCGCCGCACTACCGTGTCGCGGAAATTCGATCCGACGACGTCCGCCCCTTCCTCGCCCGACTGGAGCGCGCGTGAGCGCGCCGACCCGGGGACGAGCAGGGTGACCGCCGTCTGCCGGCCAGCGCCCGAGGAGCTGTACGAGAAGCTCGGCGCCTCGATCCGCGCGCCATAGCTCTCCGATCTCCACGATGGGCCTACCGACAATCGCCCGTCGCCGAGCACCAACAGCTTGAGCAGGGCGATCTCGTCGCGCGCGGGATGCACGATCTGCGCATCCGCCGCGCCGCCGCGCTGTACCTCGAGTCCGGCGGCAACGTGCCAGTGAGCCGTCCACTCGTGCGCGGCCTTCGCGTCGATCGCATCGAGCACGACGAGGTAGCGTCCGTGCACGAACAGGACGCGCCGCTCGTGAATCGCCGGATCGGCGAGTCGCGCGTAGCCGTCCTGGGATCCGCTCCAGTAGTCGAACGAGGGTGTCGCCGCCCACGCGGCGGTCGTCGACCGCGCGACGTGACGCCAGTGGAACAACCCGCCTACCACGGAGGAGCTCTCACCGTCCACGGTCACGGTATTGTGTGTCGACGTCGCCCGGAATGCTGCGCGCTCCTCTCCCGTGTAGCTGAACGTGCCGGAGTCGGAAAGTACGGTGTGCCCTCCCGTGGACAGCTCGATGGCAAGTGCGTCGGCGTGCGCGTGGCCGCAGTTGAGCGAGCCATGCGGACCGGCATCGATCAGTGCCCACGTGGAGGTGGCGTCCCATCCGTCGCGCATCACGTAGAAGCCACCGTCGACGAATGCGCGAGAGCCGCCGTTGGGCGGCACGGGCGGCCGCGACGCGAGTGCCGCCGCTCCCGTCTCGCCCAGCAGCCAGAGACACTCTTCCACCGCGCCGCCGGCAATGGAGCGCATGTCGCTCCGGCCGAACAGGGCGGCACCGGTGGCCAGCGTCGGGCGGGCGTCGCGCGTGGCGAGCGCGTCGAGGCGCATCAGCCGGCCCCCGTCGTCGTCGCCAACGAGTGGTACGGTGCCATCGGGATGCACGGCGTGGATCAGGAACTCGGCCAGCCGCTCCGTCCGCTCCCACATCGCCGCGTCGCGCGCCCAGCCGTTGGCGTCGGCCAGCATCAGCGCGTGCTGGTAGATGTCCGTGGTGTAGCGATGATAGTAGAGCGCCTGCTCGAAGTAGGTGCCGTCGGCGCGCACCTGTCGGAACAGCTGTTCGCGCAGGATGTTCCAACCCAGTGTGCGCCAGCGCGGCGCGTCCTCGAACAACGGGAGCGCCGTCCCGAGGTAGAGCAGGCCGAGTGCCTCACCCGTGAGATGCGTGTTCGGGCTGTAGTACGTGGACAGATAGCGCCCGATGTGCGTCGCATGCCGGCGGAGCGACTCGAGTGCGATGGCGAGCACCTCGTCCGTGAGCTCGGGCGCCTCGGCGAACAGCTGCAGCGCCCACACCCACGAGATCGCGCGGTACGACACCTCGAGGCTGCTCGCCCAGTTGATCCCGACGCGCGGCGGATTCTCGTCGATCCAGCAGACGAGCTGCTCGACGAAGGCGACCGCGTACCGCGCGTCGCGCGAGTAGGCGTACGCTTGTCCCAGCGTGACGAAATGCTGGTGCCGGTTGACCTCCCAGAGCAGCTTGTAGTCGCCAACGACGGACGGTTCGAGATACGAGATCCTGCTCCAGTGCCGTCGCGGTGCCTGCATTCCGCTCGACGGATCCAGGTGCCAGTCAATCGGGCTGCCGAACGAGACGCGCTCGTGCCCCAACAGGTCGAACACGCCATCCACGCTCCGATCGGCCCGGCAACGCGTGCCCGACTCGGCGTCGGGGCAGGCGCGGCGCAACGTGGCAACGGTCGCCGACACGTCGCGCAGGCCGGGAAGGATCCCGCTCGCGAAGTGCGCACGCGCCGCGGATGTGACGCGCGTTACGTTGCCGCGCAGCTCGCGCCGTACTCCCCGCGGGGAACCCAGAACGTGGGTCGACGCACCGCTGAGCGCGAGGCCGACGCGCTCGCCCAGTGAAGCGATCGCCTGGCCTCCGCGCACGCGGATCTCGCCCGGCAGCGTCGCGGCGCTCCGTCCTGGTGAGCCTTCTGCCGTTGGCAGTCTGACCCCACGCGTCATCGGAC
>JBDSDB010000217.1:0-15942 GCA_039920785.1 Gemmatimonadaceae bacterium
AGCCCCTATGCATAAAAGCCCCTGGAGCACACTCATGACACAGGCCAATCTCACGATCGACGGCATGCACTGCGGCGGTTGTATCGCGAGCGTTCAGCGCGCGCTGGAGAGCATCGATGGTGTGACGACTGAGGCACTGCGCGTCGGCGAAGCGCGAATCGCGTTCGATGAGCGGCGGACGCCACTTCCCAGCATTCTCGAAACGGTCGCGCAGGCGGGCTATCCCGCCCGTCTCTCGGCGCGGTCCTAGTGACGCCCGCGCGACGTTCCGGCCGCGGGGCCACTGGGGCCAGAGCAGTCGATACTACGCGGGCGCCCAAGCGAGTTGCCGCATCCACTCGCGCGGACGCGGAGTCGAGCGTCACCGCGTCGTGTGGCTGCGGCTGCAGCGCGTCGGATGCGAGCGACGAGGCGCACGGAGGGCGCAAGGCCACCGCAGTCGATCCGGACATCAAAGCGCGGAATCTCGTCAGGCTGCGCCGGATCGAGGGGCAGGTGCGAGGGCTACAGCGGATGGTCGATGAGGATCGCTACTGCGCCGATATCCTCACGCAGATCACGTCGGTGCACGAGGCGCTCCGATCGGTCGGTCGAGGGCTCATGCGGAATCACCTGACCCATTGCGCTACGTCAGCGATCCGATCCACGCCCGAAGCGGCGGAGCAGATGTACGACGAGCTCGTCAATCTCATCTACACCAGCGCCCGATAGGACGCAGGAGACAATCCGATGACACACGAAGCGGCAGCACCACACAGCGTCACAGATCCTGTGTGCGGTATGAGCATCGACTCCGCCTCTGCGCACGGGCATGCGGACTACCTGGGACAGACATACTACTTCTGCTCGGCGGCCTGCCAGACCCGATTCGACGCCGAGCCAGCTCGTTACGCCGGCGATGGCATCGCTCGGTCCGATGCCTGACCCGGACGCTGTCACGGAGACCACGGGCGCTCCACAAACCGCCACGGCAATCCCGCACACCGAACGCCACGACCACTCCACACCAGACGGACGCGGCGAGCGCATCGACCTCCCGATCACCGGGATGACCTGCGCTGCCTGCGCGAGTCGGATCGAGCGCGCGCTGGCCAAGGCGCCCGGTGTCACGAAGGCCGGAGTGAACCTCGCGACCCAACGCGCCACGGTGGAGTACGATCCCGCGGCGACGGGCGTCCGCGCGCTGATGGACCGCGTCAAGGATGCGGGCTACGGGACGGGGCAGACGGCGACGGCTGCGTTCATCGTCGACGACTCGGCCCGACCCTCTGGCTCAGCCGTTCCCCTCGAACAGGCGCTGGCGCGCATCGCCGGTGTCGTCGCGGCGAACTTCAACCTCGCGACGATGCAGGTGCGCGTCGAATACGTATCCGCCTCCACGGATGCGCGCGCAATCCGGCGCGCCATCGAGGGCTTCGGCTATCGCGCTCGAGAGACCCCAAACGGCGGCGGGTCGGCGTCCGCCGAGGATTCCGAGGCCGAAGCACGGCGTGCGGAATACGAGGGGTTGCGCCGCCGCTTCTGGATCGCGGCGGTCCTGTCGGCTCCCGTGCTCCTCATCGCCATGTCGCACGGACGGATCGCGATCTTCAACGCGCCCTGGATAGCGTGGGTGGAGCTCGTGCTGACTACGCCAGTCGTGTTCTACTGCGGGGCGCAGTTCTATCGCGGCGCGTGGGCCGCATTGCGCCACCGCGCCGCGGACATGAATACCCTCATCGCGATCGGGACCGGGGCCGCGTATGTCTATTCGGCGCTGGCCACGTTCGTCCCGCGTTTGTTCGCGCGCGCGGCGAGCGGTATGCCCATGGCAGGGCAATCGACGATGGTGCCGCTCTACTACGAGGCGGCCAGTGTCATCATCGCGCTGATTCTCCTCGGGCGACTGCTCGAAGCCCGGGCGAAAGGACAGACGAGTGACGCGATCCGCCGATTAATCGGACTTCAGGCCAAAACGGCACGCGTGATGCGCCCCTTGAATGGCGCCTCGCGCGAGATGGACATCGCCGTCGAAGAAGTCGTACCCGGCGACGTCGTGCTCGTACGCCCGGGTGAGAAGATCCCCGTCGACGGACGAGTCACGACCGGCAGCTCATCGGTCGACGAGTCCATGCTCACCGGCGAGAGCCTCCCGGTGGAGAAGGGACCAGGAACCGACGTGTTCGGTGCGACGATGAACAAGACGGGGAGCTTCCAGTTTCAGGCGACAAAAGTCGGGAAGGACACGGCACTGCAGCAGATCGTCAAGCTCGTTCAGGATGCGCAGGGCTCGAAAGCGCCGATCGCTCGACTCGCGGATGTGATCAGCGGAATCTTCACGCCCGTGGTGCTCTGCATTGCCGTGGCGACGTTCGTCGTCTGGTTTCTCGTGTCTCCGCCAGAGACCCGATTCACTCTGGCATTCGTGAACGCGATCGGCGTGCTCGTCATCGCCTGTCCGTGCGCGCTCGGTCTCGCGACGCCGACGGCGGTGATGGTCGGCACCGGCAAGGGCGCGGAATCGGGCGTGTTGATCAAGGGCGGTGAGGCGCTCGAGACGGCACACAAGCTCACGACTATCGTGCTCGACAAGACGGGAACGATCACGGCCGGCGAACCTGCGCTCACCGATGTCGTCGCAGCCACCGGTATATCCGAGGACGAGCTGCTCACGTTGATCGCATCGGCCGAGCGATCCAGCGAGCATCCGCTCGCCACGGCGATCGTCAAGGGCGCTGAAGCGCGAGGGCTCACGCTGGAGCAGCCCACAGAGTTCGAGGCCGTGGCAGGACATGGGATCCGCGCGACAGTCCGCGGACGGAAGCTTCTCCTCGGCAACGCGAAGCTCATGATGGACCAGCGCATCGACGTCGCCGAGCTCGCGGCGCAAGCCGAAGCGTTCGCAATGGACGGAAAGACGCCGATGTTCGCGGGAGCTGACGGTCGAGCGCTCGGCCTGATCGCTGTGGCCGACAAAGTGAAACCCGAATCCGCAAGTGCCATCGCGGCGATGAAAGCGCTCGGTCTCGAAGTCGTGATGATGACGGGGGACAACAAGCGAACGGCGGCGGCCGTGGCACGGCAGGTAGGGGTCGACCGCGTGCTCGCCGAGGTATTGCCCGAGGACAAGGCTCGTCAGGTGAAGGCACTTCAGGAGAAGGGGAAGATCGTCGGCATGGTCGGTGACGGAATCAACGACGCGCCCGCGCTCGCGCAGGCCGACGTCGGCATCGCGATCGGCACCGGCACCGACGTCGCCATCGAGGCGTCCGACATCACCCTGCTGCGAGGCGATCTGCGCGGCGTCGTCGCAGCGATCGCGCTGAGCAAGGCGACGATCGACACCGTGAAACAGAATCTCTTCTGGGCATTCGTCTACAACGTGGTCGGCATTCCGATCGCGGCCGGCGTGCTGTATCCGTTCACGGGATGGCTCATGTCGCCCGTCATCGCGAGTGCGGCGATGTCGTTCTCGAGTGTGTCCGTGGTGACGAACAGCTTGCGGCTGCGACGCTTCCGCCCGCCAACGCTCACGGTGGGGGGGGCGGCATGAGCGCGCTGCATCTCGACGCCATGCAATTCGCCGTGCTCGCCGCAGGGACCCTGCTGATCGTGCTCATCCTGTGGTACTTCTTCGGCGAGCGCGAACGGACGGTAGTCGCGTCAGGAGCGGGCGGTGTACAGGAGCTCACGATCACGGTGAAAGGTGGCTACAGCCCCGATCTCATCGTCGTGAAGCAGGGGCGCTCCGTGAAGCTGAACTTCTATCGCGACGAAACGGCGTCGTGCAGTGAGGAAGTGATCTTCGGCGACTTCGGGATCGCGCGTCAACTCCCCGCGTTCAAGACGACAGCGATCGAGTTCACGCCAGACAAGGTCGGGGAATTCACGTTCACCTGCGGCATGAACATGCTGCGCGGCAAGCTCGTGGTCGAACCCGGCTAGCAGCGCGGCTCGGGCTGATCCGGAGAGGCAAGGTGCTGGCCCACGACCGAAGTCTCCTGTTCCAGTTGCATCCGGAGCATGCGCACCGAAGTCAGGAATACGAGCGCTTCAGGCACGCGCCAGAAGTCCGGCGGCAACGAGATCGTCGCGCATGCCGCGTCCCGGCTGCGCAGGATGGCGCAGATACCACCACTGCGCGGCGCGGTCCGCGCCGGCCACGAGCGGCCGCGCCGACTCCACCGTCGCGCGGCGGAAGCGGCCGTCCGCCCGTTCGAGGAGCGATCGCAGCGCCTGTCGCTCCGGCTCAGGCGCGACCGACATCGCGCCGGCGATGATGTCGCGGAGATCGAGGTCGTTGAGCCAGTCATCGAGCGTGAGATCATAGCGCGTGGCGCGTGAGGCGAGGGCGTCCCACCTCGCCACGATGCCGCGGAGGCCCGTGTCCCGCAGCCCGGTGGACACTCCGCGCTCAGCGAGATATCGCACGACGGGATCGTGCGTGTCCCGCCGGTCGTCGTGCAAGGTCATATGTCGCTCCGGAGTCTCAATGGAGGCGCTGCGCCTGTCGGCGGAAGTACGCTTCGCCATTGTTCGGCTTGAAGAACGTGCGGATCGTTCCGTCGGCGTTGACGGCGATAAAGGCACCGGTGGCGCGGTCATAGCGCGACGTCGTGCCGTCGGCGCGCCGGATCTCCTCGATGGCCCCGCCAACGGGCGCATCGCGCAGCGCCTGCGCCGCGCGAAGGTACGCCTGCACGGTCGTCGGCGCGAAGTCCGCGCCGTGCTTGGCGAAATGCTCGGCGAGCTGGCGCCGTGAGCGAAAGCCGACGCCGGCGCGGCGCACGGTGGCGGGCGCCGCATTGCGATCGTCGCGCACGTCACGCGACGCGCGTGCCGGCGAGCCTGAAGTGACCACGGACTGCTGCGTACCACCATCAGCCCCGCACGCGCTCAGCGCGAGCAGTCCGGCAAGCACGGTGATCGCGAGTCGCCACCTCACGCGCGCCATCTGTTGCCAACGGGATTCATGAAATATCGCATTCATGCCGTGTGTACACGCATCGGGCTGAGCGGTTCGGGACTCACTCCGGGCCCATTCGACCCTGAAATGGGTGTAAAGCGTTTGGCGCTCGCTGCACAATGCATCCCTTCTTCATAACGGTAGTAGCGCGTACTGCAACTACTTCCTGATGTTCGGTCTGCTTCGCAAGCTGGCCGTTGCGCGTTAGAGGCTGGTGGCCCGCTCTCCTGCATTGTGAAAGCGCTTCGAGGCCCGGGGCAGGCGATTGTTCGCGCGGCGACCGCTCGTCGTCTTCTCACCGACGGGCCTCGCTTATGCACGAGTGATGCAGCGTCGAGCATCTACTTTCGGCAACGCTCTCAACTCTAGGAACACGATGACTGACAAAGAGAAGAAGCATGAGGAGAAGAACGGCATGCCGGGCGGACACGGCGGGAACGCCCAGCATGGCACCGATCAGGGCAAGACCGATAGTAGCAAGGACCACAAGGCAGGGTATGGCTCTACGGGCGCGAAAGGCTCGGGCGGCTCAGGCTCGTCGCAGGGATCCGGTGGAGGAAGTGGCGGCACGCACGGCTGATTAGTGCGCGGGGGGTCCAGGCTTCGTTGGTCGACTGCCGCACTGAGACGATACCTCCGATCTTGTCGTTCGCCGCGCGCGTGCCCTCGGCGCGCGCGAACGAGTGAAGCCGTTCGATTGCCCCCGTCGACAGGACGCCGACGGAAGGAACGAGCACCGTCCGATAACCCTGTCCGCTCAGATTCAGGAGCGTGGCGCGCTTCTGCGCGAGCACCGACGTCAGCGACGTCTCATCCACCCAATCGAAGTCGCGCTGATGCTCCATCAGTGTGCGGGCAATCCTCAGGGTCGACGAAGCAGCAGCCGCATCCCCAAGCCACAGACTCGATGTCGGGTCGAACACTGCGATCTCCGCCGTCGACCGGCCGCGCGACAACACGTAACAACGCCGATGCGTGTAGCGGTCGAGCGCGGGGAATCCCGGATGGCCGAGAAAGCCGTTCGTCGCAATCGTGCCGCGTGCGTTGAAAGCGGGCCACATCGCGCTTCACCCAGGCTGGCGCGTAGTGCGACAGGCTGATGAGTTGCACCGCCTGCCCGTTTCGCTGAAGATGCGTGAAGCGGATAGACTCTGGCGTCGCCGGCGGGCCCGATTGTCCGAACGCGCACGAGGCGATTACCGGAACAACAGAAGTGTTTTGAGCATGGATCGCAAACGTATGCCACATTACACGACTCCGCACATTTCTTCGGGTTCGGAACGATGTGCATCAACCTCACTGAGATCGCGCCCGTGATGAAATGCCCAGTCACCATTCTTGCCGGCCTCCTCCTGTGCGCCACTTCGGCCGCCGGGTTTGCCCAGCAGACGCAGGGCGCCGCCACGGGAGTCTTTCAGCAACACCGGGACATCGGCCACCCCGCGGTGAAGGGCGCCACCACCTTCAACTCCGGTGACCAGAGCTACTCGCTCAAGGGCGGCGGCTACAATATCTGGTTCAACCGCGACGAGTTTCAGTACGCGTACAGCAAGGTGAAGGGCGACTTCATCCTCACCGCGAACGTGAAGCTCCTTGGCGCGGGGAAGGATCCGCACCGCAAGATCGGCTGGATGGTGCGCGCGAGCGAACAGGAGGACGCTGCGCACATGAGTGCGGTCGTCCACGGTGACGGTCTCACCGCGCTGCAATGGCGCCGTCTTCGCGGCGCCTACATGCGCGATCCGCAGGATGAGATCTTCGCCATCAAGAAGAAGGCGGAGATCCTGCAGCTCGAGCGAACGGGGAAGACGTTCATCCTTCGCGTCGCGAACGCCGGCGAGCCGCTGCAGGAAGTCGGCCGGACTGACGCGATCGACATGCCCGACGACGCGCTCGCCGGACTGTTCGTCTGCAGCCATGATTCCACGGTGCAGGAAGAAGGGATCGCGTGGAACGTGCGGATGGAGAAGACGGTCCCCGACCCGTACATCGGCTCTCGCGATGGCATTCTGTCGAGCCGGCTCGAGCTCCTCGACCTCGTTGACGGAAGGCGGCGAATAGTCCATGAGGACTCCGGCCGCTTCGAGGCGCCAAACTGGATGCCCGATGGGAAGCGATTGCTCTTCAACCAGGCCGGCGCACTCTACACGATCCCGATCGAGGGCGGCGTACGCGAGCAGCTCAACACGGGGAGCGTGGTCAGACACAACAACGATCACGTCATTTCCTTCAACGGCAAGATGCTGGCTGTGAGCAGCGCTCGCACCGGGGTTCCCGGCGGTGGCTCAACGGTCTACGTGCTCCCGTTGGCCGGTGGCGAGCCGACGCTCGTGACGGACAGCTCACCGTCGTACGCGCATGGCTGGGCGCCCAACGGAAAGGAGGTGGTCTACACGGCGCAGCGCGCGAGCCGGGGCACCGCCTACAACATCTACCGGAAACCGATCGGCGGTGGACCCGAGGTGCAGGTGACCTTCAACACCTTCGGGCTCACCGATGGTCCCGAATATTCGCCAGATGGGAAGTACATCTACTATTGCGCGAACCAGACGGGCACGATGCAGGTCTGGCGGATGAAGCCCGACGGGAGCGGCAGCGAGCAGTTGACGTTCGACGAATACAACAACTGGTTTCCGCACATCTCGCCGGACGGAAAATGGATGGTGATGCTTTCCTTCCCACCCAGTGTCGCTCCGGGTGACCATCCCTTCTACAAGCGCGTCATGTTGCGCCTGCTCCCCGTCGCGGGCGGCGCGCCGCGCGTCATTGCCCACCTCTATGGCGGCCAGGGCACCATCAACACGCCATCGTGGAGTCCCGACAGCAAGCGTATCGCCTTCGTGAGCAATAGCGGCGCGCTACCGCGGTAGGCGTCCGTTACCTCACTCTCGGTTTGATGCATCAGGTGGCGAACTCGCCGCCAATCGTCGAGATGTCAGCATAGCTTTTGCAACCCCGCTGTGGGTTCGCCGTTCGTCGCTCACCCGCGGCCGATCTCATGACGCGCCTCTCTTCCACTCCGCTCGGCGTCGGTGACGCCGCGCCCGACTTCGCGCTCACCGGCATCGATGACGAGGCCTCGGCGTCGCTGTCCACCTTCCGCGGCCGCGCGGTGCTGCTCGTCCTCGCGTCGCCGCACTGGGACCCGGCGCGCGATGACTTGCCCGCGCTCTATCCCGACAGTCCGGACGCGGACGGCGCGCACGAGATCATCATTGAGCATCGCGCCGAGGTCGCCCGACTGTTCGGGGTCGAGAACGCTACGGCGCTGTTCGTCATCGACGAGCGGGGACTCATCCGCTGGCGCTACGTGGCCGGCGTCGACGCCGTTCCGCAGAGCTCGGTGACCGCGACGGCTAGTGCGCAGGGTGGCGAGCGCTCGCCGCTCATCATGACCCGCCGCGACTTCACGCAGGCGGCGATGGCCGCGGCGGCGCTGGTGGCCGCCAGTTCCCTCGCTCCTCGACGGGTGAGCGCCGCGACGCGTGGCGCCGAATCGCCCATCAGCTCCGGTGCGACGCGGATCACCCTCGAGGTCAACGGCCGCTCCATTGCGCTCGACGTCGAGCCGCGCGTCACTCTGCTCGACGCGCTCCGCGAACGAGCCGGCCTCACCGGCACCAAGAAGGGGTGCGACCACGGACAGTGCGGCGCGTGCACCGTGCACGTCGACGGACGGCGCGTGCTGTCGTGCCTGACTTTCGCCATGATGGTCCCGACCGGTGCGAAGATCACCACCATCGAAGGGCTCGCATCGGGCGACGTGCTGCACCCCGTGCAGCAGGCGTTCATCACGCACGACGGCTTCCAGTGCGGCTTCTGCACATCGGGCCAGATCATGTCCGCCGTCGCGGTGCTGAAGGAGCCGTGGGGCCCGGGCGACGACGCCGTGCGCGAGGCGATGAGCGGCAACATCTGTCGCTGCGGAGCGTACCCCGGCATCGTCGCCGCGGTGCAGTCGGCGCGCGGCACTCCGAAAATGGAGAGCACCAGATGATCGACTTCGGCTATCGACGCGCCACGTCGCTCGACGACGCGACGTCGAGTGGCGCAGGCGAACGGCAGACCGCGCGCTTCATCGCCGGCGGCACCACGCTCGTGGACCTGATGAAGCTCGACGTCGAGCGTCCCTCGCTCGTGGTCGACATCAACGCGCTGGCGGCGAGCGACCCATCGCTCTCCACCGTCGCCGACCTTCCGCACGGCGGCCTCCGACTCGGCGCGCTCGCCCGCATGAGCGACGTCGCGTGGGACCCGCGCGTCATCGAGCGCTATCCGGTGGTCGGACAATCGCTTCTCCTCGCCGCCTCCGGCCAAGTGCGCAACATGGCGACGCTCGGCGGCAACGTTCTCCAGCGCACGCGCTGCCAGTACTTCCGCGACGTGGCGACGCCGTGCAACAAGCGCGAGCCAGGTTCCGGCTGCTCGGCGCTCGAGGGAGTGAACCGCCCGCACGCAATCCTCGGCGGTAGCGACAGCTGTATCGCCGTGCACCCATCGGACCTGGCCGTCGCCCTCGTCGCGCTCGATGCCGTCGTGCAGGTGCGCGGCCGGGCGGGCACGCGTGCCATTCCGTTTGGCCAACTCCATCTGCTCCCCGCGCAGCGCCCCGACCGCGAGACCGTGCTGCGCCCCGGCGATCTGATCACCGCGATCGACCTGCCCGCGCTGCCGTTCGCGAAGCGGTCGCTCTACCTCAAGGTGCGCGACCGCGCGAGCTACGCCTTCGCCCTCACCTCGGCCGCCGTCGCGGTCGATGTCCAGCAGGGAACGATCCGTGCCGCCCGGGTCGCGCTCGGCGGCGTCGGCACCAAGCCGTGGCGGTCCGCCGCCGCCGAACGCGTGTTGATCGGCAAACCGCCGACGGCCGAGACGTTCAGGGCCGCATCGGCCGCGGCACTTGCTGGCGCGCACACGCGCAAAGACAACGCATTCAAGGTGACGCTCGCGCGCCGCACGCTCGAGCGCGCACTCGCGGAGGTGACGGCATGACGGACCGCACGAGAAAGTCCGTGCTCGGCGCGCCGATCGACCGCGTCGACGGTCGGCTCAAGGTGACGGGAGGTGCGCGGTTCGTCGCCGAGCTTCCCGTGGCGAATCCTGCCACGGCCGTGGTCGTGACGAGCACCGTCGCCCGCGCGCGCATTCTGTCGATGGACACCGCCGCCGCGCTGCGTGTGAAGGGAGTGCTCGCCGTGCTCACCCCATTCAACGCGCCGCGCGTGGACGTCCCCTTGCCCGCGCGCGACGCGACGAGCGTCGCCGCCTCTGCCGGCACCAGCACCGGCGCCGGGGGACCTGCGCGCCGAGGCGGGTCGATGCGCATTCCGACCGTGCTGCAGAGCACCGACGTTCACTACAACGGTCAGCCCATCGGTGTCGTCGTCGCCGAGACCTTCGAGGCGGCGATGGAGGCGGCGCGCCTCGTTACCGCGCGCTATGCCACGGAGCGTCCAGCGCTCGACATGGAGCGCACCGAGGGCATACCGGCCGCCGAGGTCAAGCCGATGCGTGGGATGGAGCGCATGACGCGGCGCGGCGACGTGGACGCCGGGCTGCGCGATGCCGCCGTGCGCGTCGAGCACGAGTATCGCACGCCGCTCGAGAATCACAATCCGATGGAAGTACACCAGACCGTCGCCGCGTGGGAGGGCAACCGGCTCACGCTGCACGACTCGACGCAGGGAATCTTCGCCGTGCGCAACACCGTCGCGCAGGCGTTCGGGCTGAAGCCGGAGGACGTGCGCGTCGTCGCGTACTTCACCGGCGGCGGTTTCGGCAGCAAGGGGGGCGCGTGGTCGCATCAGATCCTCGCCGCGATGGCGGCCCGCGAGGTGAAGCGTCCGGTGAAGCTCGCGCTCACGCGCCGCCAGATGTTCGGTCCCGTAGGTGGCCGCGCGATCACGATCCAGCACATCACCCTCGGCGCGACGCGCGATGGCGCCCTCACGGCAATTCGGCACACGAGCACATCGAACACGTCGGCGCTCGAGGACTGGATCGAGCCTGCGCTTTCGGCGACGCGGATGCTCTACGCCTGCCCGAACGTCGAGACGCAGTACGATCTCAAGCGGCTCAACATCGGCTCGCCCACCTTCATGCGCGCACCGGGTGAGTCGACCGGCACCTTCGCGTTCGAGAGCGCGCTCGACGAGCTCGCATACGAGCTGAAGATGGACCCCGTGCAGATCCGCCTGAAGAATCACGCCGACCGCGATCCGGTGAGCGGCAAGCCCTGGTCGAGCAAGTCGCTGCGCGAGTGCTACGCGCTAGGCGCCGAGCGGTTCGGGTGGAGCAGGCGCACGGCGACGCCGCGCTCCATGCGCGACGGACGGTGGCTCGTGGGGTGGGGGATGGCCTCTGCCACGTATCCTGCCAACCGCCAGGCGGCCGGCGCGACGGCGCGCATGAGTGCGGACGGAACCGTCGTCGTACGGGCCGGCACGCAGGAGATCGGCTGCGGCACCTACACCGCGATGTCTCAGATCGCCGCGGACGTGCTGAGCATCCCGGTGGAGCGTGTGCGGTTCGAGCTCGGCGCGACCGACATGCCGGAGAACCCGAGCAGCGTCGGCTCGTGGACCGCGTCGTCCACCGGCGGTGCCGTGCACGACGCGAGTGTCGCGCTCAAGGCGAAGCTCGACGCGATGGTGCAAGGTGGCGAGTCACATGCCGACGCGATCCGTCGCGCGGGCTCACAGCCCGTCGAGGTGACCGTCACGTCGCGGGCGGGGGCGAGCGCGCAGCAGTTTTCGAGTCACACCTTCGGCGCAGTGTTCACGGAAGTGCGCGTGGATCCCGAGCTCGGGCTCGTGCGCGTGCCGCGCGTGGTCACGGCGCACGGGGTGGGGAAGATTCTCAACGAGAAGATGGCGAAGAGCCAGATCATCGGCGGCGTGGTCTGGGGGATCGGGATGGCGCTGCACGAGGAGACGCACATCGATCCGCGCTCGGGGCGCTACGTCAACGCCGAGCTAGCCGAGTATCTCGTGCCGGTCAACGCGGACGTGGGGACGATCGAGCCGCACTTCGTGGACGAGGACGATCGGCACGTGAGCCCGATGGGTGCGAAGGGCGTCGGTGAGATCGGGATCACCGGGGTGGCGGCGTCGATCGCGAACGCCGTGTTCCATGCCACCGGAAAACGGATTCGGGAGCTGCCACTGCGAGTCGATCGCGTGATGGCGTGAGCGGCCGCGCGGCCGCCGGCCATCTAGCTCGCCGGCCGCGCCGGCCCACGTGAGAAGACCGCTCCGTGTGGCACCGCGCGACCCGCCGCGCCATGCGGCCACGTCGCGCGCTCGAAGCTCACGCCGAGCGGGCCGCCCGGGCGCTCACGGAAGCGCTCGTCCCAGGTCAGTCGGCCCGACGTGGAGTCGAACTGCAGCAGCCGCACGGACGTCTTGGGGCCGTCCGACGTGGCGACCAGCCGGGTGCCGTTCGGCTCGCGCGTGATCCAGTGTGGCGAGAAGGTGGAGTCGGTGGGGAGCGTGCTCGCCACCCGGGGACGTCGTGGGTTGCTGATGTCGAGGACGACGAACTCGCGCGCGTCCGTCACCGGCATGATCCACCAGCGCCCGATGAGCAGCGGCACGCCGCACCCGTTGTAGCGCGGGTACTGGAGGGCGAGCACGCGCTCCATCTCCGGAGTCTCGCCGTCGAGCCCGGACATCGCGTAGAACGCGCAATAGTACGTGTTCATGAACGCCGTCTTGCCGTCGGGGAGAAAGCGCAGCTCGAACGGGTAGTGCCACATCGTGTCGGTCGTCGTGCGTGGCACAGGGATCGTGCGCAGGAGCGCGAGATCGGAGAGCCGCCAGAGCTGCACCACGTCGGCGCTACGCTCGGTGTCCATCGGCGAACTGGTCGTGATCACCCGGTCGGTGGTGGGCGCGACGTCCAGCGCGTAGGTCCGGATCGCCGCGCCGGGCATGGTCGGGTCGGCCGAGCGACCGCTTCGCACGACGCGGCCCTCGGGCGAGAAGAGCGCCAGGCCGCCGGGCTTCCCCTTGGCGCGTGCATCGCCGAACTGCATGGTCGCGAGCACGTTGCCATCGGGGAGCCGCACGAAGCTGTGCGGCGTGCGCAGTCCCGGCACGGTGTCGAGCGTACCGGTGATGCGCGGCCGCTTGGGATCGGTGAGGTCGAACAGGTACGCGCGCCCCGACCCATACGCGCTCGCGACGAGCGGGCGCCCCCCCGTCGGCATCTCCAGCTCGATGTGGTGGGGCATCGTCCCCACCGCACCGGTCGGTGCGGTCGCCACGACCTGCGCGTACGTTGCGCTGGACGTATCGCTGTCTATGACGGCGAGGAAGTCGGAGTCGACGACGGTGTCGGCGGCGACCGAAACCGAATCATGCGTGTGGCCTGCACCCATCGTCGAGTGCTTGCCGTTGGCGGCGAACACGAAGAGAAACCGACCGTCGCCGGCAGGCGTGGTGGCGGTCGTGGCGACGGCCGTGCTGGTGGCCGTGGTGGAATCAGGGCGCTCGGTGGCGCCGCAGGCGGCGAGAAGCGCGAGGAGAGGCCACGGGAGAGCGGGGCGCGAGGTGCGCATCGGCGCGGTCGGTGAGGGTCGGGCCGGATAGCATCTCCGGGCGGGCGTCGTACGACGGGCTCGCCGACGCACGCGCGACGCCTACGCTACTCGCAAACCGGCAGTTCGCAAGGCGACGCGAGCGGCCAAGCGCGTGACCGCCTCGTCGCACTGTTGACATGATCTGCTCCATGGCGTCGATTCGCCCGCTGCCCCCACGCGGAGATTGAGGCATTGGCTCCCTGGTCGCAGTCATACGACCCGCTGCACTCGGCACTCCTCTCCACGCTCGCCGCGGCGATCCCCATCGTCGTGCTGCTCGGCTGCATCGCCTCCGGCAAGGTGAAGGCGCACCACGCGGCGTTGATCGCGTTGCTCGTCGCGTTCCTCACCGTCACGCTCGTCGTGGGCATGCCATGGACCGCCGCCATCGCCGCCATGGGGATGGGAGCGGCCTACGGGCTGCTTCCGATCGGCTGGATCGTGCTGAACATCCTCTTCCTCTATCAGCTGACGAAAGAGGAGGGTGCGTTCGACGCGATGCAGGCGAGCGTCGCGAGCATCAGCACCGATCGCCGAGTGCAGCTGGTGCTGATCGCCTTCGCGCTCGGCGCTTTCTTCGAGGGCACGTCTGGATTCGGCACCCCAGTAGCCATCACCGGTGCGCTGCTGCTCGGGATCGGCTTCAGTCCCCTCCAGGCCTCCACCCTCTCGCTCATCGCCAACACCGCGCCCGTCGCCTTCGGCGCGATGGGGACGCCCATCTTCGCGCTGCAAGGCGTGACCGGCATCGACGCCGGCGTGCTGAGCAGGATGGTCGGCCGCCAGCTCCCCGTCTTCTCACTGATCGTTCCCTTCTGGCTCATCGGCGCGTACGACGGCATGCGGGGAATTCGAGCGGTGTGGCCGATTCTGCTCGTCGCCGGAATCAGCTTTGCCGTGCCACAGTTCCTGATGTCGAATTTTGTGGGGCCCTCGCTCGTGGATGTCGTCGCCGGCGTGTGCTGCATCGTGTGTGTGGCCGTGTTCGCCCGCGTATTTCCGAGCGGAGCGCCGAACGCAGCCTCCCCTGAACGGAGCGAAGGAACGGATCCACACCTTCCGACATCCAGGCCGAAGCTGCGGCCATGGATGCCATGGCTCATCCTCTGCGTGCTGGTGTTCGTTTGGGGGCTGACGCCGACGAAGACGTGGCTCAACGGCATCTTCGCGCCGCAGGTGCACGTCCCGTGGCTGGACGGCGTCGTGCAGAAGGTGCCACCGGTCGTGGCGAAACCACAGGTGGAAGCAGCCGTCTATGCCTTCAACATTCTCTCGGCGACGGGGACGAGCATTCTCGTCGCGGCACTCATCGGCGGAGCGGTGCTTGGCTTCTCCGTGAAGCAGCTGCTCGTGGTCTACGGACGCACGATCCGGATTGCATGGCGGTCGATACTCACCATCGTCGCCATGCTCGCCATCGGCTATCTCACGCGCTACTCCGGCCTCGACGCGATACTGGGGTTGGCGTTTGCGCGAACCGGCGTGCTGTACCCGCTCTTCGGCACCTTGCTCGGCTGGCTCGGCGTCGCGCTGACCGGATCGGATACCTCATCCAACGTGCTGTTCGGCAGCCTGCAGAAGATCACGGCGGAGCAGCTCGGCCTGTCACCGGTGTTGATGGCGGCGGCGAACAGCTCCGGCGGTGTGATGGGCAAGATGATCGACGCGCAGAGCATCGTCGTCGCGAGTACCGCCACGCGATGGTACGGGCATGAAGGGAAGATTCTGCGGGTCGTGTTCGTGCACAGCATCGCGCTCGCAGTGCTGGTGGGTCTGCTGGTGTTGCTCCAGGCCTACGTGTGGCCCTTCACGCTGATGGTGGTGAAGTAGCCGTACCGAGTGGCGGGCCGTTGAGCTCGCGCCTCATCGATCCTGCACTACCGCAATCGCGTCGATCTCCACGAGCGGGTCGTCGCGCGTAGCATCGAAGCAGGCGCACACTTGATCGATGCCCGCGGCCTACCGCTACGAAGGCCGCACGTCGTGTCGCCCCATCAGAATGAGGGCGCCGCCAATGAGACACAGCAGAGCACCCGCTACGTCCCACCGATCGGGACGAATGCCCTCGATCACCCAAAGCCACCCCAGAGACGCAATGATATAGACGGACCCATACGCGGCGTAGGCGCGCCCTGCGAAGACGCTATCGACACGAGTCAATAGCCACGCAAAGGCGATCAATGAGAGGATCCCAGGAATCGCCACCATCGCGCTCGCACCGTTGCGCCGCCAAGCCCAGAAGCTGAAGCAGCCAGCGATCTCGGCGAGTGCCGCTGCCAGGTACACCAACCAGGTGGCGATCACGTGCGGCTCCTCGCTACGCACGGGCGGACAGGCCCGTCGACACAATCACGATCGCACCGATCGACAAATCGAGCGTTGTCACGCGTCACGGTTCCGAGCCTCCTCGAGCGTG
>JBDSDB010000218.1:0-5425 GCA_039920785.1 Gemmatimonadaceae bacterium
CGTCGCGGTCACTCTCTCGCCTTTCGCGCCCATCGGGCAGCTACCGGTGACCACGACACCGCGCGCGTCGACGGCGACGACCTGAGCGAGGCATTCGTGCTCGTAGTCTCCCTCGTAGCCCTTCCACATGTGCGACAGCGTGAGGCCGACCTTGAGCGGGATGATCGCGCTTGCCTGCGCTGTGATGTCCGCCGCGGCCGACGGGCTCGGGTCGGGGCACTCACCTCCCGCCTTGATGTCCGGCACGGTCGCGAGCGCGGGCAGCGTGTCGTACGCCTTCTGCGCTGCGGGCCGCGCGCTGTCAGCCGCGACGCTCCGCACTTCGGCGCGCACGCTGTCCGCCACTCGCGTGTCATCGCTGGACTGTCCGCAAGCCGCCGCGGTTGCAGCGGCCGCCACCAGCGCGACGATCGCCAGCCCTCGCGCCGCTAGATGCTCTTGCACAGCATCGCCTCCGACGGCTTCACGCGCGTGATGTCCTTGCGGAAGATCTCCTTGTCGGCATTGCCGACCGCGACGCCGAACGCGCTCGCGTTGGCGCCGACACTCGCGGTGACGTGCAGGTCGGTGCGCGTGCACGGCACCATCGCCGCCGATCCGCTGTGACTCTGGCCGCTGCTGGTCGTGAGCTCGATGAACGCCGCCGCACTGCTGCCGAGGGTGGCGTCGACGATCGCGCCGGCGGTCACTTTGCTCATCGGGTTGTTCTTGAGCTTCGCGAGCGCCTCCGCGCCGAACGCCTTGCCGACGAGCATGTCGAGGTACTTGTCGGCCTTCTCGGCGGCCTCCTTGAAACCGTCGAACTTGAGGATCTTGCTCACGCCGATGCTCAGCTCGATCCGCGGCGCGGCGACGGCGACGACGAGCCCCACCGCGGCGCCGGAACCCGCTTCGGAGCCATCGAGCTTGATGTCGCCGGTCATCATGCCGTCGGCGTCCACCGTGCCGCTCTTCGCGCTGAAGTTTTGGTATCCGTCGTAGGTGATGTGGAACTTGCCGCTGCTGAACTCGTACTCGGCGCCGAACGCCGGCTTGATGATCACCGCCGAGCTGACCTCGAGGAACAGCGGCAGTCCACCGAGATACTGGTAGAGCGGGATCTCGATGGCGGCGGGGAGCTTCATCTTCGCGTTGCCGCGGAGCGCGCCCTTGGCCGTCGTCTGCACTGCCCATGCGAAGTTCATCGTGCCATTGAGCTTCTTGTACGCGAGCTGCACGCGCTCCACCGTGCTGCGCTGCACTTCGATGTCGGACGAGAAATCGAAGTCGGCCAGGTAGCCGTCACCTTCGATGACGGCCGTCGCATTCGCGATGGACTTCTTGAGCTGCATCTTGATGTTGAGCCGTCCGGGCGCGGGCGTGGCGGAGTAGGTCGTCTCCCATCCGCTGAACACCGCCTTGAACGGCGCACTGGCCACGTTTCCGTAGGCGTCCTTGACGCCGTTCGATTCCGCGGCGCGGCGTCGGTCTTCCGTGGGAGACTGCGCGTAGAGCGGGGGAACGAGGGCATTCGCGACCGCCTGCCACGGCCCGTCGCCGAGCGGAGCGGCCGACGCGGAGCGCGCCTGGCCGAATCGGATCGGCGACTCGACGTGGATCTTCGCGTCGGTGACGATGTCGAGGAGCGCGGCGGGAGTGGTGAGGACGGCCACCTCGTTTCCGCTCGTCATGGAGGCGACGATCTTTCGCGCCAGCAATCCCTTGATGACGAAGACGCCGCCGTCCTCGAGCGCCGGGATTTTCCCGAGCGTCCGGTCGAAGACGAGCGTCGAGCCGTCCGTGCTGACGCTGACGAGCGCGTCGTAGCCATCGGCCTGCTCGATCACGTGCACGCCGGGCTTGTACGTGACCGTGGCGGAGCCCGAGCCTCCTGGGTTGCGCGGCGCCTCGACGCGCGCGGCGCCGCGAGTCTTCGTCGTAGCGCCGGCGGGGCCGTCGCCGCGTGGTGCTTCGGATCGGCCACACCCCGCGGCGAGTACGAGCGCTGCTAGCCAGGCCGTCGTCGTGGAACGCACGCTCATGCTCGGCACCAGAAAGGGCGAGCCACGTGATCCACGGATGCGTGAACGACCGAGCGCGCGAGAATTGCTGCGGCGAACCTAGATGCCGCGGCGAGTGCGCGCCAGCATGTGTCGAGCTCGCACCAAAACTGATGGGACACCCCGCGCGGTTCGCAATCTGAATTGGCGAATGTGTGTCGATTACCGTTCCAGCGTCTGAGTCGGTTTAGCCGTATGAGGAGAGTGTCGGCGAAGCGGCGGCGCTGCGCCGGACGTCCCCGTAGCCCGCCGAATGTTCCCCGAGTATTGTCCATCAATGCTGAATACCGCTCATGCGCGGCGCACCGGTGTCGCGCTGCTGCTCGTCGCGTGTTCCAAGTCCGCTCCACCGCCCGCCGCACCACCCCCTCCGGAAGTTCGGATCGTCACTGTCTCGGCGCAGCCGATCGCCGACATCCTCGAGCTACCCGGAAGGTTGCAGGCCTTCCGTTCCTCCGAGGTGCGCGCGCGAGTGGATGGCATCGTGCAGCGGAGGCTGTACACGGAAGGCACCGACGTACGGGCCGGCCAACCGCTCTTCGCCATCGACCCTCGTCCGATGCGCGCGCAGGTCAACGCTGCGCAGGCGTCGCTCGCCCGCGCGGAGGCCATGGCGGCGAACGCCGCGCAGGACGTCGCGCGCTACAAGGGGCTCGTCGCGCAGCAGGCGCTGAGCCAGCAGGAATACGACGCCGCCGTCGCTCGCGTGCGCAGCGCCGAGGCGGACGTGGCGGCGAGCCGCGCGCAGCTCTCCGCCGCGCGGCTCAACCTCGGGTACACGACTGTGATCGCGCCGATCGCCGGCCGCGCCGGCCGCGCCGAGGTCACCGAAGGTGCGCTGGTGAGAGGATCAGGGGCGACGCTCCTCACGCGGATCGAGCAGCTCGATCCGATCTACGCGAACTTCTCGCAGTCCAGCTCCGAAGTCCTCGCACTGCGCGGCAGGCTCACGTCCGGCGCGCGGTCCTCGACCCTGGGCAAAGTGCCGGTGCGCCTCATCCTGGAGGACGGCAGCGCGTACCGCGTGCCGGGTCATCTCGATTTCTTCGACCTGAGCATCGACGAGGCGACAGGCACCGCGGCGCTCCGCGCCGAGTTCCCCAATCCGCAGCGCACGCTGCTGCCGGGGCAGTTCGTGCGCGCGCGGGTGGAGGCGGGTGTGCTGCCGAAAGGGATACGACTGCCGCAGCGCGCGGTGACGCTCACCCCGCAGGGCGCGACCGTACTCGTCGTGGGCGCGAAGGACATCGTCGAGAGCCGCCCGATCAAGGTCGGCGCGCTCGAGGGTGACTCCTGGATCATCGAGAGTGGGCTCGAGCCCGGAGAGCGCGTGGTGGTGGACGGTCTGCAGAAGGCGGCGCCAGGCAGCGCGGTGAAGCCCATCGTGGCCAGCGCCACGCCGCCGGCCGCGCCGGGCGCAGTGCGATGACTCCCCGCTTCTTCATCGATCGTCCGGTCTTCTCCTGGGTGATCGCCCTCACGATCCTGTTCGCCGGGGGCATCGCGCTCAGGTCGCTGCCGATCGAGCAGTACCCGACCATCGCGCCGCCGTCGCTGACGATCGGTGCCGTGTATCCGGGCGCCGATGCCTCCGTGCTCGCCAACAACGTCACGCAGCCGATCGAGCAGGAGTTGAACGGCGTCGAAGGCTTTCAGTACATGTCGTCGTCGAGCCAGTCGAATGGCACCGCGTCCATCGCGGTGACGTTTCGCTCCGGCACCGACATCAACGTGGCGCTGATGGAGGTGCAGAACCGCCTGCGGCGCGTGGAGGCTCGGCTACCGGAGGAAGTGCGCCGGCAAGGGGTGCAGGTGGTGAAGGCGAACACCGGTTTCCTGCTCATCGTCGCGCTCAAGTCCAAGTCGCGAACGATGCAGACGCTCGAGCTGGGGAATTTCGCCGTGTCGCGCGTGGTGGACGAGCTGCGTCGAGTGCCGGGAGTGGGCGACGTGCGCTCGTTCTCGTCCGAGTACGCGATGCGCATCTGGCTCGATCCGGCCAAGCTCGCCGGCTTCAACCTCACGCCGCAGGACGCGCTCGCGGCGGTGCAGGAGCAGAACAGCCAGTCGAGCGGCGGCTCGCTCGGTGACCGACCACTGGCCGGCGGCAGCGAGATCAATGCGGCGATCCTCACGCAGAGCCGTTTCAGCTCGCCCGATCAGTTCGCGAACATCATCCTGCGCGCCAATCCCGACGGCTCGGTGATCCGGCTCCGCGATGTCGCGCGCGTGGAGCTCGGCGCCCAGACGTACGGTTTCGACATCGAGATGAACGGCGAGCCGGCGGCGGGTCTGGCGATCCAGCTCACGCCCGGCGCGAACGCGCTCGCCGTCGCGAGCGCGGTGAAGGCACGGATGGCGGAGCTTGCGCTCGGATTCCCGCCGGACATCGCGTGGACGGTTCCGTACGACTCGACTCCGTTCATCAGTGCGTCCGTCGAGTCGGTGGTGGAGACGTTGGTCGAAGCGATGATCCTCGTCTTCCTCGTGATGTTCCTCTTCCTGCAGAACTGGCGCGCCACACTGATCCCGACGATCGTCGTGCCGATCGCGCTCGCCGGCGCCTGCCTGGGCCTGTGGCTGCTCGGCTTCTCGATCAACGTGCTGACGCTGTTCGCCATGGTCATGGCCATCGGCATCCTCGTTGACGACGCCATCGTCGTGATCGAGAACGTCGAGCGCATCATGTCCGAGGAGAAGCTGTCGCCGTACGACGCGACCGTGAAGGCGATGACCCAGATCACGTCGGCCGTCGTCGGCATCACGCTCGTGCTCGTCGCCGTGTTCGTGCCGATGGCGTTCTTTCCCGGGTCCACGGGCGGCATCTACCGGCAGTTCTCGGTCACACTCGCCGTCTCGATCGCGTTCTCCGCGCTCATGGCCCTGACGCTCACGCCGGCGCTCTGCGCGACGCTGCTCAAGCCGGTGCAGGAGGAAGGCAACTGGTCGGGCAATCGCGTGAGCCGAACGGCGGGACGGTTCTTCGCCGGCTTCAATGGGTGGTTCGCACGAACGACCAGTCGCTATCAGGGGGTCGTCGGCCGGATCCTCGGTCGCCCGCTGCGCTTTCTCGCCATCTTCGCGACGCTCATCGTCGTGACGCTTCTGCTGTTCAAGCGCCTCCCCGGCAGCTTCCTGCCCATCGAGGATCAGGGGAGCGTGATCACCGTCATCCAGGCGCCGCCTGGCGCGACGACGGAGCGCACGAACCTGGCGATCGAGCAGGTGAAATCGTTCTATCGCACGCAGCCGCAGGTCGAGACGAACATCATCGTGCGCGGCTTCAGCTTCTTCGGGCAGGGCCAGGCGAACGCGATCGCGTTCGTGCGGCTCAAGCCGTGGGACGAACGGCCGGGCGCGGCGAACAGCGCGCAGACGCTCGTCGG
>JBDSDB010000219.1:0-44281 GCA_039920785.1 Gemmatimonadaceae bacterium
GCTTTCCGCTACCGGGCTCTCACCGTCTCTGGCCCCCCGTTCCAGGGGAGTTCACGTAACGTGCCTTGTCGCGTCCGCAGGTCCTACAACCCCGGTCCCACAAGGAGACCGGTTTGGGCTTGGATCCGTTTCGCTCGCCGCTACTCCGGACATCTCGGTTGATTTCTCTTCCTCCAGGTACTGAGATGTTTCAGTTCCCTGGGTTCGCTTCCCATTCGCATGGGATGACGGGCTGTAACACCCGCCGGGTTGCCCCATTCGGCCATCTCCGGATCACCGCGTGTGTGCCACTCCCCGGAGCTTCTCGCAGCTTACCACGGCCTTCATCGCCTCTGTGTGCCCAGGCATCCCCCACATGCCTTCCTTCGCTTGACCACAACTTGGTTCAAGCAGAACTACGCGCTTGTATCGCAATCTACCTCTTACCAATTCCCGTTCCGCCTTCCCTGCGCCACTCGAGCGTCAGCCCGAGAGCACAGCAAGAGCACAACGAGACTCGGTAAAGATTCCATTTCCCACGAATCAGTCATCGACCAAAAGACCGAGGTCGACGACCCATCCTCTGTCCTTCACTTTTCAATCAGCGTCCGCGACTTCAACGACTCTCGCGGTGAGCCTCGCATTGTAACCGAACGAGAAGTGCGTAGCAAGTGGCGCACCCCTCGTGTCTCCCTCCGACTCTGGAGCCACAATGCATCGTCGCAGGGTCTGGATAATAACAGTTCCGAAGACGCGATTCAAGTTCGCTGAGCGACGCGAGACGATGCGCCGAGATCACACGAACAGGCACGCGCTTACCTTGCGCCATGAACTACGCGATCGTCTCCACAAAGGGAGCACGGCGGTGGACCACCGGCCATCCGTGGATCTATCGTAGCGATCTCATCGAGCGACCCGATGCCGACGCCGGCGCCGTCCGCGTCACAGATCAGCGCGGCAAACCGCTCGGCGTCGCGCTGTGGAGCCCGCGCTCCGAGATCTCGCTTCGACTCCTCGACCGCGACGCCGACGCACGCATCGATGAGGCGTGGTGGCATGCAGCGCTCAGTCGCGCGATCGCGCGCCGCGCGCCGGTTCGCGACGAAGCCAACGCCTTTCGACTAGTCCACGGTGAGGGCGATCTCCTCCCCTCACTGGTGGTGGACCAGTACGATCGGTGGCTCGTCGTCCAGCTGATGAGCGCCGGTCTCGAGTGCTTCCGGCGCGAGATCATTTCCGCGCTCGTCGAGCTCGTGCGGCCCGACGGCATCCTCGCGCGCAACGACGTGCCGCTGCGCGTGAAGGAGGGGCTGGAGACGAACGTGGAGTTGCTGTACGGCGAGGTCCCCGACGAGGTCGAAGTGCACGAGCACGGCGTCCGCTACCTGGCGGCACCATGGCGCGGACAGAAGACGGGAGCGTTTCTCGATCAGCGTGAGAACCGCGCGCTGGCGGGACGCGTCGCGCGCGGCCGAGCACTGGACTGCTTCAGCTACCACGGCTCGTTCGCGCTGCATCTCGCACGACGCGCCTCGAGCGTCGTCGCCCTCGATGCATCGGCGCACGCGCTGACACGCGCCGAGGAGAACTTCAAGCGCAATGCTCTGACGAACGGCGAGTTCGTGGAGGCCAACGCGTTCGAATACCTGAAGGCTCGCGAACGCGAGCGCGTCCGATTCGACACGATCGTCCTCGATCCGCCTGCGTTCGCGAAGTCACGCCCCGCGCTTCCAGGAGCGCTGCGCGGCTACAAAGAGATCAATCTGCGCGCCATGCGGCTGCTCTCTCCCGGTGGATTGCTGTTCACCGCGAGCTGCTCGTATCACCTCACGAAGCCACTGTTCCTGGAGATGCTGGAAGACGCAGCGGCCGACAGTGGACGACGCATCGTGCTGCGCGAGCTGCGCGGGCAACCGCTCGATCATCCCGAGGTGCTCACCATCCCGGAGACCGGGTACATCAAGGGTGCGCTGCTCGAGGCGATGGACTAGCGCGATTTCTTCGGCTTCGCCGCGGGATTCGACGCCAGCTTCTTCGTCGCTGTCCGCTTCTTCGTCGTCGGCGCCGGCCTGCTCGATGTCGCCGACCGCTTCTTGGCGATCGCTCGCTGCTTCGATGTCGTCGATCGCTTCACATCTGTCGCGCGTGACGCCCCCTTCGTCGCCACTGGATCGGACTGACACAGCGGGCAGTAGTACGTGCTGCGGCCAACCTGCACCACGCGCGCGATCGACGATCGGCAGCGACGGCACGGGAGTCCCTCGCGATCGTACACGTCGAGCGCCACGGTGTCGTCGTCCGTGTAGCGCGAGCCCGTGGCGCGCTGGATGACCGCGGCGATCGCCTTGCGCAGCGCGTTCACCTGCGCGCTCGTGAGCGCGTCGCACGAGAGCCGCGGGCTGATGCGCGCGCGCCAGAGTGACTCGGCCGCGTAGATGTTGCCGAGTCCGGCCACGAGCCGTTGATCGAGCAGCGCCGGCTTGATCGGAGCACGCTTGCCCGCGAGCGACGCGGAGAGCTGCGCGGCCGTCCACATCGGGTCCGCCGCATCTGGCCCGAGTCCGAGGTCGAGCACCGCACCGGCGGGATGCAGGTCGATCGTACCGAGCGCACGGGAGTCCACGAACACGAGCGAGCTTCCGTCGTCGAACTCGAGCACCGCGCGCGCGAATCGCGGGAGCGGAGCGCCGGTCTTCACGAGCTCCCAATCGCCATTCATGCGAAAGTGGGCGTGCAGGATTCGTCCATCGTCGAGATGGAGCAGCTGATGCTTGCCCCGCCGCTCGACGCGCGCGATTCGTGCGCCGACGAGGGCGGCCAGCTGCGAAGGTGACAGCCTCCGGTGAAGGGCAGGATGCAGCACCTGGACATGCGTGATGCTGCGCCCCTGCGCACGTGCGCGAAGGACTTCCATCGCGGCTTCGACTTCGGGAAGTTCGGGCATGCGTGAGTGTGCTGGCGTTGAAGTCACGGCTGCGGGTGTCGCAAGATGCCGCGATGAATGCGCGCGCTCAATCCGACGCCGCGAACTCCGCGGGCTTCCGCGAGCTGACGGGCCGGCACCGAGTGCCGATCGCCACCACGCGCGACGTGGTGCCGCGGTGATGAGATAACTTCACACAGCACAGCTACTTGCGCGTCACCGTGCCAGCTTTACTTTAAGCCGCAACCCATCTTCCCCTCCGCATGCCGCAGCGACCCTCTCGCTCGCTCAAGCACGAATACGAGCTGTTTCTGGAGCGCGAGATCGAGAACTACAAGGAATCGGTGCCGCGAAGCGTTCTCCTGTCTATCGGAGACGACGCCGTCGGGGCGCTCGCGGGTCAGCAGCAGTTCGCGCTGACAGAGCTACTGCTCTGCGACGAGGTAGACCGGATCATCTTCAAGCGCCTCCGACTGCCGAGCTACGCCACTTGGCGCAAGCGTCGGATCCGTCTCATGGAGGAGCTGCGCCGGCCAGAACACTGGGGGCTCAGCCCGGACGACGCGGTCGTTCGGGCGGTGCAATCTGTCACTTCCGAGTCTCGGGTGCTGTTCGCCGGCGGTCCGGACGAGAATCGGGCCTTATTCTATCTGGCGGCCCACGGGTGCGACGTCACGGCGCTAGCGAAGCCGGCCGACGTTCAGCGCGTGCTCGACGCGGCCGAACGGGTCGGGCTGGGCGAGCGCGTTCATGCCAGTGCAGCCGGATTGGGATCGTGGACGCCAGACGACGCTCCGTTGACGGCGGTCATCTACACACCAGCCGCGTTCGCCGGGCTCAGCTCGGCAGAGCGGGCACGCGTGATCCAGGTGCTTCAGAGCGCCACGGCCGACGGCGGAGTGCACCTGGTGCAGACCATTGCCGCCGGTAAGCGAGCGCCGGTGTCGATCGATGAACTGCGACGTCGCTATCAGGGTTGGGACGTCACAGTCGAAGAGGGTGTTCCGAACACCTTCCTCGCGCGCAAAGCGATCGCCTGATCTTGTTTCAGAGCGACACACAGTGGAGCCCTTTGCGTCGTGTCATGGGGACACGAATCGCCACACTGGGCGGATGTCGAATCATGTAACACATTGTCTTCAATAGATTTAGCAAGATTAGACCCGCTGGCCCGCGCAGTGCTTTAGAGGAGGTTGCCCCCCGACCGTTCCGGGGAGCATCTCACTCAGCGGGCCTTCATATGAAGCAGACGTCATACGCGCAGGTCGACGAGCCGGTCGGAATCGTGATCTCGGGGGGTCATTCACCCAATATCGAACCCAGGTTCACCGCATACATGTGGTCACCGGGGCCAGAGGATGAGGTGACCGTAGAGGTTCAGGCGGTCTGAGCGTTGGCGTTTGGACGAAAAGAAGGGAAAAGCGTCGCGGAGAGATCCGCGACGCTTTTTTTGCTCAACGATGCTGGCCCCTTGCTGGCTTTCGACGGATGGCGGGTGACTCACCAACGCGAACGCCGTCGGTCAACTCCATGCGATTCGCGTCATTCGAGTTCGCGCCGGGATAGTCCATTGTCAACGAAGCTGACCCCTCCGCGCCGCGCGGAATCTTTCCGTGATCCCGCGTAAATCCCTTTTTCGTTGGGCTCGGTACGCGGCTTGCCCCCCGGTGAAGCGTGGAACGTCCGGCGGAGTGGGAATCGGAGCGCGCGCAGCTACTCGGCAGACGCATCTCGGATCTTGGACTCGAGATTCGTGGGACGCGCGTCGAGCGTCTGGTCGAGCGCCTGTATGCGGAGATGGAAGGGCGCGGCGTCGCGTTCAAGCCGCCCGTGTATCTCAGCGACCAGTGGGGATGTCCCGATGGAACTCCGCTGATCGGCGTGCCGTTCTACCTCGCCGACGCGCGCCTCGAGCGCATCGAGGCCGAGCACGCGGGCGCCGTCGAAGGGGATGAGGAGGCGATGCGCTATCTGCGGCACGAGGCGGGGCACGCGGTGAACTACGCGTTTCGCGTGCACGACCGGCTGGACTTCTCGGCGCAGTTCGGCGACTACGCGCGCCCGTACGCCGAGCGATACGCGGCGAACCCGCTCTCGCGCGCACACGTGCGCCACATCCTCGGCTGGTACGCGCAGAAGCATCCCGACGAGGATTTCGCCGAGACGTTCGCCGTCTGGCTCACTCCGTCGATCGATTGGCGCGCCGAGTACGACGGATGGGAAGCGCTGCGCAAACTCGTCTGGGTGGACGGCGTGATGCGCGAGCTGTCGTCGCTGTCGCCCGAGGTCGTGGCTCCATCGGACGACGATCTTCCCGTGGAGTCCATGCACTGGACGGTGGGTGAACACTATTCGGGCGACGACGAGCCCCTTCCGTTGGGCGACGGCCGGCAGTTCGATGGGGATCTCTTGCGCGTGTTCGTTCGATCTCCGGAGTCGCCGATGGGCGAACCGGCGGAACATTTTCTCGGTCAACACGAAGGAGAGCTAGTGACGCGAATCGCCTACTGGACGAGTGAGGGCGCACCGATCGTGCGATCGCTGGTGCGCGGGTTGCGGGCGCGCGCTGCGACGCTCGATCTACGCGTGGCCGGGCTCGAAGCTGCAACGCTCATCGAGCTCACGGCGTTCGGCACCGCGGTCATGATGCATTGGCGCTATGCGCGGACCTTTCACGCCATGCGCACCGAGGTGACCTCGTGAACGTGACGCTGCTCCACGGTGCCGACGCGACGGAGCCACCGGAGGATCCGGTGCTCGAGCAGATCGAAGGTGCGCTGACGAAGCTCGGGCACGAAGTATCGCGCATCCCGGTCGCCGACGACGTGCTGCCCGTGATCGACGCTCTTCGCGTGGCCGAACCCGGCTTGGTGTTCAATCTCGCCGAGTCGTTCGGGGGAAAGAGCGCGCTGGAGTCGAACGTGGCGGCACTACTCAATCTGCTCGGCCTCCGCTACACGGGCTCGAGTCCCGCGGGCCTGCTGATGGCGGGCGACAAGGGACTGACGAAGAAAGTGCTCCGCTTCCACGAGGTGCTCACGCCGCAGTTCGCGACGGTATTTCGTGGAGCGTTGGACCACGTAGGCGACCTTCGCTTTCCTCTGATCGTGAAGCCGCCGCAGGAGGATGCATCGCTGGGCATCACCTCGAAGAGCGTCGTGCGGGACATCAAGGAGCTCTTCGGCACGATGGACTCGCTGCAGCGCGAGTTCCAGTCGCCGGTGCTGGTGGAGGAGTTCGTCGAGGGGCGCGAGTTCTACGTGGGCGTGCTCGGCAACGTGAACCCGATCGCATTTCCGGTGATCGAGCTGGACTTCAGCGACTTCCCCGCCGATCGACCCAAGGTGGCGAGCTGGGAGGCGAAGTGGGGGGAGGGCGGCACTGGCGGCACGGCGGAGAGTGGAGCGGAGTTCGCGGGAACGAAGTCCGTGTTCCCGACCGACGTTGCTCCCGAGCTGACCGAGCGGATGCAGCGCGTGGCGATCGAGGCGTTCAATGCGCTACGAGTCCGCGACTACGGGCGAGTCGATCTGCGCGTGACTCCCGCGGAGGAGATCTACGTGATCGAAGTGAACCCCAACTGCTATCTGGAGCAGTCGGGCGAGTTCGCGCGGGCGGCGGCGGAGAGCGGGATCGATCACGAGGCGATGGTCGCCCGTATCATGGAATTGGCGCTCGCGCGCTACTCGCGCTGAGGCTAATTGGGAGTGGCGCGAACGAAAGAAGCCGGCGCCAAGGCGCCGGCTTCTCCGTTATACGACGACAGACCGCTTACTTCTTGGCGGTCTTGCGGGTCGACTTCTTGGCACCCTTCTTCGCAGCCTTCTTGCGAGCGCCGCCCTTCTTGGCGCCAGCCTTTGCTCCCTTCTTCGCTGACGACTTGCGAGCGGACTTCTTGGCGGTCTTCTTCTTTGCAGCTGCCATGGTAATCTCCAGTGAAGGAGTGGAACGCCCGATCGAACCCCCGGTGGTTCGTACGAGCCAGCGGTTGGACGCCGAAGCGTCTTCTCCACTGCGGCACCTCCTCATGGCGAGTCGGTGACGTCGAGGCGTTGCCCAGCCTACATGGCGACGCCGTTGCTGCGACGGTGAAAGTGTCTCACCT
This sequence comes from Gemmatimonadaceae bacterium, assembly GCA_039920785.1. Taxonomy (GTDB): domain Bacteria; phylum Gemmatimonadota; class Gemmatimonadetes; order Gemmatimonadales; family Gemmatimonadaceae; genus AG11. The sequence continues at coordinate 7,008 of JBDSDB010000219.1, forward strand.
CTCGAAAGTTCAGCAGTAAGACGGCCGAGCCTACAAACCGCAAATTCTTGACCGCTCGGACTCGTATCGACCTGCAAGCCAGTCTGCGCGTCTGGGCGCGTCTCGGCTTATCGATGGCATGACGCCCTGCATATGGATGCAGTAACGACTCGACGCGCGGTGCGCGGCGCGAGCTCGACGTGATGCAGTGGGATGTGGAGTCGCCGACGGTCGGCGATGAAGCCGCCGGCGATGCAGCGCGGCGGGGAGTAGAGGGAGCCGCGGCGAGCACGTCGATCGCGGCGGCGCATGTCGATGTCAGCAACCCATGACGGGTAGAACCCACGCAGTACCCTCAGCGCACATTCATCTCGTTGGCCCACCTGCGAGTCTCAGACGAGCCCGCACAATTAACGAGCAACTTGCGCGAATATAGGAAGTGGTGAAATCACACGCAATAGTGGATCACACACTCGCGAGTGCAACGCCATGCGAGCGCACGCGATGCGGCGTTCGCGCGAGCGCATAACGCACCGTCGATCTCGCGAGCGGACAGAGGCGCGCGCGACTCCGTGCGACGACGCGTTCGCACGTGTTCTGCACTTCCCTCGCTCACTCGCAGCGGCGAGGTTTCGAGGCGTGCTCCACGAGCGCGGCGCTGATCATCATTCAATCGGAAGCAAGCGAGAGCCCAGTGAGAGCGTTGGTGAAAGCAGCCGCAGGCCCTGGGTTCACGCTGCGCGACGTACCGCAGCCGACGATCCGCGACAACGAAGTACTGATCCGGGTGCGCCGCGCGGGCGTGTGCGGGACCGACGTTCACCTTTACGAGTGGGACGCTTGGGCGCAGGGCCGCTGCCGGCCGCCCTTCACCGTTGGCCACGAATTCGCCGGCGACGTGGTGCAGGTCGGTCATCTGGTGACCGACGTGCGCGAGGGCGATCGGGTGACGGCGGAGGGCCACATCGTGTGCGGGCGCTGCCACCTCTGCCGCACGGGCAACGCCCACGTCTGCCCGAACACGAAGATCATCGGTGTGGATCGCGATGGTTGCTTCGCGGACTTCATCGCCATGCCGGCGACGAACGTCTGGCACCTGGACGATTCGGTGTCGTTCGAGGTCGGCGGGATCCACGATCCGATGGGCAACGCCTTCCACACCGCCCTCACGCAGACGGAGATCCCCGGATCCACGGTGCTGATCACCGGCTGCGGCCCGATTGGTATCTTCGCCGTGGGCATCTGCCGAGCGGCGGGTGCGTCCCGCATCATCGCCAGCGACGTGAACCCGACTCGCCTGGCGCTCGCCCGCTCAATGGGTGCGCACGATGCGGTCATTCCGCAGGAGGCGGCCGACGCGGTGCGCGCCGCGACGGGCAGCCTCGGCGTGGACGTGGTGCTCGAGATGTCTGGCGTGCCGAGCGCGATTCATCAGGCGTTCGCGCTGGTGCGGCTCGGCGGGCGAGTGCAGATGCTCGGCATTCCCTCCAAGCCAATGGAAGTGGATTTCGCCACCGAGATCATCTTCAAGGGAATCACCGTGTACGGCGTCGTGGGCCGGCGCATGTACGAGACCTGGATCGAGATGACGCAGTTCCTGCGCTCCGGCCAGTTCGACCCCACGCCAGTGATCACGCACCGGTATCCGCTCGAGCAGTACGATGACGCGATCGCGGCGATCAAGGGCGGATCGGCGGGAAAGGTCGTGTTCGAGATCTCCTGAGCTGCCGGCGACCCCAACCTTCGAATCATGTCTCCGAACTTCTCCTTCACAGCCGGTCTCGAATCGAGGCTGCAGCAGCTCCGCGACGACAAGGTCTACAAGCGGCTCAACTATCTCTCGTCGCCGCAGTCGGCCCGCGTGCAGATGGAGGGCCACGGTGAGGTGCTGATCCTCTCCTCGAACAACTACCTCGGCCTGGCCGCGGAGCCGGCCGTGGTGAGCGCCGGCGCGGATGCGCTGCGCCGCTTCGGGGCGGGAACGGCCAGCGTGCGGTTCATCTGCGGCACGTTCACGATCCATCGCGATCTGGAGATCGCGCTGGCGCGATTCGTCGGGACCGACGCGTCGATGTCGTACGTGTCCGCGTGGAACGCCAACGAAGGGTTCACGGCGACCGTCGTGGAGGAAGGTGACTTCGTCGTCTCCGATGCGCTCAACCATGCATCGATCATCGACTCCGTCCGGCTGGCGAAGGCGATCACGAAGTGCCAGACGGCGGTGTACAAGCACGCCGACCTCGACGACCTGCGAGCCAAGCTCTCCGGCGCCCGCTCAGCGAAGCGCCGCATCATCTGGAGCGACGGCGTCTTCTCGATGGAGGGTTCGATCGCTCCCCTGCCCGACCTCATCCAGATTGCGCGCGAACATGACGCGGTACTGGTGATCGACGATTCGCACGCGACGGGCGTGCTGGGCAAGTTCGGCCGTGGAACGGCGGAGCACTTCGGCGTGCTCGGCGAAGTGGATGTGATCACGTCGACGCTCGGCAAGGCGCTGGGCGGCGCGGCGGGCGGGTTCGTGGCGGGATCGTCCGCGCTCTGCGACTACCTGACGCAGCGCTCGCGACCGCAGCTGTTCTCCAACGCGTTGCCACCTACCGTGGCGGCCAGCTCGCTCGCGGCGGTGGAGCTCATCGAGCGGCACCCCGAGCGCGTGCAGACGCTTCGCGACAACGCCCGGTATTTTCGCGAGCGGATCATCGAGGCCGGATTCAAGCCACTGGCCGGCGAGACCCCGATCATCCCGATCATCGTGGGTGAGACGGCGGCGGCGATGCAGATGAGCGACCTGCTTCTGGCCGAGGGCGTGTTCGTGACCGGGTTCGGATTCCCGGTGGTGCCGCAGGGACAAGCGCGTGTGCGCTGTCAGATCTCGGCGGCGCACACGCGCGCTGACCTCGATGCGGCGGTGGCGGCGTTCGTTCGCGTGGGCCGGACGTTGAAGCTGATCTAGCGAGAGTTCGCGAGAGCAGCGAGGTGGCGCCGCTAAACGACGCGCCGCACGGAGATCACGAGCCGTTTCCAGCTCTCGGTGCCGGGCTGGCCAATGCGCCGCACCTGCGCGCCGTAGAGAGCGCCGTCAATCATGCGCGGCGCGAGCCAGGTGTTGACGTCAGGCGAGAGGTGGCCGACGACATCGCCGCCGGGCGCGTGCACCCAGACGCTTGGATCGTCGACGCCCGGCGGATCGGGCACGAGGATGAGCCGGTCACCCTCCTTGAGGCGACGTATGACGTGCGCGCGCTGGCCGAACACCGTTCCATACACGGGCGTCTCGAAGCTCGGCGTATCGGGAAGGATGGACGACATAGTCCGGGGTGCGATGAGTGGAGGCGCCCGCTCCATATAGTAGTGGAGCCGGGGCTCTCTCCCAGGATATGCACCCGGCGTTCCATTGTGACTACGGCGGTTCGTGACCCGATGGCAGGCCGCCTCGTCTCAGACATGAGCCTGCAATCGGCGGCGGTTGTGGCCTACGGTCTCTCTTCTCGAGGTTTTTCATATGCGACACCTCCGTGTCTTGACGGTGGCCTTTGGGCTGGCGGCCCTGCTCCCTCAGATGAGCGCGGCGCAGTCTGGACGGCAGTTCAAAGACGCGTGGTTCTGGGGGATCAAGGGCGGCAGCATGCTCTACTCCTCGGCGAGCACTGAGAACTCCATCGCTCCGCTCGTGGGCGCCGAATGGCTCATCACCCGGTCGCGCGGCGGACTGTACGTGAGCTACGACCAGGCTTTCCTCTCCACGACCGGAAGCTTCCTGGATCGCGATCCGGACAGCACGTTCACGCGGAACGTCTCGTTGACCAACCTGCGCCGCATCTCGATCGCGGCCATGGTGTTCCCCATGCAGTCGGCGAAGTATCACCCGTACGTCGGACTGGGGCTCTCGCTGAACCAGATCGGCGGTGCGGCGTTCCAGTCGGGCTTCGTCAACACGACGCGCTACCAGATCGCGCTCGACAGCGTGCAGTCCAAGAAGGCGAGCTTCTCGCCGACGGTGATCGGGGGGCTGCAGATGCGGCTCTCGCGCTTCTCCGTGTTCGGACAGGCCGCGGCGTCCCCGGTGCAGCAGAACTTCTTCCTGCGCAACAGCAACTCGGGGCAGGCGTTCAACTTCTCGCTCGAGACCGGCGTCCGGTACAACTTCGGCAGCTCGATCGACCGCGCTCGCTGAGCCGCGGCACACGATCACGAAGGGCCGCGCGGACAATCGCGCGGCCCTTCGTGCATGCGGCAGTGCCACGTCAGAGGGTGGCGACGATGTGCGGGTCGAAGACCTGCGTCATGACGCGGAGCATGTTTCCGCCGAGCATCTTCTGGACGTCCTGGTCGGAATAGCCGCGATCCAGCAGTGCCTGGGCGATGCGCGGGAGCTGCGTAACGTCCTCCATCCCCTCGGGCAGCGCGCTCACGCCGTCGAAGTCGCTGCCCAAGCCGACGTGGTCCCTTCCGGCGATTCTGGCGACATGATCGATGTGGTCGATGAGGACGCGGAACGGCGTGGGCGGAATGGCCGATAGCATCGACTCGCGCATCGCGCGCACGCGTGACTCCGCGTCGGCGCTGTCGGGGCTCGAGGCCGCCGCGCGCCGCGCTTCGCGCACCTGCTCGTCTATCTCCTCGACGCGAGTCCGATAGGCGGAGTCGAGGAAGAGGGAAAAGAAGTTGACGTTCACCACGCCGCCATTCCGGGCGATGGCTCTCAGTTGATCGTCGCTCAGGTTACGCGGCACGTCGTTGAGTGCGCGGGCGCTCGAGTGCGACGCGATGACCGGAGCGGTGGACACGGCGACGGCGTCGGAAAATGTGCTGTCGGACACGTGCGAGAGATCCACGAGCATGCCCAACCGATTCATCTCGCGCACGACGTCCTTGCCGAACGCCGAGAGTCCGCCGGTGTGCGTGCCGCCGGCGCCGATCGACGACCCCGCCCATGGCAGGCCGTTGTTCCAGGTGAGGGTGAGGTAGCGAACGCCCTTCGCGTACAGGTCGCGCAAACGATCCAGCGAGCCCTCGATGGCGTGTCCGCCCTCGACGCCGATGAGGATGGCGACCTTACCCTCGCGCTTGGCGCGCCGAACGTCGGCCGCAGTCGTCGCGAAGAGCAGGTGATCCGGATGCCGATCGGTGAAAGCGTGGATGGCGGCGATGTACCTGATCGCACGCGCGTACGACGCGCCCGGCGTGGCCGCGTACGGCGCGTCGACCCATGCCGACATGAACTCCGCCGTCATCCCCGACTCGACGAGGCGCGGAAGGTCGGTGTTGCCTTCAGTAGCGCCGAAGCCGGCGGGATGACGCATGTCGGGGTCGTAGCCGTCGTCGAGCATTCTTGACGGCATGTCGTTGTGCGTGTCGATGACGAAGGCGTCGCGGTACAGCCGCAGCGCACGTGACGAGACGACTTGAGCGCGGCGCGTCACGGCTCGAAGACGGCTCTGGCGAAGCTGGACGGGGTGGCGGAGACGTACGGATCGTCGCGAACCAGGTAGCGCAGCGACGAATCGGCGGCGCGCGTGATGCCGATGCGGGGCGTGACGTCGACGTCCGCATCGGCGACGGGCGTGCCCTGGCGAATGACGATCGACCCGTCGCGCAGCGAGGAACCACTCATCGTACCCACGATGCCCATGGCGAGACAGAGCTTGCCCGGCCCGTTCGTGAGATCACGCTCGCGCGTCACCTTGGACCGTCGACGCCGCATCAGCTCCACTCCGTCGACCGGCGCGACGGCGCGAATCAGCACGGCGCTGCCGTGGCCACGCTCGCGCGTGACCGCGTTGAAGCACCAGTACATTCCGTAGATGAGGTACACATACGCGATGCCCGGCGGGCCGAAGAGATGCTCGGTGCGCGGGGTGAGACCTGCCACCGCGTGACAGGCCGGATCATCGGGACCGAGGTAGGCCTCCGTTTCGACGATCCGACCGCGCGTGACCCCCTCGGGCGTCGTGCATTCGAGCACGGCGCCGAGGAGCTCACGCGAGACGATCTCCGTTGCACGGTCGTAGAACGCCCGCGACAGAGGGACGCCGAGACGAGAACGCCGCACTCGTGGCGCGGCGTTCCCGGTCACTCTTCGGCGCGGGCGACTGCCACCTTCTTCGCCCGCGGTTTCTTCGCGACGGTCTTCTTCGCGGCCGGCGCTTTCTCGGCTGTCGTGGTCGCGACGGGTCGACCGGCCACAGCGGCCGTCTTCTTCACGGCCGTTTTCTTCGCTCGCGGCTTTACCGCAGCGACAGCGCTCGGCGCGCTCGGTGCCGCGGTCTCTGCCGGTGCGGCGGATGGCGCGGCGACGACCGACGCACTCGGCGCCGTCACCGGCGGCGCCGGCGCGGCTTCCGCCACGGATCGAGACGAGGGTCCGACCACACCGATGCTGAGCAGATCGGCCGGTGGACTGCCGGGACGACCGGCGCGTCCGCGCGGACCACTCACGCCACGAGCGCCCATGCCGCGCGGCGCAGCGGCGGCGGCGGCCACCGGTGGAGCGTTGGCGATCGCCGTCTTCGTGAGCTGATCGGAGACGGACTCCGCTTCGGCGGCTCGCGCGATCTCGAAATCGTCGCCTCGGCGGCGCAGATCGATCGCGTCGCCGTCGTGGGCGTCCTTGAGAATGCGCGGGAAATTGCGATCGCTCAGGCTTTCGCTGTCGCGTCCGAGGAGCTCGCGCGCCTTGGCGCGAACCACTCCTGCGCGAACGGCTTCGTCGCCCTTGGTGAGTGCGGCCACGGAGCGTCGCACCAGGTCGAACGCCTCGTCACGCGTGAGACGTTCGCCGCTGACGCCGATCTGCTCGGCGCTCTCGGTGCGCTCCGCGCGCTCGGGACGAGTGACCGGCTCGGCGCGCGGTGCGCGATCCGGGCGTTCAGGACGGCCGCCACGATCGCGGCTGCGCGGTGCGGGAGCGGCGGGCGCCTCCTGCGGTGCGACCGCGGCTGGAGCAGCGATCTCCAACTCGGGTGGGAGCGTTTCCGGCATCGCGGCGGCCTCGCCATCCAGCGGCAGCTCCGCCGGGTGCTCGACGACGCGCGGACCGCGTTCGTCGCGATCGCGTCCGCGGCCACGACGACCGCGCCGACTACGACCACCTTCACGCTTCTTGTCGTCGACCGGCTCGGCACCGTCGCCGCGGGCCGCCTCGTCGGCGGCCGCGTTCTCGGCGGCGCGCAGGTCGCCCTTGGCCCCGCTGGGCAGGCCGATCTCGAGCTGACCGTTGTCGAGCTTCGTCGCAGAGAGGAGACCGCGCTGCACCGCATCCTGAACGAAGCGCGAGAACTTCGCCATGCCGAGATCCTTCTCGTCGAACGTGCTGTCGATCTCCTGCATGACCTGCTTGAGCCGGTCGGAGCGCATGACGTCGCCGTTGCGCTTCATGCGGTTCACCGACTCGGTGACGAGCTCCCAGGGGTCCCATTTCCGCACGGGCTCGTCGTCGGAGCTCTTCACCAGACCGGCGAGGGCGTTGTAGCTGTAGTACTCGTCGCAGTTCATCACGAGGAGGTCGCTCGACGACTCCCGGATGCCGACGCCGATGACGTATTTGCCGTACTCCTTGAGCTTGTTCACCAGGCTCGCGAAGTCGCTGTCGCCGGAGAGGAGGATATAGGTCCCGATCTCCGGTCGGGTGAAGACGAGCTCCATCGCGTCGACGGCGAGTCGGATGTCGGTCGCATTCTTCTTCGACGTCCCGTAGGCGGGAGCGAAGATCATGTCGATCGACGACTCGGCCAGCGAGACGACGTACTGCGGGTAGCGGCGCCAGTCAGCGTAGGCACGCTGAACGGCGACTTTCCCCTTGATGATGTCCGAGCCGAGCAGGGTGCGGAGCTCGTTGCCGAGGTCCGACCGGATTCCCATCGTGACGTTGTCGAAGTCGATGAGAAGCGCGGCGTTTGGTGCGTGCGGGGGGGCGTAGCCACCCGTGTGCGAGGCGCTGTGCGCCTGCGGGCCGCGGTGGATCAGCGCGGCGCCGGAGCGCGACGGTCCATTCCGCGAAGAGCGTGGATTCATTCTGTCCCTTGCGTCCTGCGACGCATGGCGTGTGAGCGGGTGCGTCTGCGACGCAGGGCGACACCCGTGCTCTCATCAGCGACGGTCCGCCCGACCGGATTCGGTCGGCAAGCGCGGCGGCCGCATGAGAGGCAGTTTTACGGTGCGTGCGTCGACCGGCTCGCCCGCTGCACGGATGCGCAGCTCTGTGGGCGGCACCGATCACGCCGTCACCGTCATTGACCGGTCACCCCTGACACCGCGGGCTCGGGAGCTCGCGCCGACTTGAGTGGCCGGGGCGTAATCTATGGTCGCCCAACGAGATGCGTAACCCTCAACCAGCGAGCCGGTCAGGCGCCCATGGCCTTGAACAGCACTCGCTTGGGCCGCCGGCCGTCCCACTCCCCGTAGAAAACGCGCTGCCAGGGGCCGAAGTCCAGCACACCATTCGTGACGGGCACGATGACTTCGTGGCCCATGACGAGCGAGCGCAGATGCGCCGCGGCGTTGTCCTCGCCGGTGCCGCTGTTGTGCCGATAGACGTCGGCGTCCCACGGTGCGATCCGCGACTCGAGCCACTCGAGGATGTCGGCCCATAGCCCAGGTTCGTGGTCGTTCACGAACACGGACGCGGAGATGTGCATCGCCGAGACGAGCACGAAGCCTTCGGTGATGCCGGCCGCGGCGCGACATGCCTCGACGTCGTCCGTGATGTCGATGATCTCCTGACGCTTCGCCGTCCGGAAGGTTCTGTAGTTGGTATGAACGCGCATGAGGGCGGATGAAGGGTGGTAGCTCACCGGAGCGAACTATATGTTATCGCGAGACGTCTCCCCTGCGCCGCGTACGGAGTGCCAGTGAAGCAGGTTGGTTTTCGCGCTCGACTCTTCCTGATTCTCCTCGGCTTCGCGCTCATCCCGACGATCGTGCTCGCGGCGGCGTGGGAGCTCACCGTGGTGCGCGCCCTTCCGCTCCTTGGCACCGCGCCGGCGATGGAGCGCATCGCCGGGACGGGGGCTCGAGCCCTCACCGCGGCCAGAACCGCGCCACTGACGAGCGCTCAGCGCGAGATCCTGGACGAACACGCGCGCGCGCTGGACGAAGGACTGCTGCGCGGGCGGCAGATGGAGTTCCTGATGACACGGCGCGCACCGGTCGTCGCCGCGCTTGCGGCGCTGAGCGCTGCGCTGCTGTTCGGCGTCGTGGCGTCGCGGGTGGCGGGCCATCTCAGCCGAAACCTCAGTCGTCCCCTGAGCGAACTGGTAGGATGGACGGAACGGATCGAGCGCGGCGAGCCTCTGCCGGAGGGACCGCCGCGGAAGGGTGCGCCGGAGTTCGTGGTGCTGCGTAACCGGATGCGCGAGATGGCGACGGAGCTTCGCCTTGGCCGGACGCGCGCGCTGGAGGCGGAGCGCGCGACGGCGCTGCGGGAATCCGCTCGGCAGGTGGCGCACGAGCTCAAGAATCCGCTCACGCCGATCCGCTTCGCGATCGCCCGACTTCGGCGTGACGCGCCAGAGTCGCTCGGAGAGTCGATCGACGTGTTGGAGGCGGAGTCGAAGCGGTTGGAGGAGATGGCACGCAGCTTCGCGTTGTTCGGGCGGCTGCCGGATGGTCCTCGCGCGCCGGTGGATCTCGGCGAGCTCGCGCGCGCCGCCACGCGGAGCGCCGTGCCGGCGGAGATCCCGGTAGACGTGCACGTCGAGGAGGATGTGCCGATGGTCCTGGGGCACGTGGACGCGCTGGGCCGGGCGTTGACGAACGTGCTGCTCAACGCGGTGGAGGCGAGCGCACCGGGAGCGCCGGTGGAAGTCGCCGTCCGACGATCGGTGATGGGCAGCAGGCCGATGGTGGAGGTGTCGGTGCGCGACCGTGGAGTGGGCATCCCGGAGGGGCGGCTCGCCCGGATCTGGGAGCCGTACGTGACGCACAAGGCGGGTGGGACGGGATTGGGGCTCGCGATCGTGCGACAGACGCTGTTGGCGCACGACGGCGCCGTGTCGGCCGAGAGTGTGGCGGGCGGCGGTACGACGATTCGACTTTTTCTCCCGGCGGAAGCGCCGGGTGCAACTGGAGGAACAACCTGATGGACGGAGTGTGGATCCCGATCCTCGCGATCGCGATAGTGCCGGTGACCGCCATCGGCTATCCGCTCGCGCGCGCCTTCGCGAAGCGCATGGCGGACGAAACGCCGCGCATCCCTTCCGACCTGTCGGCACGGCTCGAGCATATGGAGCAGGCGATCGATTCCATCGCCGTCGAGGTGGAGCGCATCTCGGAAGGTCAGCGCTTCACGACGAAGCTGCTCGCCGAGCGGACGCCGGGCGCAGCGGTGGCAGTGGGGAACCCGCTGCCAGGAAGAGACTGAGGTGGGAGCGCGTCGCCGGCGGACCCTCCCGACGCCATAGGTCGCGATGTCGAGCGTCCTGATCGTCGACGACGAGCCTAACATCCGCCGGATGGTGGGCGCGCTGCTCTCGAGCGAAGGCTACGAGGTCCGCGATGCCGCCGACGGCGCGGCCGCGGTTGCGCGCGCGGCGGAGAGCATTCCCGACGTCGTGCTGCTGGACCTCATGATGCCGGGCGAGTTGGATGGCCTGGCGACGCTGGCGCGCCTGCGCGATGCTGCGCCCGACGTGCCGGTGGTGATGATGAGCGGCAAGGCCGGTCTGAGCGACGCGGTGAAGGCGACGAAGCTGGGTGCCTTCAACTTTCTCGAGAAGCCGCTCTCGCCCGAGGGGGTGCTGCTCGCGCTCGCGTCGGCGCTTGAGCTGCGGCGTGTGCGGCGCGAGGCGCGCGCCCTGCGCGAGGATCTCGGGCTCGCGGGCGAGATGATCGGCGAGAGCATCGCGATGGCGCGCGTGCGCGAGCTGATCGCGCGCGTGGCGCCGACGGATGCCCGCGTGCTCGTCACGGGCGAGTCGGGGACGGGCAAGGAGTTGGTGGCGTCGGCGATCCACTTCGGGAGCCCGCGGCGGGACCGCCCGTTCGTTCGCGTGAACTGCGCGGCGATTCCGCGAGATCTCGTGGAGAGCGAGATGTTCGGTCACGAGAAGGGCGCGTTCACCGGCGCGACGGACCGGCGGATCGGGCGATTCGAGCTGGCGCACACGGGCACGCTGTTCCTCGACGAGGTGGGCGACCTCGGCGCCGAGGCACAGGCGAAGCTGCTGCGGGCGATCGAAGCGAAGGAGATCGAACGGGTCGGCGGCGGCAAGCCTATCCGCGTGGATGTGCGCATCGTGAGCGCGACCAACCACGACCTCACGCGCACCGTCGCTGAAGGCACGTTCCGGGAAGATTTGCTGTTCCGCCTGAACGTGATCCCGATCGAGGTGCCGCCGCTTCGCGAGCGACCGGACGACCTGCGCGCGCTCGTCGCACATTTCTCGGCGCTGCACCGGGCGCGCACCGGGCGGCGGGCGCCGCAGTGGACGCCGGGCGCGCTCGCGCTGCTCGAGCGGTATCGGTGGCCCGGCAACGTGCGCGAGCTGGCGAACATCGTGGAGCGGTTGGCCATCCTCCACTCCGGCGCGGACGTGGACGAACAGCAGGTGCGCTCAGTCCTGCCGATGGACGGCGGCATACGCCGCGCTGATCCCTTGCCCGACCCGTCCGCGCTCGACAGCTCGCTCACCGACACGCTCGATGAACACGAGCGAACTCTCATCGTGCGCGCGCTCTCGGCGGCGAACGGGAACGTCGCCGAGGCGTCTCGGCGGCTCAAGACCGACCGCGCGAACCTCTATCGCCGGATGCGCCGGCTGGGGATCCCGGTGGGTGACGAATGATGAGACCAATGCGCACTCTGGCGTTCGCCCTGCTCGTGGTGTGCGTTCCGCACGCTTCGCTTCGCGGGCAGCAGCGGGACAGCGCGGTGGCGCGCGACAGGCTTCCGCGCGACGTGGCGCGCGAGGTCGTGGCGCTGTTCAACGCGACGACGACCCTCCGCACGACCGAACGGCTTGAGATCGCGACCGGACGCACGGTGCCGGGAAATGTGGCCGTCCTCAACGGTCCCGTGACGATCGGCGGGCACGTGGCCGGCCGAGTGCTGGCGATCAACGCGGACGTAGTGTTGCAGCGCGGCGCGCGCATCGACGGCGATCTGCTCGTCGTCGGCGGAGAGGTCGAAGGCAGCGAGGGCGCGACGATCGGCGGCGAGCTGCTCATCTACCATCCGCCGCTCCGGTATAGCCAGGAGGGCGAGCAGCTCGTTGCGGCGCCCGATGAGGGTGGTGCGGAGGAGCAGTGGTGGCGAAGGCTCGAGCGGAGCGGGCGGCGCAACTTCAACCGGCTCGAGATCGCGAACGCGGGCGTGTACAACCGGGCGGAAGGCTTGCCGGTCCGGGTGGGGCCGACGCTGTATCGCGATCAGGGGTGGGGACATCTGCGTCTCGAGGCCGCAGCGATCCTTCGCACCGAGAGCAGCTTCTCCTCATCGGTGCCGGACGTGGGCCACGACGTTCGCCTGGAAGCGCGCGCCGGCCGGCAGTTTGGGGTGAGCCTGGGCGGCCGTCTGTTCGACGTCGTCGCAGGAGTAGAGGAATGGCAGCTGAGCAACCCCGAGGTGGGGCTGGCGTCTTTCTTCTTCCATCGCGACTACCGCGACTACTACAACCGTCACGGCGGGCAGCTCTACGCTCTGTTGCGCGCCACCGAGAACGCGGACCTGACGATCTCGTACGGCGACGAGCGGTGGAGGTCGCGCGAGACGCGCGATCCGTTCGCGCTGACGATGAACGCGCTGGCGTGGCGGGACAATCCGCAGGTCGACGCCGGACGGATGCATCTGGCCAACGTGCGGCTGCGCATCGACACGAGGAACGACGCGCTCAATCCATGGGCAGGATGGTACGTGCTCGCAGAGTTCGAGCGAGGCGTCGGGACCATCGACGCGGTGGGGCCGACGTCGCTCGGCGCGGCCGGACCGTCCGCGGGCACGACGCGATACCAGCGAGGCTTCGTCGATCTGCGACGATACAATCGCATCTCGCCGAACGCGCAGCTCAACCTCCGGCTCGTGGTTGGCGGCTGGCTCAGCGGCGATCCGTTGCCGCTCGAGCGCCGTCTGTCGATTGATGGCCCGGGCACCGTACCAGGCTTCGACTTTCGCACCGGCGGGGGCACCGACGTGGGCACGTGCAGCGAGGGGCTCGCACCGCCCGGCAGGCCGGCGCAGTGCGAACGTGTCGCGCTCACGCAGTTCGAGTACCGCAAGGACCTCCGTCTCTCGATCTCTGCCGGGCGCGGCGCCTCGCGTCATTCCCGATTTCATGCGGAAGGCGCGTGGGTGTTCTTCGCCGACGCGGGGCGCGGCTGGCTGGTGAACGCGCCGGGCAGCGTACTGAACGTCGGACGGCACGAGCTCCCCCCGCTGTCGTCGTATCGCACGGACATCGGCGGCGGCCTCGACTTCGACCACTTCGGGCTCTACCTCGCGAAAGCTCTGTCGGTGCCGAAAGAGCCGCTGAACGTCTTCGTGCGCGTTCGCCACAGGTTCTAGGAGTGCATCGCTCCGCACGTTCGGCACTGTTGATCGGGGCGGTGCTTCTGACGTGGAGTGCGCCGGCGGCTGCACAGCGACGCGCGCAGCTGGAGGTGTCCGTGCCGACAGTGGGAACGCCCGCCATCGTGACGGCGATCAGCCTCTTCGCCGATCCAGGCATGCGCGACCTGGTGCGCAGCGGCTTTCCCGCGTCGCTGCGATTTCGCCTCGAGCTCTGGCGCTCGGGCGGCCTGTTCAACGACCTGGAGGGCCGACAGGAGTGGGAGTTGATCGTCAAGTACGATCCGTCGGCGCAACGCTACCGCGTCGTGCGACGGCAGGGTGGACGGATCGAGGATCTGGGCAGCTTCGCAACGCTGTCCACGGCGCAGAGCGTGTTGGAGCGCCCGCTGCGCGTGACGCTGCTACCACGGCGCCCGGGCGGCCGATATTACTACAACCTCGCCTTGGACATCGAAGCGATGTCGGTGAGCGACATGGACGAACTAGAGCGCTGGCTGCGCGGCACGCGCAGCGGCACGGCCGTGTCGGCGCTCGGTTCGGGAGTCCGCACGCTGATGCTGCGCATGCTCGGAGGGGAGAACCGGCATTATGAAAAGCGCAGTGCTGCGTTCGTGGCGGAGAAGTGAATTGATCAGTACAACTGCAGTAGCAGGTACTCGGTCTCCGGGTCTTCGGATTGGCATACGGCCTCCCCGAATTCGAATGGAGCGTTCTCCGCGGGGAACGCCTCTGATCGGGCGAACGGAGCAAAAAGAAAAAGGCCTCAGCTAATCCGCCGCGGCCCCCGACTGAACTTCCAGCTCCAGCATGTGTTGTGGACTCGCATGAGCGCCGCCGTGCCCTCGATGCGGATGGTTACGATGTTCGAGCGCTTCGAGCTGCTGGAGGATGGCGTCGCCGTAGAACGTGCGGATGTAGCGCGCCTGAGTCTGCGTGAGACGACGCACCGCCCAGGAGAGGTGCACGAAGTGCGGCTCCACCGGACGCGTGAGCGGGACCATTCCGATCTCGTACGGGAGACGGTTGCCCTTGCGCGTGTTGCATGGCGAGCAGGCGGTGACGACGTTCGTCCAGTCGTTGCTGCCGCCACGTGAAATCGGGATGACGTGGTCGCGCGTGAGCGCTTCGCGAGGCCGGAGCTCGGCGGCGGGACGGCCGCAGTACTGACAGCGGTAATGGTCGCGCGCGAAGAGAAAGGTGTTCGTCACCTGACGGCGGAAGCGGCGCGGCACGTGGATGAACTTCGTGAGCCGGATCACCGCCGGGCGCGGCATAGTGAGCCGCTCGGACCGGACAACGCGATCCTGCTCGGCCTCCACGATCTCCGCTTTCCCGTCGATGACGAGTCGCAGCGCCCGACGCATGGGAACCATCGTCAGGGGCTCGAACGACGCATTGAGGGCCAGACATCCGAGGATCACGCAGTTCCTCCAGGCGGTGTGCTACCCTGTCAAAGTACGCCCGTGCAACGGCCCCAACAAGACATTCATGGGTCTCGCGCGGGCCTCGGACGTGCCGTCAGCGCCCGGGCCTCGGCGTCGGAGTGGTCAACGCGCGCGCCCTGTAGACGTGGCGAGCCAGGCCTGCAGGCGGTCGGCCGTCACCTGCACGCGTGTGGCAAGCAGGGGATCGGCGTCGAGCAACGCGCCGTCGCGCACCAGCTGCCGGCCCGCCACGGTGACGAACGACGCGGGAGTGCCCGAGAGGGCGAGCACCGCCGCAGACACGGGGTCGTGCACCGGCGACCGACCCGAGGCGCCGAGCGGAAAGGCGGCGAGATCCGCCGACTTCCCGATCTCGATCGACCCCACCTCTCGCGCGATGCCAAGCGCCCGCGCGCCGCCGAGCGTCGCCAGCTCGAGCGCGTCTACCGCGGAAAGGGCATCCACCCGCGCCGATCGCGCCGCGGCGAACAACAACGCGAGCCGCGCCTCGTCGAGCAGATCCATGCGATCGCTGCTCGCCACCGAATCGGATCCGAGCCCCACGTTCACGCCGGCGGCGAGCAGCTCGGCCAGCGGCGCCACGCCGTGCGCGAGCCTCGCGTTCGACGCTGGACAGTGCGCGACACTGCAATCGTGGTCGGCAATGCTCCGGATGTCGGTGTCGTCAACACGCACGCAGTGAATGAGCAGCGGCTGCACGTCGAGCACGCCGAGCGACTCCAGCAGCGCGATCGGGGAACGGGCGCGCGGAGCCGTCTCGATCCCGCGCGCACGCAGGCCGTCGGCGAACAGGCCCGCGCCGTCGACGACGAGCTCACTCTCCAGCGCGCTCTCGGCGATGTGGACGGCGATCGGCATCGCGAGCTCGCGCGCGAGCGCGATCGTGGCGCCGAACAGCGCATCGGACACCGTGTAGGGCGCGTGTGGCGAGATGCCGACGCGCACCTCGTCCGTCTCTCGCGCGCGCATGGCGAGCACCGTGTCGCGAAGGTCGGCCGCGGCGCGCTCGCACTGTGCGGGGTCGGGTCCGAACACCTCGCGATAGCAGATGCCGCGCACGCCGCGCTCGAGCATGGCGTCGAACCCGGCGCCGGAGTCGCCCGTGTCGGCGAAGGTCGTGATCCCCGCGCGCACGCCCTCTTCGACACCCAGCCGCGCCGCGTCGAGCAGCGAGCCGGCGTCGAGGACGGCGCGGCGCGCGCTCGTGAGACGAAGGATCCAATCCCGGAACGTCAGCCCGTCGAGGAAGCCGCGCATCGCCGTGAGCTCGAGATGGCAGTGCGCGTTGACGAGGCCTGGCAGGAGCAACGCCTCGCCGAGCTCCACCTCATCTCCGCCGTCGGGTGCTCCGACGCGGGGCCCGACGTAGGTGATCCGCCCGCCCTGCTCCACCACCGTTGCATCGCGAATCGGCGGCGCCGACACGGGCACCACCCAACGCGCGTGAAGACGCGTCATGCGTCGAACGCGCCTGTCCTCGATCCGTGCCGCGTCGGGTCGTACAGCTCCTCGTCGCGCACGCCGAGCGCGCGGGTGAGCGCGAGTGGATGCGCCACGTCGGCGACCTGCTCGCGCGAGTGGCCGTCGGAGCCGAGCGACAGGCGGACCCCATGGTCCACCGCGCGGCCGACCAGGCGCTCGTGCGGGCGATACCGGTTGGAGACCTCGAACGCGATCCCCGCCGCGCGCAGAGCGCTGACGACACGCTCCTCGTGCTCCTCGCTCCACAACTCCAGCGGATCGAACTCGCGAAGCGAAGGCGAGACGAGCGTCGGGTGCGCGAAGACGTCGATGGGCATCTCCACCGCGAGCGCCTCGAGTGAGGTGACGTGCGCTTCCATGTACGCCGCGGCGCTCAGCCCCTCGGGCAGATCGCGATTGAAGACGCGAAGGAGCGTGTCGTCGGGAAGCCGGATGGAGTGCAGCGACCCGACGCGGTGGGTGAAGCGTCGCACCGTGTGCGGCGGCAGCTCGTACCAGAGCGTGTCGTGCCAACAGAACTCACCGCCGCGCAGCACGTCGAACTTCTCGAGATCGACGAGGTAGCGCTCCACCGCATCGGGCGAATCGACGGTCGTCGGCGCGTCGCGCGAGATGTGGTCGGTGATGCTCGGCCGCGTATCGCGCTCGGCGGCACGGGCGACGACATCGGCCACGCTCAGCGCGCCATCCGAATGCGTCGAATGAGCGTGGCAGTCCACGGGCTGCCAGCTCATCGCCGCTGGGACGGCGGCAGCGTGAATGGGCTGGCGGTGTCGCGTGGGGCGGCCGAGTCGCGCGTCGAGCGCGGGCGTGAGGCGCGCGGAATGGGCGCCGCGCCCTGCGTGACCATTCCTCCGGGCGAGACGCGAGGCGGCGGCCGGTTCACAGCGCCCGAGTCGCCGCTCTGCGGCTGCGATCCGGGGGTTGGGAAGCCGAACGACGAGTCGACCGCCGCGGCGCCTGTCGGGATGCAGGTCGCGACCGGATCGGTGCCTGCGAGAAAGAAGTCGGTGATCATCGGGCCGCAGCCCGGCGCCCAGAGCATTCCGGAGGCGGCGTCGATCTGCCGGACGGCGATCCCTTCCGGGCGCGGCCAATCGGGCGCGGCCGGCTTCCGGCGATAGACCTCGCGCATGAACGCCGTCCACGCGGGCGCGGCGAGAATGCCACCCTGCGCGTTGCCCTTGATCTTTTTGGGACGGTCCATCCCCATCCAGACGCCGGCCACGAGATCGGAGGTGTATCCGATGAACCAGACGTCGGCGCCGTCGTTCGTCGTTCCCGTCTTGCCGCCGGCGGGCATGCGGAACTGGCTGCCGACGGTGCCCGCGGCCGTGCCGCGCAGGACGACATCCTTCATCATGTTCACCATGAGCCACGATTCCTCGGGCGTCATGACCGGCACGCGGACGGGCGTGGGCTCCCACAGCACGTCGCCCTTCGCGTTCTCGACGCGCACGATGGCGGTCGGAGCACTGCGAGTGCCGAGCGCCGCAAAGGCGGAGTACGACGCGATCATCTCGATCGGATACACGTCGGCGGCGCCGATGTAGATGGAGGGATACGGTGGGATGGGCGTGGTGATGCCGAACTTCCGCGCCATCTCGGTGACGCTCCGCGGACCGAGCTCCATGCCGACCTTGATGGCGACGATGTTGCGCGACTGATAGAGTCCGCGCCGCATGAACATCAGGCCCTCGAACTTTCCGTCGTAGTTCTGCGGCGTCCAGTTTCCACCGCCCGACTGCGGCACCGATACGGGCGAGTCGTCGACGACGTACGTCGGCGGACGACCGTTCTGAACGGCGTCGGCGTAGACGATCGGCTTGAACGTGGAGCCGGGCTGACGCAGCGCCTGCGTGGCGCGATTGAACTTGGAGTCGTCGTAGTCGCGGCCGCCGACGAGGGCGCGCACCGCGCCCGTGCGCGGGTCCATGGCGACGAACGAGCCCTGAAGGTAGGGCGAGTTGGCCGCGGCTGCCTCGCCAGCGCGCTCGGACGCCGAGGCCATGTAGGCCTCGTACGACTTGTGCGGATACGCGCCGAATCGGCCCGCCTCGATGGCGCGGAGCTGGTTCTCCAGCGCCCGCTCGGCGGCCGACTGGAGATCGACGTCGAGCGTGGTGAAGACCTTGAGCCCCTGCTCGTACAGACGCTGCCCGAACTGCTGCTCGAGTTGCTGGCGCACCCACTCCACGAAGTAAGGGGCGACGTCGCCCGCTTCGGACTTGCGCGCGAGCTGCAGGGGATACGCCTTGGCGAGGCTCGCCTCCGCGTCGCTCACGCCGCCCTGCGCGCGCATCACCTCGATGACGGTGTTGCGGCGCTGGATCGCCCGCTCTGGGGATCGGCGCGGATTGTATCGCTCCGGCGCCTTGGGGAGACCGGCGAGCGTGGCCACTTCAGCGATGTTGAGATCGCGCGCCGACTTGCCGAAGTATCGCTGGGACGCCGTCTCCACGCCGAACGATCCGTTGCCGAGCGCGATCTGATTGAGATAGAGCTCGAGGATCCGGTCCTTGGAGTACTTCGCCTCGATGGCACGGGCGACCTTCGCCTCCTTGAGTTTTCGCACGAGCGACTTCTCACGGGAGAGGCGCTCCGGGAAGATGTTCCGCGCGAGCTGCATCGTGATCGTGGAGAAGCCTTCGGCGAAGCTGCGGCGCTGAATGTCGACCCACAGCGCGCCCGGTATGCGGAGCCAGTCCACTCCGGCGTGCTTGTAGAAGCGCTTGTCCTCCGTCATCACGAACGCGTTGCGGAGGAGCGGCGTGATCTGCTCGATCTTGAGCAGGGTGCGCCGTTCGAGCCCGAGCTCGGCGATGAAACGGCCGTCCGCCGCGTAGAGCTTCGACGTCTGCCGAGGTTGGTACTGCTCCAACACTTCGACGGAAGGACACGCGCCCCCCCGACACACGAGCGCCCAGCTCGCGTACGCGAAGCCGACGACGAATGCGGTGACGAAGGTGAACCCGACGGCCAGCCCTCTCGATAGCTGAGGATGGCGGCGGCGAAAATTCTTCGAGAACGGTAGGTCCATCGACCGTCGTGAAGGAGCACCCGTCCAGGCGGCGGTCGCCGGTCCGGACTAGCTGAGGAAGGTTAATGCCCGCGTCGGGAGCATGCACCGATATGGCCGGGACATCGTTGCCTGACAATCGGACACCCCATCCTCTAATTTGGTGCCATGCAGAATTCTGGAGTACTCGAGGAACTTCGGTGGCGAGGGCTGGTCTACCAGCACACCGATGGCGTGGCCGGCGCGCTGGACGCCGGCCCACTGTCGGCGTACATCGGGTTCGACCCGACGGCCAGCAGTCTGCACGTGGGCAACCTCGTGCCGATCATGACGCTCGTGCATCTGCAGCGCTTCGGGCACCGGCCAGTGGCGCTCGTGGGTGGCGGCACCGGGATGATCGGCGATCCGAGCGGCAAATCGTCGGAGCGGCAACTGCTCACGCCCGACCAGGTCGTCGCGAACGCCGCCGGCATCCACCAGCAGCTCGAGCGATTTCTCGAGTTCGACGGGCCGTCCGCGGCGCGCATGCGCGACAACGCCGACTGGCTGACGTCGCTGCATCTGGTGGACTTCCTGCGCGACACGGGGAAGCATTTCACCGTGAATTACATGCTGCAGAAGGAGTCGGTGCGATCTCGGATGGACGCGGGGATCTCGTTCACCGAATTCACCTACATGCTGCTTCAGGCGTACGACTTTCTCGAGCTCAGGCGGCGGGATGGCGTCACGCTGCAACTCGGCGGGAGCGACCAGTGGGGCAACATCACCGCCGGGATCGAGCTCATCCGCCGGGTGGACGGCGCGGAAGCGCATGCGCTCACGATGCCGCTCGTCACGACGTCCACCGGAGCGAAGTTCGGGAAGACCGAGGCGGGCGCGATCTGGCTCGACGCCGAGCGGACGTCGCCGTACGCGTTCTACCAGTTCTGGCTGTCGACCGACGATGCCGACGCGGGGCGGTACCTCCGCTTCTACTCGCTGTTGTCGAGCGACGAGATCGAAGCACTCGACCGGGGGACCATCGCGGCACCTGAGCAGCGCGCCGCGCAGCAGGCGCTCGCGCGCGACGTCACGCGCCGCGTCCACGGCGACGTCGCACTCGCTGCCGCCGAGCAGGTCTCGACCTTCTTCTTCGGCGGGCTCGAGGCGCGCGACCTGAGCGAGGCGGCGTTCGACATTCTTCGCGCTGAAGCGCCGTTTGCCGAGGTGGCGCGCGACGCGCTGTCGAGCGAGGGAGATGCGGGCAGCTTCGACGCGCTCAAGCTTCTAACCGCGTCGGGTCTCGCCGCGTCCAACGGGGCGGCAAAGCGACTGCTCGAGCAGGGCGGCGTGTCGGTGAACAAGCGCAAGCTCGCGGCGGCGGAGCGCCACGTGCCCGCGGACGCGACGCTTCTGCGCGGAGGACACATCGTGGTCGGGAAGGGAAAGCGCGACTACGCGCTGCTGCGCGTGCGCGACTGACGCGCTCGACTCAGGCCGGACCCGCCGGGCAGCGCGCCGACGCGGGGGCCGACTTCACGAATACCCGGAAGTGGTCTCGGCTCATCGACCGGCGAGGAGTCTGGTAGATGAGCCGGAGGGTGGGCAGTAGCTCTTCGGGGAACGAGTGCTCCGCGACACCGATCACCACGACCTGGCACGCGCGCGCGAGCTCCGTGTCGAGCGTGGCCTGGATCTGGGCCAGCGGTGGATTCGCCGTCTCCGCATTCCCCCAGACGACGAACGTGCCGCGCGTGCCGTCGGGAAAGACGACGGGCCGATCCAGCAGCGCGCCGACGGCCTGCGCATCGGAGCGCGCAATCCCGATGATGGGGACCTGACTCAGTCCGCGCTCGCGCAGGACATCTGCCACGTGCTTGGCGTCGTAAAAGGTGCCTTCAGCATCCGCGGTCGCGAACTCGGCGGTCGCCAGCACCATGGGGATGAGCGAGATGGCCAAGAGGCGAGGCGCCCACCGCGTCGCGCGGTCGAGCACTGGCTTCAGTGCATCGGGCCAGGACGTCGCAGGACCGGACCGACTGAGCCAGACGGCCATGATCCACGCCAGCACGAGGTGACCGTAGTGACGCGCGCTGCCCTCGACGAACAGGACGAAGAAGAGCGAGAGACCGACGATGCTGACGAGCAGGAAGAGGAGCCCCGACCAGCGGCGAACGACGATCAAGCATCCGGCCGCGATCAGCGCGAGCGATGCAGCCATGTCGGCGAGTAGCCAGATGCGAGTGGTCGGCTCGAGCAGCCACCGATTCCAGTGCACCGTACCCTCTCCCACCTTCGCCAGCGGCACGAGCGCACGCAGGGGAATCGTCAGCCCCCATCCGATCTTCCAGAGCGACGCGCCGCCGCCGACCGAGCCGTCGCCTTTCCAGGCGGCGTCGGAAGGCGGGAGGATCTGGCGGACGACGATCCACACCGTAACGGCGGCCAGTAGCAGGCAGCCAGCCGCGATCGCCATCGTCCGCCCACGGAGGCGCCCATCGCGCACTTCGACTGAGAGCCACTCGCACGCGAACGTTCCGGCCGCAGTGAGAGCGATCAGGAATCCCAGCACGCTCGTGTTGGCGAGCAGAATCAAGAAGAGGATCGCGAGCGCCGGGCGCCGGCGCGGCGCCGTCCATGCCGCGCACGCGGCGAAGGCGAGCAGCATGCCGAGCCCGTACTCGCGCACGAGCACCGAGTACTCGTACGCGGGGAAGTAGCCGGCCACGACGAGCACCTTCTCGAGCCGGCTGAACGGCGCATAGCGCAGAATGACGAACACCGCGGCACACGCGATGACGACGTGCAGTGCCGCGGCGGCCCACCACGAGCGCGACAGATGACCCACGAGCTGCAGCAGCGCGTGAAAGAGCAGCGGGTGCCCTTCGTAGCGCGCGTTCCGAAAGAGCTCGACGATGCCATTGCTGTCGATGGCGAGCCGCCAGCTCTGCGTCTCTCCATTCCACGGCTCGTGCAGCGCGGAGAGTACCGTGACGAACGTCGCGAAGAGGCCGAGCACGACGAGCTCGAATCGGGCACTGCCCTCGCCACGCACCGATCCGGCGGGCGATGTCACGCCCTGCGGCGACGCCGGCGGATTCGGAAACACGACGGACGCGCCGATCGACATCGCGACTCCTCGGGGGATGGAAGGGACAACCAGTGGCGAGACGGTGCTCGGCGACTCACGCACACCAGGGATGAGCAGCGGCGGCGACGCGGCCGGAGGCGGCCCTGCCTTCAATCTACGCGGACCCGCTTCGATGACCAGCGCCGAGCGGCGGGTCGTCGAACGATTCAGCCCGCGAGCGCCTCGATCGCCCGCCGCGTGTCCTCACTCGTCGAGTAACAGTGGGGTGAGAGGCGTATTGTCCGTTCGCGCAGCGAATGCACGATTCCGTCAGCCTCTAGCCGCGCGCTCGCGGCGCGGGCGTCGAGCGGGCGAACGGCGACGATGCCCGCCATGCGCTGCGGAGGCGTCACGATCTCGATCCCCACCGACCGGGCGCCAGCGCAAAGTTCGCGCACCCGTGCGGCGACGTGAGCGGCGACGGCGTCGACGCCGAGCTCCCGGAGGAGGCGCAGGCTCGCCGCCATGCCGGCGAAGTCCTGGAAGGGGAGCGTGATCTGCTCGAAACGTCTCGCGTCCGCACGCCACGTCAAATCGTAGTCGACCAGCGATGAGAAGTCGTCGGAGCCGCGCACGCCCATCCAGCTCACCGGCTGCGGCGTGATGCGATCCATGACCTCCGGATGCACGTACGTGAAGCCGGTGCCCCAGGGCGACAGCAGCCATTTCTGCCCACCGCACGCGAGGAGATCGATCCGCGTGCGACGCACGTCGAGCGTGATCGGACCGAGTCCCTGGATCGCGTCCACGACCAACCAGATCCCTCGTGCCGAGCATGCAGTGCCGAGCCGATCGAGGTTCGCCACCGCGCCCGTCGCGAAACTCACCCACGACAGGGTGAGCACTCGAACACCAGGACGGTCCAGCGCGTCGAGGAGCGCATCCTCGTCGAGCAGACCGTCGCGCGCGGGGATGCGCGCAACGTCAAACCCGCGCGCGCGAGACGCCGCCATCCACGGATAGACGTTCGCCGGAAACTCGAGGTCGGGAGAAACGACGACGTCGCCGGGTCCGAGCGGCAACCCCCACGCTGC
The DNA here is from genome assembly GCA_039920785.1 of Gemmatimonadaceae bacterium. Classification (GTDB taxonomy): domain Bacteria; phylum Gemmatimonadota; class Gemmatimonadetes; order Gemmatimonadales; family Gemmatimonadaceae; genus AG11. The sequence goes on from JBDSDB010000219.1 coordinate 30,583, forward strand.
GAGATTGATCCCCGACCCCGTGTTGACGGCGAGCGCCACGTTCGCCGACTCCGCGCCAATCAGCGCAGCGGCGAGCGCGCGCGATTCGTCGAGTACGGCGAACTGCGCTTCGTGGCTGAGTCGATGCGGCGCGGCGCGGAGCCTGGTGAACGCGTCCTGTGCCCGGATCGTACGCTCCGGCAGCGGTCCGGTGCTGGCCGCGTTGAGGTAGATCGCCTCACCCGCGTCGGCCCAGGGGAACTCCTCACGCCGGAGCCGGTCCAGGTCGTACGCCACGCTCAGCCGCGCGCGGAGGGAGGCGCCTCGATCGCGCCGCTCTTGGCGGCATGACGGGGATCGAGCGCGTCGCGCAGCGCGTCGCCCAGGAGATTGAAGCCGAGCACCGCGGCGCCGATCGCCATGCCCGGAGCGACGGACGTCCAGGGCGCGTTGCGCAGCTGATTCAGGTCGCGCCCGTCGGCGATCATCGAGCCCCAGCTCGGCGTGGGTGGCTGCACGCCAAGCCCGAGGAATGAGAGCGCGGACTCCGCCATGATCGCCGCGGCCACGCCAAGCGTCGCGGCGATCAGCACGGGCGCGAGCACGCTGGGCAGCACGTGCTGCAGCACCACGCGCGTATCGCGCGCGCCGAGGGCCTTGGACGCCTGCACGAACTCCAGTTGGCGTATGACGAGGACCTGGCCACGAACCAGCCGCGCCATGCCGGCCCACCCGACGATCCCGATGGTGAAGAACACCACGCCGAGCGACGGCTGGAGCGCCGCGGCCATGGCGATCAGCAGGAGCAGCGTCGGGAACGCGAGCGTCACGTCGGCGAGCCGCATCACCACCTCGTCCACCCAGCCACCCTTGTAGCCGGCGACGAGCCCCAACGTGAGGCCGAGCAGCAGCGCGATGGACTGCGAGATGACACCGGCCGAGAGCGAGACGCGCGACCCGTAGACGAGCCTCGCCCAGACGTCACGCCCCTGGATGTCGGTGCCCAGCCAGTGCGTGAGCGACGGGCCCTGCAGCTGGTTCACGAGGTCGATTTTGAGCGGATCGTGATGCGAGACGAGCGGCGCGAGCACGGCGAGCAGCACCATGAGCGCGATGACCCCGACGCCGAACCAGGCGCGGGCATCTCGGCGCAGCGCCCGCTTCACTCGCTCGTTCACGACGGGTCTCCCAGCTCGGGCGGCGTGCCGGGCCGCTGGTGCTTCCAGCGGCGATGGTGCCAGAAGTACTGCTCGGGTGCGCGCCGCACGTAGCGCTCGAGCGTGCGCGTGTACGCCGCGACGATCGCATCCACGTCGGCGTCGAGCGTGCCTGTCGGTACCACCGGCACGTCCTCGAAATGCATCACGTATCGCCCACTCGGCTGGCGTATGGCGCACGCGAACACGAGCGGCGTCTTGAGGCGCAGCGCGAACACGGCCGGTCCGCGCGGCGTCTTGGCGTATCGGCCGAAGAAAGGCACATAGGTGGAGGCGAGCCCCGCGGCGCCCTGGTCGATGAGAAAGGCGACGCCGTGCTTCTCGCGCATCGCGCGCGGCACACGGCGCACGGCCTCCGCGTCGTGGATCACGGTCATCCCGATGCGCCTGCGCGTGTCGGTGATGTCTCGATCGAAGAGCGGGTTCTCCATGCGGCGCGCCACGGCCTCGAGCGGTACGCCGCGCGCGGCGATGAACGAGCCTCCGAGCTCCCAGTTGCCGATGTGCCCCGAGACGAACATCACGCCGCGATCGAGTGCCATCGCGCGCTCGACCGCGTCCCAGCCTTCCACGCTCTCGAAGAGGCCGAGCACTTGCTCGCGCGAGTAAGTGGGCAGGATGGCGGTCTCGATGGTCGTCCGGCCGAGGTGCGCGTACGACGCGCGCGCGATGCGCAGCACTTCGGGTTCGTCGAGACCGGGGAATGCGGCGCGCACCTGGCGCTCGACGACGGCGCGGCGGATGCCGAGCGGGCGATAGCCGAGCATGCCGATACGCGCGCCGATCGCACCCGCGCGCTGGAAGCTCACCAGTCGGAGCGCGGCGACGGCGCCGCGGATCCCGTAGTACTGCGCGTGGTGCGAGAAGGTCGCCGAGCTCACCGGGCCGCCCAGGAGGCCCTGTCGCCCGCCGCGGACGCCGCGGCGGCGAAGCCCTCGATCATCGACTGCTCGCTGAAATCGCGCTGCGCGCGTGTGCGGCCCGCGCGCCCCATCGCGTCGCGCTGCTCGTCGTGCGCGAGGAACGACGCGACGGCCGCCGCCGTGTCGCTCGGGTCGGCCGGCGGGAGGAGCACACCGGCGATCCCGTCGGGCACGTAGTGCGCGATGAGCGGTGCGCGCTCCGAGATGATCGGTACTCGCGCGGCCATGAAATCGAGACAGGCGAAACCGCCGTCGTCACCGTCGGCAGCCACCCAGCCCACATCCGCCGCGGCAAGCACATTGGGCAGGTCGTCACGCTCGCCGAGGAAGTGTACGAGCGAGCTCACGCCGAGCGCGGCGGCGTGCATGTGCACGTCTTCCGCGTCGGAACCTGGTCCCACCAGCGCGAGCCGAAGCTCCGAATGGCGCTCCGCGAGTAGCGCCAGCGTTCGCAGTGCGCTGCCCGCGCGCACGCGCGCATTGCCCGCCGTGACGCACACCATGAGCTGTGTCTCGAAGTCCACGCCGAGGCTGGTGCGCGCCGCCGCACGGATGCCGTCCACCTTGGCCGCATCGACGCCGAGCGGGGCGACGAAGCCGCGGTTGCCACCAGGTGAGCGTGCGCGATCTGCGTCGGTGGCGAAGAGGAGACGCGCCGACGCCATCTTGCCGGCGAACTGGGACGACCGGCCCGCCGACGCCATCGCTCCCGCCGGCACGCGCCGGATCACCGCACCACGCTCCGCCAGGCGCATCGCCGAGCTCGCGACGAGTTGCTCGCGCTCCGTATGCAGGAACACGACCTCGACGAACTTCTCGCGCAGCACGCGACGGAGCCGCCACGCGTCGCCCGACACGGACCCGCCGGGCGGGAGCGCGACGACGTCGAGCCCCTCGCGCGCGAACGCCTGCTCCGGCGTGCTGTCCACGGCGCAGGCGACGGTGACGGGCTCGCCGCGCGCCATGAGGCCGCGCGCCGCGACGGCGAAGGCGCGCGCCGAACCGGTCCACGACTCCGATGTGTAATAGAAGAGAGTGCGCACTCGCTAGCGGGCCCCGGCTTCGATTGGGAGCGCGGGAGCGTCGCCCGTGCCGACGTCCGCATCGCGCCGCAGCTGCGCGGCATGGAGGCGATGATAGGTGCCGCGCAACGCGAGCAGCTCGGCGTGCGTGCCGCGCTCGACGATCTCGCCGCGGTCGAGTACGAGGATCTGGTCTGCGTGCACGACGGTGGAGAGACGGTGGGCGATCACGAACACGGTCCGCCCGGCGAGTAGGCGGTCGATGGCCTCCTGCACGAGGCGTTCCGATTCCGTGTCGAGCGACGAGGTGGCTTCGTCGAGGATGAGGATGGGCGGATCGGTGAGCAGCGCGCGCGCGATGGCCAGCCGCTGCCGCTGGCCGCCAGAGAGCCGCGTGCCCCGCTCCCCGAGCACCGTAGCATAGCCCTCGGGAAGCTCCGTGATGAACGTGTGCGCGTTGGCCGCGTGCGCCGCCGCCTCCACCTGTGCGTCGCTGAACCGGCCGACGGCACCATAGGCGATGTTGTTCCGAACGCTGTCGTTGAACAGCACCGTATCCTGGCTGACGATCCCGGTGAGCCCGCGCAGCGATGCGAGCGTGATGGTTCGAGTATCCACTCCATCCAGACGAATCACGCCGGCCGTCGGTTCATAAAATCGCGGGATCAGGTCGACGAGCGTGCTCTTCCCCGCCCCGCTCGCGCCGACGAGAGCGACCACCTCTCCGCGCCGAGCCACGAAGCTGACATCGCGCAGCACGGGCTCGCCGCCGTACCCGAAGCTCACGCGCTCGAACGCGAGAGACTCGCGCAGCGCCTCCACGGCGCGTGTGCCGGAGTCGAGCTGATTCTCCGTCGGCAGATCGAGCACCTCGAACAGCCGCTCGGCCGACGCGAACGACTGCTGCGCGGTCGTCGGCGCCTGGGAGAGCTGCTTCAGGGGCGGCAGGAGCCGCATCACCATGATCATGAAGGTGATGAGCGTGGCGCTGTCCATCGCCCCGGAGCCGCCGAGCAGCACCTCGCGCGCGCCGATCCAGAGGATCAGCATGGCGATCGAGGTGCCGATCATCTCCGTCATCGGCTGCGAGAGCGACGCGATGCGCGTGATGCGCACCATCCCCGCCGAGTAGCGGTGGCTCGCGTCGCTGAACCGCGCGTCCTCGTACCGCTCGCCCCGGAACGACTTCACCAGCCGCACGCCGCTCACCACCTCCTGCAACACGCTCGTGATCTCGCCGTAGTCGCCACGCAGCCGGCGGTGTCCCTTGCGCAGTTTGCGCAGCACGGGTTGAAGCGTGAGGGTGAGCAGCGGCGCGATGACCAGCGCGACGAACGTGAGCCGCACCGAGTAGTTCAGCAGGATGACGATGGTACCGACGATCTGCGCTACGTTCTGCAGCGTGCGCGTCACGAGCTCGGTGATGAGCGCCTTCGTCTGCTCCGTGTCCGAGAGCACGCGCGAGATGATCTGTCCCGTCTTGGTGCGCTGGAAGTAGCCGAGCGGTAGGCGCTGCAGATGGCGGAAGACGCCGTCGCGGAGGTCGCGCGTCACATTCTCCTGGAGCGCCGCGCCGAGCTGGCCGGCGAGCCACACGAAGACGTTCTTCAACGTGACGATGGCGATGATCGCCACCATCATCGTCTCCACGGAGCCGAGCCGGTCGGCCGGGTTCAGGAAGGCGCCGACCATCCGGTCCTGTAGCGCGGTGATCCAGGTCGGCGAGGTCTTGGGGAACAGGCTCGCCGCGCCGAACAGGGCGTTCAGGAAGGGAACGAGGAGCGTGAACGAGAACACGTCGAGCGCGGCCGCGACCACGTTGCACGCGATCGTGCCGACCATCCGCCAGCTGTGTGGGCGCAGGTATTCGAGGAGCCGCCGGTACATGCGCTAGCGCTTCGGCGTCAACAGCGACACCGGGAGGATGCATTCCTCCGGCGTCACGCCGCCGTGCAGGAACGACCCGCGGTAGCGGCTCTGGTACTCGCGCAGCTTGGTGGGATACACGAAGAAGCTGTCACCGGTGGCGAGGAGCGTGTTGGCCCCGAGCCCGCGCCGCGGCAGCTTCAGCGCATCCTCGTTCTTGAACAGGAGCGCGAGATCCGTGTTCTCCGCGCGCAGGTCCTCGCCGAACTTGTATCGCAGGTTCTGCGTGGCGTCGCGCTTGGCGAACACCGTCGCCGGCGTGTGGCAGTGGATGGAGCCGTGGTCGCTCGTGACGAGTACCTTCACCTTCCGTCGCGCCGCCTCTTGCAGCACGCTGAACAGCGCCGAGCGCTTGAACCATTGCAGCGTGAGCTGGCGGAGCGCGATCTCGTCGCGCGCCACCTCGTACAGGATCGCCGACTCCGACCGCCCGTGCGTGAGGAGGTCGACGAAGTTGAAGACGAAGGCGCTGATCCCGTCGGGCGCGATCGCGTTGGCGAGCCGCCGCTCGAGCTCGTCCGCCTCGTGCGACGACGAGATCTTGTCGTACTTGACGGGCACCTTGTGCTTGAGCTCGAGCAGCTGCGCCTCGAGCAGATCCTTTTCGTGCGCATTGAGTGTCTCGTCCTCACGCTCGCCCCACCAGTCCGGGAAGCGCGCGGCGATCTCGTTGGGAAACAGTCCGCTGAACAGGGCGTTGCGCGCATACGGCGTGGCCGTGGGCAGCACACCGAAGTAGTGCGTCGTCTCGATGTCGAACAGTGGGGCGATCACCGGCTCGAGCGCCTTCCACTGGTCGAGCCGCAAGCAGTCGATGACGATGAACACGGCGTTTCGGTCCTGCTTCACCAGCGGCATCAGGAACTCGCCCACGATGTCGATCGACAGGGGCGGCCGGTCACCCTCGAGGTGCGCCAGCCAGTCGGGATAGGCCCGGGACATGTACAGGGCGAACTCTCGCCGGAGATCTGGAAACAGACCGCGCAGTGACTCGTGCAGACCCATCTCGTTGGTCGAGGTGAGGTCGAGGTCCCACTGCACGAGCTCGAGATATCGGTCGATCCAGCCACGCCAGTCGAGTTCGCGCAGCGACTCGTTCTGCATCTCGCGAAACCGATCCACGAACGAGCGCGCGATGGCCTGCTGCCGGATACGGGGCCCCTCCAGCAATCGGGCGACCAGCGCGTAGACCTGTCGCGGCGTGACGGGCTTGACGAGGTAGCCGGCGATGTCCTTGCCCAGGGCCTCGGTGAGCGTCGAGTCCTCTTCGCTCTTCGTCACCATCACGATCTGCAGGGTCGGATTGATCTCGCGCAGTTCCTTCAGCGACTCGAGGCCCCGCGTGCCCGGCATCTGTTCGTCCAGAAGGACGAGATCGAACGGGCGACGCCGCACGAGCTCGGCGGCGTCATCGGCGTTGGTTGCGAACTCGACTTCGAACCCCTTGTCCCGCAAGAACATGCGGTGCGGCTCGAGCATTTCCGCCTCATCGTCGACCCAGAGGACGGCCTTGGTCTGGTGGGGCATGGTTCAAACGTAGCCCGCCACTATAGAGCGAGCAACGCGCCCGTTGTGGCCGGCAGTTCAGCGAACTCGCGCGGAACGCTGGCAGGGGCGACGCAGTCCGACCAGATTCGTGTCGTGTCCGTCACCCTCCCGCCCTACGCGCTCGTCACGCCGGCATTCCGATTCCGCCATCTGGCCGCCCTCGCCGGCCGGGCCCCTATCGGAGGCGCGCGCGAGGTAGCGCTCGCGTGCTTCGTCGCGGCACGGCTGATCTCCGACTGCTGCGATCCCTCGATGGAGCTCAACGGCGACGCGCGGGCCGCCCGCTGCGCCGGTGCGAAGGCGTGGCTCGCCACACTGGCCATCCCGGCTCCCGTCCGCGCCCCGGTGTCACGATGTGCCGACGCGTCGGCGCTGCCTGATTCCGCAGGGATGGACGTGCTCGTCACCGGCCTCGCGAAGGCCGCTGAGAGCTTTCTCGATCCGGCCGCGCGCGCGGAGCTAGAAGCGCTTGCCGTGCGGCTCGCGCAGAAAGTGGCCTGAGTGTGCGGCCGCGCGTGGCGATCGCTCGCCACGCGCGTTGAGCCTCATTCGGCGAGCTGTCCGCGCGCTGCGCCGGTTGGGATGTCCGTCACCTCGACCGGGTCGTCATGTAGATGTCCGTGGAGCCTTCGGCGCCGGGGCGCACGCTCGGTGGAGCATTCGAGCCGAAGTAGAGTGTGGTGCCATCCGACGAGAGAAAGGGCCGCGTCTCGGCGCCCAATGCGGTGTTCACGCTCGGTCCGACGTTGACGGCCTCCCCCCACGGGTCATGCGCGCTCGCGCGGGTTGCCACGAAAATGTCGGCGAGTCCGAGCGTTCCCGACGTTCCGGGCGCTCCAGGACGCGTGCTGTAGAAGTAGAGCTCCAGCGCATCCCGGCGGAGGTTCGGCTGACCGTCGTCGCTCGCGGTGTTCACGCCGGGCACCAGTTGCGGCGGACCGAAGCTGCCGGCGTGCCATTCGCTGGAGTAGACGTCGGCGTCCCCTATGACTGGACCTGCATCAGCGAAGGCTCCGCCGGACCGGAAGCTGGAGAAGTACAGGACGCGTCCGCGCCCGGGCTCCTCGATGAGGAAGGGTCCCGCCTCGTTCGCCGCGCTGTTCACCTCGCAGCCGAGGTTGCGCGGCTCGTCGAAGGTGTCGTCGTCGCGCCGGCGCGTGACGTAAAGGTCGTCGCCTCCGCACGGCACGTTGCCGTAGGCGTCCGCATATGGACGATTGCTGGCGAAGAAGAAGAGGTGGCCGTCGCCGGTGATCGAGGGACAGAAGTCGTTGATCTGTGTGCCGGGTGCGGTAACGGCGGGTGCGTTCACCGGCGCGTCGAGGCGGATCGGATTGCTCCAGCCCTCACGCTCGTTGTCGCGCGTCGACACCCAGATGTCGAGCCCGAGCGATCCCGGCCGGTTCGAGGCCAGGTAGAACGACTTGCCATCGGATGAGATGTTCGGACAGCCGTCGAGGGACGAGGTGTTGAACCCGGGATTCGTGCCCGGCGTCGCCTCGATCGAGATGGCCGGGACCCACGCTCCGTACGCGTGGGCCTGGGCACGTGACAGGTCGGCGCCGTCGTCGACGGCCAGGGGTGTCGTGGCGTCGCAGGAGACACTGGCCAGTGCGGCCGCCAGGGCACCGCAGAGTGATCGCATCGCATTTCTCGTGAACATCGTGCACCTCGATGAGTGTGGGCTCTGGGCTCCTCCCTGCGTCGGCAGCGTCGTCGCCCGTGGGGCGATGTTCGCGTCGCTGCAGTCGGCAGAGGGGGGCCTCGAGCGGCAGTGATGTCCGCCGCGCCACACCTTGAAAGGCGGCGCTCATCCGGTACTCATCTCTGGGCCTACTTCCGGCTCAGCTTTCGCTCAATCCCTATATTGACGGACCGCCGGAACCGTCTTTCCACGCCGACGCCGGCCTCGTCGCACTCCGACCACCAGCGAATCCCTCGATGCCGCTGTTCAGGCTCCAGACACTCGGGTCGCTGTCCCTCCGCGAGCACTTGGGGGCGGCAGTCCCAGGGCACGGCTCGCAGAGGCGTCGGTTGGCATTGCTCGCGGTGCTCGCAGCGTCGGGAGATCGCGGACGCAGCCGCGACTCGCTCCTCGCCCTCTTCTGGCCGGATGCCTCGCCGGAGCGCGCGCGCCACTCGTTGGAGCAGCTGCTCTACGCGATCCGCACCTCGGTGGACAACGAGGCATTTCTCGGGGTGAATCCGATCAGCCTGAGTCCCGAGGTGATCCGCAGCGACGTGATGGAGTTCGAGCGAGCGCTCACGGAGGATCGATTCGAGGATGCGGTGGCGGAGTACCATGGCCCGTTCCTCGACGGCTTCGTTCTCCCGGACGCGCTGGAGTTCGAGCAATGGGCGGACGGCGAGCGTGCGCGGCTCGCCGGCGCGTACGCGCGCGCGCTCGAGTCGCTTGCGGTGGCGGCCGAGGGCCGGCGCGACTTCCAGGGCGCCGTTCAGTGGTGGGAGAAGCGAGCGGCGCAGGACCCGTACGACTCACGCGTCGCGCAGTGCCTCATGCAGGCGCTCGACATCAGCGGCAATCGAGCCCGAGCGATCCAGCACGCCACCATCCACGAGCGCCTGCTCCGCGAGGAGCTCGGCGTCCAGGTGGCCAGTGGCGCCTCGACATTGGCGGAGCGGATGCGAGTAGGGCCACACGCTGCACCGCCGGCGATAGCGACGGAGGCCGCCGCCGCGTCGCCCGTGGCGCCCCCCCGACCGCCGGAGCCCCCGGCGGCCGGACGCGTTGATCCCGAGCCCGTCAGGGTGTCCGCGCCTGCCCCGCTCGAGCAAGCGGAATCGCCGGGAAGCGCGCGGCGCCGAGTGCGTGCCTTTGCGCTCGCCCTCATCGGGGTCGCAGTCGTCGCCGGGCTCGCGCGGGCCTTCTGGCCGGCAGCGCCGCCGCCCGACCGCTCCATCGCGGTGCTGCCCTTCGTGGACATGAGCCCACGTGGCGACAACGAGTATTTCAACGACGGCATCACCGAGGAGATCATCACGCAGCTCTCGACCGTCCCGACACTGAAGGTGATCTCGCGGACGTCCGTGATGCACTACAAGAAGAGCACGAAGCCGCTGCGGCAGATTGCCGGCGAGCTGGGCGTCGCCAACGTGCTCGAGGGAAGCGTCCGCCGAGAGGGCGATCGGCTCCGGATCACCGCTCAGCTCATCACGGCCGCCGCGGACCATCATCTGTGGTCGCGGAGCTACGACCGCAGCGCGAAGGACATCATCGGTGTGCAGGACGAGATCGCTCGTGAGGTGAGCCGCGCGCTCGAGGTGGAGCTCGGTGGGGTGAAGGGAGCGCGCCCCAGGCGGGGAACGCGCGATCCGCAGGCCTACGAGTCTTACCGCCGCGGGCGCTACCTGTGGGGCAAACGGACGAAGGAGGGACACGAGCAGGCGTTCGCGTACTACCGGAGGGCGATCGAGCGTGATTCGGGCTACGCCGACGCCTACGCCGGTCTGGCGGATGCCTATCTCACCGCCTACCAGTTCAACGTCTCCAGCATCCCCGAAGCGGAGGTCGGTTCCCGCATGAAGTGGGCGGCGGAACGGGCGGTCGCGCTCGACGACGGCTCCGCCGAAGCCCACACGTCGTTCGCGATGGCGCTGTGGTGGCAGCAGAACTGGCCGGGCGCGGAACGCGAGCTCCGCCGAGCCCTCGAATCGAACCCCGGGGGCGCCCGCGGGTGGTATGCGCAGCTGCTCGCTGGTATGGGTCGCGTAGAAGAAGCCGTCCAGCAGAGCCGCCGCTCGTCCGAGCTGGACCCGCTCTCGGTGCTCGGCACGACCAATGGTGCATGGCTCAGGTATGTGGCCCGCGATTACGACGGCGCCATCGAACAGGCCCAACGGGCGCTCGAGCTCAACGACTCCTGGGCCCTCGCACACACGACTCTCGGAGTGGCGTACGCTCAGAAGGGGATGGACGACGCAGCGACGAAGGCGGCGTCGAAGGCCGTCGAGCTGGGTGGGCGGCAGGTCTCGGCGTTCCAGGCGAACCTCGCATACGTGCACGCCCGTGCGGGCCGGAGGGCGGACGCGGAGCGGTTTCTGAGACTCGCGAAGACGAACCCGTGGGAGGGGTTCAACATCGCGCGCGCGTACGTCGCCCTTGGTGAGCCGGACAGTGCGTTCGCATGGCTCGACCGCAGCAGCTGGAAGTGGCCGCACCGGGCGGTCCGGGCCGACCCAGCGCTGGATCCCCTGCGCTCCGACCCGCGCTTCACCAAGCTCTCGGCGCGAATCGAGGCGGAGATGGGAATCAAGTAGAGTGCGGACGATCGCAGGTTCGCGGCGGCGCCCGCGCGCGGGAAGTTTTGGTCGTGGCCTGAGCTGGACCCCGACCCCCGCGCGTTTTCCTTGCTCCGCTCGCCGAACGGGCCGTATCTTGGACCATGCCCCGCGGCGCTGACATCTCTCCCCTCTCACTCCTCCTCGGCCGAGTCGACGCCGTGGCGGACGGCGCCAGCCCCAGCGACACGATACCCTCGGGCTTTCCGAGCCTCGACAAGCTGCTCGGTGGTGGGGTGCGCCGAGGCGATCTGGTGGTGCTCGGCGGCGACGTCGGCAGCGGAAAGAGCGCGCTGGCGCTCGCCATCGCGCTGCGAGCGGCGCAGGTGCAGCGCTCGGCGGTGTTCTACTCCGGCGAGATGCACGTGGAGCGCGTCCTGGAGCGCATCCTCGCCATCGAGGGGCGCACGCGGATCGACGACCTCCGGCGCGGCACTCTCGACGAGGCGACGCGGGCCAGCGTGGGTGCGGCGGCGATCCGATTGCGCGACGAGCTTCCGATCGTCGAACGAGTGCCCCAAGGTGGTCTCGCCGCCATGAGCGAAGAGGTGGCGGCGCTACACACGATGGAGCTGGTCGTGATCGACGGGCTGGATGCCCTGCTGCCGGGCATGCGGAAGACGGAAGAGGAGGAGGCTGCGGCGGTTCGGGCCCTCAAGCAGCTCGCGCTCGATACCCGGAGCGCAGTGATCGTCACGTCGCCGCTGCCTCACCTGGAGGCGCGCGACGACCGGCGTCCCGTGCTGGACGACTTCGGCGCACGGGGTGCGGTGAAGGAACGGGCGGACGTCGTGCTGGCGCTGTTCAGGGAGGGGATGTACGACAACGCCGGCGGAATCGAGGGCGCAACCGAGCTGCTCGTGCGGAAGAACCGCAACGGCGGCACGGGGTACGTGGACCTGTATTTCTACGCGCAGTGGATGCGCTTCGAGGACATGCTCGACCCCGACCGTTAAGAGGAGTCCTCACAGTGCGAACACTGATCGCCGTGGCCGTTCCCTTTCTCGCTCTCTCCCTCGGCGCCTGCGCCTCGGGCGGATCGGGCGGATCGGGCGCGTCGCTCGTGCGGCTCGAGCGGGAGCAGCACGCGTCGCCGGGCTCGTTCGCGGTGAACCGCTCGCTGGGCATCGCCTACTACAAGGCCGCGCGGTACGCCGATGCGCGCGCCGCCCTGGAGACCGCGACGCGCCTGCAGCCGAACGACGGCACCACCGCGCTCTACCTCGGCCTGGCCGCGGAGGAGATGGGCGATCTCCCCGCCGCGCGGCGCGCGTACGCATCGTATTTGAACGTGGGACGCACGAGCCGAGTGCGGCTCCAACTCCAGTCGCGGCTCGCCGCGCTTGCCAAGCGCGAGCTCGCCGCCGACGCGAAGGCGACCGTGCAGAGCGAGGGCTCACTTGGCACCGGGTCCGGCGCGCCGACGACGATCGCCGTCCTGCCACTCCGTTTCACCGGAGCGGACACCTCACTACGCCCGCTCGAGCGTGGATTCGCCGAGCTCCTGATCACCGATCTCGCGCGCTCATCGCAGCTCACCGTCGTCGAGCGGCCACGCATCCAGGCCCTGCTCGACGAGCTGGCAATGCAGCGCTCCTCGGGCACAGACGCGAGCACCAGCGCGCGCGCCGGAAGGCTGCTTCGGGCGGGTCGTGTCGTGCAGGGCTCGATCCTTCAGCTCAGTGGCTCGCAGCTTCGCGTCGACGCCGCCGTCGTGGACGTCCCGACGACGCAGATTCGCGGCACCACGCAGGGCGCCGACCAGGCGGACCGGCTGTTCGATCTGGAGAAGCGCATCGCGCTCGATCTGTTTCGGGAGCTGGGCGTCACCCTCACGGTGGCCGAGCGCAACGCCATCGAGCAGCGGCCGACCCGTTCCCTGGCGGCATTCCTCGCGTACAGCCGAGGGCTCGCCGCGGAGGACCACGGCCGCTACGACGACGCCAGCAGGTTCTATCGGGACGCCGCGCGCATCGATCCCGGGTTCGGCGCGGCGCTTCAGAAGAGCCAGGACGCTCAGAGCGTGAGTAACGGCCTCGTCTCCGCCAGGTCGGTCGAGGCCGGGCTGCGCGGTACGGCAGAGGGCGCGGAGGCCGGTGCGAGGGGCAACAGCGCGGATGCCGCCGGTGCGGCCAAGGCCGCAGCGGGCGACCTGAACCCATCTGCCGCGGGGTCGGCAACCTCTCCCGGGCGCAGCGGTGAGCACGGGCCACCGCAGAAGGATCCGGTGTCGGCCGCGACGAACACCGACGCGCCGGGCCGAGCGGGTCGCGTGACGATCGTCATCACTCGACCCAAGAATCAGTGAGCCGCGCGGCGCGGCTGCTGGGACTCGCCGCGATCGGGTTGTCCGCGCAGGTCGTGGCCGCATCAGAGCTTTGCGGCCAATCGGTGCTGGACACCGAGCTTCGTTTCGCGCCGCAATACATGCAGTACCAGGTGCACGCGCCGGCCGACGAGACCATCGCCGAGCTGGCGATCCCCGTGTTCGTCACCATCCCCGCGAGCTCGCGCCTCACCTTCGATATTGGAACGGCCTACGCGCGCGCGCATGTGACGTCAGGTGGCACCCTGAGCGAGATCAGCGGTCTCACCGACACGCAGATCCGCGGCAATCTTACGCTCGGATCCGACTTCGTGGTGCTCACGGCCGGCGTGAGCCTGCCCACTGGCACATCGTCGGTGACACTCGACCAGCTTGCGGCCGCCGGCCGGATCGGCAACGACTTCCTGGCCTTTCCCATCTCGAACATGGGCACCGGTCTCGCGGCGACGGGCGGCATCG
>JBDSDB010000220.1:0-22227 GCA_039920785.1 Gemmatimonadaceae bacterium
GCCAGCGGGTCTCGGATGCTTGGAGACGGCGTGGGGATGGAGTGGAGTTTGCGTGGAGATTTTGTTGTCGCCATCATCGCATCCGACGAAGCGCGCGCTGCCGACGAGCGCACTTTGGTTCGGCTTCTACCTACCTCGATCCGCTCTCGGCATGACACTCCGCTCACACCTCGCGACGACGCTCGCCCTCCTCTCCCTCACGGGCTGCGTGCGACCCACCATCGCACCGTCCCTCGCGCGAACGTCGGCCGAGATCAGCGAGCAGGATCTACGGCATCGACTCTTCGCCATCGCGCACGATTCGCTGATGGGGCGCGAGACGGGAAGCGAGGGCGCCTTCAAGGCGACTTCCTACATCGCCGCGGAGTTCGCGCGCTTGGGACTGCAGCCGGCCGGCGACGGGGGAACCTATTTCCAGATCGTGCCCATGTGGCGCGCCGCGGTCGATCCGCAGTCGCGCATCGAGGTGGCCGGCACCACGCTCGAGGTCGGACGCGACTTTCTTCCCGGCTCGGTGGCGGCCCCATCGCGCGTGCTCGACAATACGCCCGTGATCTACGGCGGACCGGCGCTGGATACGTCGCGCTGGATCGCGACCGAGCGCGCGGCCGGCAAGATCGTCGTGCTCGACATGCCGGCCGACGCCGCGCCGCGCGGGATCGCCTCCTTGGGCACGCGCTGGCGAGGTGCGATAGCGGTGGCGATCGTGATGCTCGACCGCGTCGGCGCGGAGACGGCGACGCGCCTTCGCGTGGGGCGGCCCACTCCCGACTCCGCGCCCAACGCGAGCGCGATGCCGGTGCTCTGGGTCACGCGCCGCGCGGCCGCGGTGCTGCTGGGCGCCGCGCCGGAGACGCTGACGCCTGGCGCGGCGGGCGCCACGACACGCGGCCGCTTCGGCATCATGCGGACACCCGTCGCGTTTCCGGCGCGCAACGTGGTCGCGATACTGCGTGGCAGCGATCCGGCGCTGCGCGCGCAGTACCTCGCGTTGACCGCGCACAACGATCACGTCGGATTCGATCACAGCCCGGTCGATCACGATTCGCTGCGTGCCTTCAACACGGTCGTCCGGCCCATGGGCGCCGACTCGCCGCCGCGCGACGCCACGCCCGCCGAGTGGTCGCGCGTGCGGGTCATCCTCGACAGCCTGCGGCGCATGAACCCACCGCGCCTCGACTCGATCCGCAACGGCGCCGACGACGATGGCTCCGGCACGGCCGCCATCCTCGAGATCGCCGAACGCCTCGCCGGCGACGCGACGCGCCCGCGCCGCTCGCTTCTCTTCGTCAGCCACACGGGCGAGGAAGCGGGCCTCCTGGGCTCGCGCTGGTATGCCGACCAGCCCACCGTGCCGCGCGATTCGATCGTCGCCGAGATCGATCAGGACATGATCGGGCGCGGGACGTCGCGTGACTTCCCGCGCGATGGCACGGGAGCGGGGAGCGACACCTACCTCGAGGTCGTTGGGGCGAAGCGGCTGTCGCGCGCGTTCGGCGAGATGCTCGAGGCGGCCAACGCGCGGCAACCGATCCCCTTCGTGTTCGACTATACGTACGACCAGCCCGGTCATCCGCTCCAGTACTACTGCCGAGCAGATCACTACAACTACGCGCGCTACGGCATTCCGTCAGTCTCGATCTCGCGTGGAGAGCATCAGGACTACCATCAGATCACGGACGAGGCGCAGTACATCAGCTACCGCGACCTCGCCCGCGTGGCGCGCATGGTCCACGACGGCGCGCGCGCGATCGCCGATGCCGCCGAGCGTCCGAAGCTCGACGCGCCGAAGCCGACGGACCCGAACGTGGTGTGCCGCCAGTGAGGAGGTGATCACTGGCGGCGAGCTCGCGCTGAGTTCTGCGTGAGACGGACGGTCGAGCCGCCAATCTTCTACTTGCCTACGGCACCGTCCGCGGGGAGCCGGCCAGCGGCGATGCGCATCCCGGTGAGCAGGTGCTGCACGAACTCCGGCCGATGCCACGTGTCGCGGAAATGTCCGAGGATGGTCGCGAACACGCGCCCCTCGCCATAGGTGCGGACCCACGAGACCGGATGGTCGCTGTTCTCCGGCGCGGGAAGCCGCCCCATGTTCGGTGAGCCCAGCGATGCATTGTCGAGCGACAGCAGCACTCGGCTCGTCGCGCGCGGGCTCTTGTCGAGGATGTAGAACTCCTCTCGGATCCAGAACGCGTCTCCGAACTGGCTCGTCGCCGCGTGGGACGTCGCCTCGTTCTTGACGCGCAGGTGCGAGGTCCAGGGATGCGACTGGAACAGTCCTCCGCCCGCCATCTCGCGGTACTCGTCCCACCCGTACGACGCGTCGAGTGCGGCGTGCGCGAGGACGACGCCCTTGCCCGAGCGCACGAACTCGATGACCGCGCGCTGCTGCTCCGGAGTGACGGCGTTGGGGATGGGCGCGCGCAGCCGGACCGCGCGCAGCGCCGCCTGCGTGGTGTCCTTGGGCGCGATCCTGAGCGTGGAGTTGGCGAAGAAGAGAAGATCGTACTTCGCCAGGTTGGTCGGGTTCAGGTTGGCGAGGTTCTCCGTCGTGTCGACGCGAAACTCCGTCGTCTTCTGCAGCTCGTCCATCAGCTCGATGGCGCCCTGGATGCCGTACGTGTGCCGAAATCCGTGCGTCGCCGTCACGAGCAGCACGCGGATGGGCGCTCGGCGGTCGCGCACGGCGAACAGCTCGCCGATGCTGTTGATGCTGTTCGGCGCCTTCGCGACGGTCCGCGGCGTGACGCGGATGTTGCGGAACCGCACCGAGAACTCCGGCGTGCGGTTCACCAAGCCGATGTAGCCCTCCGTCGCCTTGCGGCCGAAGAAGTCGTTCACTTTCTCGCCGTTGACGTAGACGGTGTATCGCTGCCCCACCGCCTCCACCCGCAGCTGATTCCATTCGCCCAGCGCTCGGCTCACCGGCCGGTTCGGGGACATCTGGTCCAGGTGATGGACCGAGTCGGTCGTCCCCGCGAGGTTGATGGCGCCGGTGATGAACATGGAGCGCGTGTAGTAGACCGGCTCCCGCCACGCGGGCGGCTTCGGATCCTCGCCGAGCTTGACCTCATACGCGCTGTTCTCCGCCGACTCGAGTGTCGCGAGCGACGCGGGCGTCGGAGGGATGCGCAGAAGCACGCCCGCGGCGGCACCCGCGGACTCGGGGAGGTACTCGAGCTCCAGGGTGAAATTGCCGAACGGACGGCCGGCGAAGTAGAGCACGCCCTTCCCTCGCTGGTTGGCGACGCTCCCGTCGCGCAGCAGCTCCATCTTCGGGTCGCCCACCGGCTTCCAGTTGTCGAGGCTCTTTCCATCGAGCAGAACCACTGGCTGGCCAGCCGCGGCGGCCGCGGTCGGCGCCTGCGCCGTGCCGATGCGTCCGACGCTCGCGGTCAGCAGCAGCGCGGCGAGTGCGGGAGCGAGTCTGGATCTGAGGCTCATCATGGCTCTGTCGGTGAAGGTCGAGTCTTCGATGAACGTCTTCAGCGTCCCGATCGTTGGCCGCCGGCACAGCGGCGGCAGACGCTACGCGTCGAGCACCATCGCGACCGCGCGTGCGAGCGCGGACTCGGGATCGCCATCCGGCCCGATCCGGTTCGCCGCCGCGCGCGCCGCCGGGTGTGCGTGCGGCATCGCCACGCCGAGCCCCGCCCAGGCGAGCATCGCGGTGTCGTTGTTGCCGTCGCCAAACGCCAGCACGTGTGCCTGTGCGACGCCCATCTCCTCGGCCACGGCGGCGAGCGCGGTCGCCTTGTTCACGTTCGGCGCGCTGAACTCGAGGTAGGGCGGATCGGTGCGCGTCACCGTGAGCCGCGCGTCATAGCGCGCATGCGCGGGCGCGACCGCGCTCGTGATCGCGTCCGGATCCCCGAGCCAGATGATCTTCATCACGTCGTCCGGCACGCGGCCGTCGTCGCTCACGAGCAGATCCGGCAGGTGGCGGTGCGGCTCCGAGTTGCGCGTCTGATCGAACTCGGTCCACTCCGTGCGGACTTCCACGTAGATGCCGGTCGCCCGGTAGTGCTGCACCGCGAAGCGCTTTTCCCGTCCGTCGCGCGTCACGTCGGCCACGTCGGCCGGACGCATCGCGTACGCGAACCGCACCGCGCCCGTGTCGCTGTCCTGCACCACCGCGCCCTGCGCCGAGATGATCGGGCCCGCCGGAAGACCGAGTGCGCGGTGGAAGGGCAGCATGTTCGCGTGGCTGCGCCCCGACGCCAGCACCACGCGCGTCCCGTCGGCAATGAGCCGATGGATGGCCGCCGTGTTCGACGCGCTGACCACGCCGTCGGGCCCGACGAGCGTATCGTCGATGTCGATGGCGGCGAGCGCAAAGCGTGGGCGCGTGTGTCGCGCCGGGCTCACGAAGGGCTCACGACGCCTGCCACTCATCGAGCCGCTCGCGCAACACACCCATCTCGGCGTCCGTGCCCACACTGATGCGCAGGAACGAGGCGGTGAGCGGATGCTTCGGGAAGTAGCGCACGAGCACCTTCTGCGCGAGGAGATGCTCGTACGCCGACCGTGCGACGGCGGGTCCGGTCTCGCCGCGCGCGTTTGCCGGCTCGGTGAACACGAAGTTCGCCTGTGAATCGTAGGCGAACCACTGCCGCCGGCCCGTCAGGTCGGCGAGGAACGCCTCGCGCGTGGCGACCACACGCGCGACGAGCGACTCGAAGTAGTCGTGATCCTCGATCGCCGCCAGCGCCGCCGCCTGCGAGAGCCGGTTCACGTTGTAGCTGTCGCGCACGCGATCCAGCACGTCGATCACCGATGCGTCGGCGAGCGCGTAGCCCACCCGGATGCCGGCGAGCGCGTACGCCTTCGACAGCGTGCGCACGACGACGAGATTCCGATGCCGCGCCAGGAGCGGCGCCGCGTCCTCGCGCGCGAACGCCGCGTACGCCTCGTCCACCACGAACAGTCCGCCGTATCCCGCGAGCATGCGCTCGAGCTCCGCGTTCGCGAAGCCCACGCCCGTGGGCGCGTTGGGCGACGTGAGAAGGAACGCACGTGACGACGACGCGCAGATCCGCTCCACCGGCAACTGCATCGACCGATCGAGCTCGATCAACTCGGCGCGCCCGTCCTGGATCTCGACCAGCACGGGATAGAGCGAGTAGCTCGGGACCGTGAAGCCGAGCGGTGCCGCGTCGCTGCAGAACGCACGGACCAGCATCGTGAGGATGTCGTCCGAGCCGTTGCCGATGCAGACGTTCTCCACACCGAGCCCGTGCAGCTTCGCCACGGCCGCGCGCAGCGGCGCGCTCTTCGGGTTCGGATACAGCCGCAGGCTTTCGCCGTCCGCGCCGATCTCGCGCCGGATCGCGTCGGCCACGCGCGGGCTCGGCGGATAGGGGCACTCGTTCGTGTTGAGCTTCACCCAACCCGGCTCGGTCGGTTGAAGTCCGGGAGTGTAGGCATGCAGCGACGCGACGTGCGGCAGCGCGAGGGACGACGGATCGGACATGGCGGGCAGTCGTTGTCTGGCGAGTGATCACGGCGATGGAGACAATATCGCACGCTGCAGCGCGCATCGAGTCGCTCGCGTATTACTTTCCCGACGTTGGGGATCGGTGACTCCATTCAGCATTGGAGAGTAGCGATGGCGATGCGACTGCGGCACGGGTGGATCCTTGCGGCGCTGGGGCTGTGCTCGGCGGCCGCATCGGTGGATCGTCTGGATCGACAGGCCGGCTGGGTGACGATCCTCGACGCGCGGTCGTTCAAGGACTGGAAAGTCGCGCCGGAGAGCAAGGACGCGCGCGTGGAGGAGCGTGCCACCGAGAAGCGCGTCGTCGCCGGAGATCCGAAGCGCGATGGCCGGTGGACGTTCAAGGACGGCGTCCTGCACGGCGAGGGTGGCGTCAGCCACATCTTCAGCCCGCGCGGCGACTACGAGAACTTCTCGTACCGCGCGGACATCAAGATCTCGGACAAGGGGAACAGCGGCCAGTACTTCCGCGTGGCGTTCGGCAACGGCTTCCCGAGCGGTTACGAAGCTCAGGTGAACAGCACGCACGCCGACCCGAAGCGCACCGGAAGCCTCTACGGCCTCGAGAACGTCGCCGAGAGGCTCGTGCCGCCGAACACCTGGTTCACGCAGGAGGTCACCGCCGTGGGGAACCACATCGTCATCCGGGTGAACGGCAAGGTCACCGTCGACTACGTGGACGCGACGAACAAGTACGCCTCGGGCCACTTCGCCTTCCAGCAGCACAACCTCGGCAGCGACGTCTGGATCAGGAACGTGAAGGTGAAGGAGCTGCCGAAGAAGTAGCCGCCGCACAAGGCGCGCTGCATCGAGGATGAATCACGATCTCCGATTCAGGGCTGGCGCACCGACTTGTTCTCCAGGTAGTCCACGTGCTGTCCGCCGCCGAGCTTGTTCCAGCTCGCGGGGGCGAACTCCTTGTTGACGATGTCCAGGTCTCCGTCGCCGTCCACGTCGGCGACCTCGGCGTTGTGCGCGCCGAGTCCTTCGAGGATCGTGCGGCGCTCGAACGTGCCCTTGCCGTCGACGTTCTCCCAGATGAACCAGCGCGCCTGCTTCGCCATCCACTCCGACTCGGCGGCGAAGATGTCGATGTCGCCGTCGCGGTCGAAGTCGCCCGTGGCCACCGAGTGGAAGTCGCCGGCCTTCTCGCCGTTCATCGGCAGCTCGTGCAGGGCCCACTTGCCGCCCTTCCCGTCCACGTTCTCGGACCACGCCATCTTGGAGTCGTCGAAGTAGTCGGACTCGCCGTGCACGATGTCGACGTCGCCGTCGTTGTCGACGTCCACCAGGGATGACTGCTGCGAGTAGCCGAAGCGGCCGCGCCGTCCGAAGCCGACGTTGTCGTGCTCCACCCACCTGCCGCCCTTCCCATCGGCGTTCTCGTACCAGATGCGGTTGTACACGTCCATGTCGCCGTCGCCGTCGATGTCGCCGACGCCGGCGGGCCACACGCCCGAGTGCACCGCGGCGCCGATGCGCGTCTTCGTCCACGGCTTCGTAGGATCGGCGGGGACCTTGAACCAGAACAGGCCGTTCTCGCCCCCGTTGCGATCGCCCTTGTCCGTGTTCACCACCACGTCCTTCCGGCCGTCCTTGTCGATGTCGGCGATCACCATGTCGTGGCCGCCATAGCTGGCCGAGTCGTACACGTATTTGGTGAACGGGCCCGCCGCCGGGTTCCGGTTGTTCCTGAACCACGAGCCGCTGGACACCACGTCGAGCCAGCCGTCGCCGTCCACGTCCATCGCGTTCACGCCTCCGTCGGCCGTGTTGTCCGTGGTCACCACATAGAAGGGCCAGTTCTCCTTCGTGCCATTGTTGAGGAACAGGTACTGCCGCTTCTCGCGCGTGCCGAAATGCTGGCCGATGAGGTAGTCCGTCCGGCCGTCCTTGTTGAAGTCGCTCGCCACGCTCTGCCCGAACCCGTTGAGCTTCGGAAAGGTCGTGCTGATGTAGTGATGCTCGAAGGCGATCTGTGCGCTGGCCGGACGGACCGATAGCGTGAGTCCGAGCGCGGCGGTGATCGCCGTGACGGTGAGGAAGCTCCGCGCCGATCGGCGACTACCAGGGATGAGGGGGATTGCCAGAACGTGAAGGTCGCTGCAGGTGGCGTGGTTCATGGACGCGGATGCGTGAGCGCTGAAGGGTGGGTATGGCCGTGTGCCCTGGTCTCGGGCGTCGATACTAATACCCGCTCCATCATTGCGACGTTGAAAGGTGACCGGCCGTACCCGGGGAACGGCGACCGCGCCTCGAGCGACGGCCTCAGGCTAATCAGGCCCGGCACGTTGCGCGTTCGTCGTCACGAGGAAGGTCAGCAGCTCTCGCGCGGACTCCTGTGAGAATGTGCGCATCTCAGGCGCGACCCGCGCCAACAACGCCTCGCCCGCGAGCCGCCCACGAGCGGTGCGTGAGACGTAGACCGGCGCGCTGCCGGGGATCACGCTCAGGTCGTCGACACCGGCAAGCAGGATGTGCAGGTGATGACCGGGGTCCAGGTCTGCGTAGATGCGTGCGAGCTTCGTGGCGAACCTCGGGTCGGTGATCACGAAGTACACCGGGCCAAGCGGCAGACGCTGCGCAATCTCGGCGAACACGTCGGCGCGCGAGGTCACCGCGATCCACGGCTTCCTCGCGCGTGCGGCCAGTTCCTGAACCTCGCCGGCATGAAACGGCGTCGTCACGAGGAGATCGGCGCGCGCGAGCGTGCGCGCCGGCGTGCGGTCATCGAGGAGCGCCTCGCTGTCATGCGCATCGGTCTCGAATCCGTAGCCCGACCGAAGCTCGGCGCACAGCGAGGCCGTCTGGTCGTCATTGCACTCGATGCACGCGGCGCGCAGATCCCGCGTGTCCGTGTGCTTCGCGAACAAGTCGCGAAAGGTCGGAACGGAGAGGCCTCGAGTCACCGCGTCGACGAGTACATCGACGGCCCATGTATCGAGCGCCTCCAGACGAGCGGTCCCGGCGGACGATCCTCCGGGTGCGAAGAAGATGCCCGACCGCGCGCGCAGCTCGACGAGCCCTTCATGCTCTAGCTCGCGATACGCAGCGAGGATCGTGCGGCGATCGACCCGCATCTCCTCGGCGAGAGCACGAATGCTCGGCAGACGCTGTCCGGGACTCAAGAGCCCAAGATGAAGTCCGCTGAAAAAGCGCCGACGAAGCGCGTCGACGATCTCGGCGCGCACGTCCGCCATGTCCCGTCACCTCAGGTGGAACGTTTTCGCCTGATGCCCCAGCGGCGACATCACGTGTAGAGCGTCCCCTCCGTTGCAAGTTGGCACCCAGCACGATGTACCAGACTTGAGCCTCGAGAGAAACTGGCACAGCTCAGCAGTACCACTTGGCGCATCAAATGCTCAAATGCGCGGCGTCCCTCGAGGCGACGGTGCCTTCGATGGATCCGGTCGCGCATCTGACGCGAGCGTTGTCCGCACCGGCCTGAAAGGGCAGAGGATTCGCTCGATGACACACGACAGACCACGCAGCATGCCTCGCCGCGTGCTCGCGCGCGTGAGCCTCGCCGCAGCGCTCGTGGCGGCCGCGACGCCGGCCCACGCGCAGATGCAGCATGGCGGCATGATGTCCATGGCCCAGATGGACGAGATGATGGCCGGCTGGCCCATGGCCTCGAAGGACGCTGCGGCGTTCATGATGAAGAAGTACGGTGCTCCGGCGGCGACCACTCCGGAGATGTTGATCTGGGGCAAGACGGGGCCGTGGAAGCGCACCGTGATCTACCGACACGAGTTCGCCCACGAGTTCCCGATGCACCACACGGACGTGATGCAGCAGTGGGTGGACTACAAGGCGCCCGCCGAGATGTACGACGAGCTCGCGATGTACGACGGCAGCGTCGTGCTCGAGCGGACGTCGGGTGAGATGTCGGCCCGATGCGACAAGGAGGGAGCGAACTTCCTCGCGCTCAACCTCGCCGACGAGATCGTGCATGGAAAGCGGAGCGTGGCCGACGCGCGGAAGATGTACGGCGCGCAGATCATGGCCATGAAGGCGATGCAGTCGGCACCGTACACCGAGAAGCTCATGTTCGGCATGATGAGTGGCACGAACGATCCCGATCACGCGCTCACCGCCGACGCGATGCCGAGCGCAAAGCCGTAGCACGATCCGCGGGACCAACGACCGGAGCTCGTCGGGCACCGACGCCGAGGTAACCGCTTTTCTCATCGCGATGGACGACAGCGTCGTGTTGGCCGCGTCGGCAGCGCACGGGAGTCACGGGGCGACCAGTCGCCGCGCTCGTACCCCTCGACGTTAGCGCGCCCGCTCTCGCACGAACCGATTACCGTCGTTTCACCGTCGTTCACACAATCGAGGCTCTCGTGACCCAATCGCGCAGGTTCCGCACGCACAGCGGGCTCGGCCTGCTCTCCATGCTCCTGATCGTCGGCGCGGCGTGCACCGACAACGATTCCAGCGGCGTGGGCGGCAATCAAGGTCCGGATGGTCCAGCCGATCAGGGTCCGGCTCTCCTCCCGCGTGTCGACGGCGACGCAACCGCCGGCCGCGCGGTGTTCCGCTTCGAGACGTTCAACAACGAGCGGTTCTGGACGGACGCGGCGCGGATGCCCGCCGGAATGGTCGCCGCCGGCGTCACGCCTCGACAGCTCCTCGCGCTAGGAGTGAACGTGGATGCCGATGCGCTGCCTCCCGCGCTCAAGACATCGATCGCCGCTGGTAGCGCGTCCGTGCTCGACGATCCCGCGATGGTGATCGCGCTCCTCAACGCGAACGCGGTCGTCGGATTGCCCGTGAAAGACAGCAATGGCGACGGTATTCTCGACGTATCCAAGGGCGACAAGGTCGGCGCTACGTGCGCGCTCTGCCACACGCGGACAGACGAGGGCGCGATCTTCTCGGTCGCCGGCGGCGGCTCCGTGGGGGCGCGGCTCGACGGGCGCGCCACGCACAACCTCAACTTCGGAAAGCTGGTCGCGGCCGCCGCGAACACGCGCGCGCTGTATCCCCTGCTGCAACTGTCGCTCGCCGCGAACGGAGGCAAGAGCCTCGGCCGCGCCCCGACCGGCCTCACCGGAACCTCCACCGAAGCGGAGGTGGACGCGTACCTCTCGAATCCGGCGTACTACCCGGTCGGCATGTTCGACGACACGTTCGATGGCAACGGCGACCCGATGCACAACTCGGCGCTCTTCCGGCAGGATCTGGCCGCGCCGTACGGCTCGGAAGGGACGATCGCGCGGCTCGACAACTTCAGCAATCTGGTCTACACCGGCCTGCTGGACCCGACGAACCTCACGACGCCGGGAGGGCGCGCCTTTCTCGCCAAGCTCGGTGGCACGGCCGGTACCGAGATCGCCAACACGTACGTCCAGGTGCTCGCCGCTACCGGTGTCACCGGTTATCCCTACATCACTGCGGCGGCGAGCCCGCTCGCCGGCATGGAGGACGCGCCGCTTGGCAATCGTGTGGACAACACGAAGCTGATCAACATGAACGCGTATCTCGTCAGCCTCCAGGCGCCGCCGAGCACAGGTGGCGACGCGAGCGGACGCAACGCGTTCACGACCTCTGGATGCACCGCGTGCCATAATGTGGATCAAGGGCGGAAGGTGCCCACGTTCATCGTGCCGATGAAGACGATCTTCCCGGGCGATGCGCCCGAACAGCTGGCGACGCGCACCCCACCGCTCAACCCCGTTCTCAACACCGCCGCGTCGATCTTCGACGACAAGATGGCCGTGGTCAACGCGAGCATTCGCAGCGACATCCGCGGCACGGCGCTCCCTCTGCTCCTGGACCTGGCGAAGAAGCCGAACTTCCTGCACGACAATTCGGTCCCGTCGCTCGAGGCGCTCCTCGACGGAAGCCGTGGCGCTACCGCGCCGCATCCGTTCTACGTCAGCAAGGCAGACACGCGCGCGTCGATCATCGCGTATCTTCGTGGGGTGAGCACGAGCCCGTAACGCGCGAGACACGCGAGCACTCCAGATGAGCGGCGTGTCGACTTTCGCTCGAGGGCACCACCCATGGACCAGTTGCTTCAGAACCTCCGGGTAGGGGTCAGGAGTCTCCGCGGCGCTCCAGGCTTCTCGCTCACGGCAACCCTCACGCTCGCCGTGGGAATCGGTCTCGGTACGGCGGTGTTCACCGTGGCCGACGCGTTCCTTCTCCGTTCACTTCCCGTTCGCGAGCAGGACCGCGTGGTCGTGCTCTGGGGCGCCACCAGCGACGGGCGCTTCGGGAACTTTCCGCTGCTTCTGCCCGATGCGCGCGACTTCGCCACGCGCACGCGCTCCCTCGAGCGCGTGGAGTTCTACTCCTACGGCGGCGCGCACCCGGTCTCGATCCGCGACGCGGGCAACGTGTTCCATCTTCACCGAGCGCTGGTGTCGGGCGGCTATTTCCAGCTCCTCGGTGGCAAGCCGGAGTTCGGCCGCACGATCGAGCCGGCCGATGACCTCGTGGGCGCGGCACCGGTGGCCGTGCTGAGTCACGGCGCGTGGCAGCGGTACTTCGGAGGAGATCGCCAGGTGCTGGGCCGACGCCTCGTCCTGCACGAGTCGGGAGTGGCGCACACGATCATCGGTGTCATGCCGCTCGGTCTCGACTATCCGCAAGGCGCCGACTTCTGGGCTCCCGTGCTCCCGAGCTCCAAGCCGCTCGGCAATGCTCCCATCTATGCGGAGCTCAACATCCTCGGCCGTCTTCGACTCGGCGCATCGGCCTCCTCCGCGGCCAGCGAGCTGACGGCGTACTTCCGGCGTCCTGACGCGCCGGCCTGGCTGCAGAACGTGCATGGCGTCTCCCACTCGCTGACCGACGCCATCCTGGGCGACGCGCGACCGGCGGTGCTCGCGTTCGTCGCGGCCGCGGGTCTCCTGCTCCTCATCGCGTGCATCAACGTGGCGAACCTGCTCCTCGTCCGCGGGCTCGCCCGCGTGCGGGAGGTCGCCATCCGCTCGGCCCTGGGCGCCGGTCGGGGACGCATCGTCGGGCAGCTCCTCACCGAGAGTGCGCTCATCGCCGCGGCGGGTGGCGTTCTGGGTACGGCGCTCGCCGTGGTTGCCGTCCGGGGCTTCGTGGCGTTCGCGCCGGCCGGAACGCCGCGGCTCGACGAGATCCACGTCGACGCCACCGCCATCGTCGGCGCAATCGTCATCACGATGGTCGTGACGCTGCTGTCCGGGCTCGCGCCGGCGCTCGTGACGTCGCGCGTTGAGCTGCAGCACGCTTTGCGCTCCGGCTCGCGCCAGAGCGGCGCCGGCCGAGCATTCCGTCTCGGCACCGAAGCGCTCGTCGTCGGGCAGGTCGCCCTCGCGCTGCTGATGTTGTCGGGTGCGGGCCTCATCACGCGGAGCCTCATACAGCTTCAGCGCGTCGAGCTCGCGTTCGATCCGTCTCGCCTGCTTATCGCGGAGCTGGCCGTGCCATACGATGGGTTCGGCGACACGCGCAGGCAGATCGCGCTGCTCGACCGACTGGTGCCGCGCCTCCAGGCCGTTCCAGGCGTGCGCGCCGTTGCCCCAGTGCTCACCGCTCCATTCGTGAGCGCGGGCGGAATCTTCGGTCAGATCGCTGCCGAGGGGCAGAGTGCCGAGGAGGCCGCGAGGAACCCGACGCTGATCTTCGAGGTCGTGACGCCGAGCTATTTCGAGACCTTCGAGCTTCCCGTGCTGCGGGGGCGCGGCCTGACCGATGCGGATCGCGCCGGTGCACCACGCGTCGCGGTGCTGAGCGCCGCCGCCGCTCGCCACTACTGGCCGGGAGCCGATCCCGTGGGCAAGCGCCTGAAGGCCGAAGACGGAGAGAGCGCCGTCACCATCGTGGGCGTCGTTCCGGACACACGCTACCGCGATCTGCGAGACACGCGGCCCACGATCTACTTCCCGCTCCACCAGTCGTCGTTCCCGGTCGCGCCGATGACACTCGCGATCCGCACCGACGGTCGATCGGCGAACGTCATCCCGGCGATCCGGCGCGCTGTCGGCGAAGTCGCGCCCGGCGTCGCGCTCGCGACCGCTGCGCCATTCGAGACGTTGCTCGAGCGGCCGCTGGCGCAGCCGCGCTTGAACGCACTGTTGCTCGCCGGATTCGCCGGCACCGCTGTGCTGCTCGCGGCGGTGGGACTGTTCGGCGTGATGGCGACCATGGTGCGGCTGCGCACGCGCGAGCTCGGCGTACGCCTGGCACTCGGCGCCACCGCCCAGGATGTCGCCCGGCTCGTGTTGCGACGGGGAATGACATTGGCCATCGCAGGGACGGCCGTGGGACTGGGTGCCGCGCTCGCGGCCAATCGACTGCTCGCCGCGATGCTGTTCGAGGTTGCCCCGACCGACGGGTTGACGCTCACCGTCGTGGCCATCGCGCTGCTCGCGGTCGCTGCTCTGGCGAGCCTCGTTCCCGCGAGATCCACGAGCAGGATCGACCCGAGCGTCGTGCTGCGGGCGGAGTAGGCTCGGGGTCTACGGCGCGGGCTCGGGAGCGACGGCCGATTCTTGTCGCGTCGTGTCCGGTGCTGCGTGCGCTTCGCCGCTCTCACCTCGCGCGCCCGTGTCGCGAGCCGCGCGCGCCGCGCGCGCCGAGCTGTCGCCGATGATCGCGGCGATGCGTCGCCCAGGCTCGCGTGCGCGCGCCGCGCGCCGCTCCGATGCCGCCGACTGCAGCAGCGCCCACTCCATGTCGATCGGGTTCGCGACTCGAATCGAGTCGAGCCATTGCTGCGCCGCGGCCAACTCCGCTGGTGAGGTCGCGACATGGGCGGTGTCGTGGCGCAGTGGTGTCGCGATCGAGGGAGTGACCGTGGTGGGTGCGGGCCGCGCCGACGTGACCGACACAGTCGTGGTCCTGACTGCGCGATGCACGGCGGCCGCGCTCGACGTGCGCTGCCCGACGACGACGATCGTCGCCGCGGCGGCGATGACGGCGGCCGCGGCGATCCCGCTGGGGATCAACCACCTGCGCCACGCCATCGCTTTTCGCCGAGGTGCCGTGATGTCGTCGACGACCTCCTCGAGTCGAGTGGACTCGGGCAGCGTCGGTGCACGGCGGACGGTCTCGGCGGCGAGCGGGTCGCCGCTGCGATACGTGATCTTGTCGAGCGACGCGATGTAGGGCCGCACGAACGCCGGCGTGGCGAGCTCCCCGGTCTCGAGCCGGATCTCGGCATCGCTCATGTCTTCGAGCGCCATCGCACGCTTTCGCTCGATCTCCCGCTCGCCGGCGAGGCGGATCTTCGTGCGCAACTCCTCGAGGCTCTCGCGGTCGGCCGCCGCCGCGCGCTCGAGCGCCGTCTGACGCGCGGTGGCCTCCTGCTCCAGCTTCTCGTGCTTGAGCGCGAGCGCGGCGCGCTCCTCCGCGAGGATGCGCTGCATGCGCACGCGTTCGGCGTCGAGTGACTGCTGTGCTTCCGCGACGTGGTTCTGGAGCGTCGCCTGCTCCTCGGCAAAGACGCGGCGTAGCTCCTCCGCTTCGGCGGCGAGCGCACGCCGCTCCGTCTCCTTGACCCGCTCGAACTCGGCGCGCTCGTTCGCCAGCTTCTCGCGCTCGACGCGCTGCTCCTCGAGCACCTCGGCGCGAATCCGGTCGCGCTCCGTCTCGCCGGCGGCAACGGGGTCCGCCATGCCGATGAGGACCAGGTACGATGCCACATCGATCCCCGACGAGGGGTCCTTGAGCAGCGCCGCCGTCTCCTCGAGGAGTCGCTCCGGAAGGTCGGGGCGCAGCTCGGCGAGCGAGCGCCCACCGGCGTCGCGCTGTCCGGTGAGCATCGACACCGCGAGTCGCACGATCGCCAACGCATCGACCATCTGCGGCTCGCGCGTGCGGATCCGGGGGAGCGGGCCCGCCGCGAAGGCGATGCGCACCTTGTCGCTGACAGGCTCAAGGAAGATCCGATCCGGCGTGACGTGCCGATGAACGATCTGCTGTTCGCGCGCCCACTCCATCAGCCCGTGCACCTCGCGGAGGATCGCCGCCGTGCGCGTGTTGGTGAATGCTCCCGTCTGTGCGAGCCGGTCGGCGAGCGTCGGATCGTCGATCCGTTCGCGAACGATGGCGAACGCGGTGTCGCCGGCGAGCCAGCGCCCCTCGAGCGTCGGGGCGAGGCGGCGATGACGCAGGCCGCTGAGCGTCTTCACGTCCGACGCGAGATGCTGGAGCGCGTGGGACTCGTCACCCTCCGGCTGACGAACGATCTCGATGAGCACTCGACCATCGTCGTCGCGACGGTTGCCCGACGTCGACTTCCTGGTCGCGATGAGAATGCGTGCGGACGACTTGCTGCCCAACTCGCCGACGACGTCGTAGTCGGCGGTGAGCGGTCCGAGATCGGGAGTGGGCGGCAAGGTCGAAGCGGACATCGTGGGATCCCTGGACGACGATCGCGGCCTCGCGCACGAATCCTGTTCGTGAACGGTGCCACGGCTGAGCCAGACGCTTCGGATGTGGACGCCGGGGCTCTCCCCGAAGACGGCCGCGTTCGCTCCTTCGTAACCGGCTGACGGCCGCAGCACCCTCCAGGGCCAGCCTTGCGTCGCAGGAGCCGCCGCGCGCACTGTTTCCCACATGCGAACTCCCCAACGAGCGCGTGTCGCCGCACACGCCGTCGCCCTAGTGGTGGCGCTCACGTGCCTCACCCCGGTCCCGGATGCCGTTGCCCAATCGTCGGCGGGCGTGGTCCCCGGCGTCGAGGTCCTGCTTTCCGATTCCATGCACCTCGTTCGCGGCAAGCGCGTGGGACTGCTCACCAATCATTCGGGCCGCGACCGCAGCGGGACGAGTACGATCGATCTCCTGTTCAGGGCGCCGGGCGTGAAGCTGGTCGCGTTGTACGGCCCCGAGCATGGAATCCGCGGCCTCGCGAAGGCGGGAGAGAAGATCGGATCGAGCCTCGATTCGGCGACAGGCATCAACGTGACGCCGCTCTACAGCAACCCGAATGCATTCTCTGCCGAGACATTCAGGAACATCGATGTGCTGGTGTACGACATCCAAGATGTCGGTGCTCGCGTGTACACGTACGAATGGACGCTGGCGCTCGCCGCGGCCGCGGCGAGGAAGCCAATCGTCATCCTCGACCGGCCCGATCCCATTCGCGCCGACCGCATCGAGGGCAACATCCTCGATCCGAGATTCGCGTCGCTCGTCGGTCAGTACCCGGTGGCGCTGCGATACGGCCTCACGCCCGGTGAGCTGATGCGTTTCCTCGTGGGCACGAAGCTGATCGACGCCGACGTGCACGTGGTGCCGATGAAGAACTATCGGCGTTCCATGTGGTTCGATGCGACGAAGATTCCGCGCGTGCATCCCTCGCCCAACCTGCGCACGTGGCAGTCGGAGGTGCTGTATCCCGGCACCGTGCTCTTCGAGGGTACCACCGCGACGGAAGGACGCGGTACCGACGATCCATTCACGCTCATCGGCGCGTCGTGGATGACGGACAACGCGCAGATCGCCGCGGAGTTGAACGCACGCAAGCTCCCTGGCGTGCGCTTCGACACGGCGACGCGGACAATCGAATCGGGCTACAAGTTCGGCGGCCAGACGATTCCCATGATCGCCATCCACGTCACCGATCGGGACGCGGTGCGACCCGTGGAGCTCGGCGTGCGGATGCTCCGCGCCCTCTATGTTCGGCACCCCGCGGACTTCAAGTGGCGCCTGCCGCAGATCGATCGCCTCGCAGGCACGGATCGCCTGCGCGCCGCAGTGGAGCAGAACACCATGGACGCACTGATCGCATCCTGGAACGCCGACGCGGCGAAATTCGCCGTGCAAGTGAAGCCGTATCTGCTCTATCGGTAGCCGGTGCGGCGCGGCGCCGGAGACACATCGCGCGCCGCGCTGGAGATGCAGCGCGAGGCGCTCCGACGGCAATTCCAAACCATACGACAACTGCCATTCGGAGGCTCACTTCGCCGCAGGAAGCAGCCTCCCGATGGAGCCCTTCCCCGCGCTCCCCGCGCCTCCGCGAGAAACACCAAGGCGCTGTTTGTTTCTCGCGGAGGCGCGGAGGTCGCGGAGAACTGCAACGACAACGACAACGACAACGACAACGGCAACAGCTTTGGGGTAGCGGGGCCGAGGCCGTGCGCCGCAGCACAAAATCAGTCGCAGGGCCGGCTGAACGCGATGCGCGAGCGCGACGCGTCCACAAAGAGAGGGGCTGGCCCCGATGTTCGAGGCCAGCCCTTCCCGTATTCGCGCAGTACGAGCGAGCGACTACCAGTCCAATCGCATCCCGAACTGACCCTGCCGCGCGCTGTACGAGCTCGCCGGAAGACCGAACGAGGCGACATCCCCGCCCGTCGCGTTGTAGCGAATGGAGCCGTACGACAGCACGTTGTTCCAATTGAACAGGTTGAACACCTCGGCCGAGAGACTCACCTTCTTGCTGCCCCGCGAGTACAGCGGACGCGCGAGGCGAACGTCGACCGTACGATACCAGTTGTCCCAGCTGGTCGATGGACGCGTCGTGCGGATGCCCGTCGACGTCGGCGTACCGCCCAGGTAGTCGTCGCCGGTCACGTTGTCGAGATTGATGTCGCGGCCATCCGTCGTCAGGAACGGCTTGGGGCTGGCGATCGTCGAGACCGACGAGAGCATGAATCCGAACGGGATGGGCGTCACCTCGGACAGCACGAAGCGGTGCCGCTCGTCGCCCGAGGTTGCCTGCCGGCTGAACAGGAAAGGCAGCGGATAGTTCGGAAGCCCGGCGAGATCGAAGTCACCCTGATACCAGCCGGCGGTGTACGCGAAGTTCACGCGCGTCTTGTTGCGCTGCCACGTCGCCTGTGTCAGCACGGCCGAATAGTCCGACGTGCCGATGTCGTCCCAGAGGATGATGTCGCCGTACGCCGACGTGAGCTTGCGCGCGTTCGGTGTGACGCTCTTGTCCAGATAGTTCGGGTTGCGCTGCACATAGAGGTTGTCCATGTGCTGCCGCACGTAGTCCACGTTGAACCCGAGCTCACTCGTGAGCTGATGCCCGAGCCCGATCGACATCTGCCGGCTGTGCGGAGTCTTCATGTCGTGCTTGATCAGGATCGGCGCGGGTGATCCGGACTTGCCGGCGATCACTTGCGCGCGGAGCACGGCCGGATCCGTCGTGCCGGGATTCGTGAAGTTGTACACGCGCCACGTGGAGTTCTTGCGCTCCTGGAAGCCGATGAAGCTCGTGACGCGATCGTAGATGAGGCCGAACCCGCCACGTACGAACGTCTTGTTCCGATTGGTGGGATCCCACGAGAACGAGATGCGCGGCGAGAAGTTGCCCAGCTGGTTCTTGCGGTTGCCCGTGTTCAGATAGTCGGTGAGCGCGGGAATCGCCTTGAGCACCGGATCCGCCGCCCACGGCACCGTGTAGCCGTTGTTCATCGTGTTGAACTCGGCGTCATGGCGCAGGCCGAGGGACAGCGTGAAGTTCTCCCGCATCCGCCACTCGTCGTTCAGGTACACGCCGGTGGTGTATCCGGTCGCCGCGGCGAGCGCGTCGCTCGTCCCGTTGGGATCGGTGATGCCGACGGCGATGGACGCGGTGTTCGGCATCGTCGACGTGTCGGTGAGGAAGTTGAACGTGCCGTCCTTGTTGTTCGCGAAGTTCTGGTTCGCGGCGATGCGGCTCAGCTCCACCCCCGCCTTCAACACGTGCGACCCGGGACCGGCGTCGATGTTCAGCGTCGCGCGATCGACGAAGCGCAGATGTGTCTCCCTGAGGATCAGCGGAAACCCGGCCGTGCCGAGCGTGACACCGGGATACGTCTTCTGCGGCCCCGGGTTGAGCGGCGCCTCGTCGTGGTTCCAGTTGACGAGCTGCAGGCTGGCTTCGTTCACGAAGTTGCCGCCCGGCGCGAGATACCGCTGCCGAAGCTGCCCGGTGAAGATCTTGTACTTCTGCGAGATGCCGCTGATCTGCGCGACCTTCGCCCCGAAGTTGCCCTGCCCATCCAGCAGACGGCCGGAGAACATCGCATCGTAGGTGACCGACGGGCTCTGCACGTACGTGAGCCGCTCGTACAGCGTATGATTTCTGTTCGGCGCCAGGAACGTGCCCTTGTACTGCGACCAGGGGCCGCTCGTCGGGTTCACGTCCAGATAGAAGTTCGTGGAGGCGAGCTCGTAGCTCGTGGCCGAGAAGAGCTTGTCCTTGATGAGCGGGCCACGGACGTTCAGTCCGAGCTGCTGACGGCTGAAGTCGGGCACGACTGTCTGAAATGCATTGCGCGCGATCAGCGACTTGTTCTGAAGGAAGCCGAACGCCGATCCCTGCCACGTGTTCGTACCTCGGCGGCTCTCGGCGCTGATGACGTACGAGCCAGCGCGCGTGTACTCCGCGTCGTACGGATTGAGGTAGACGCGGAACTCCTCGACGGCCTCCTGCGGCAATGGCGAGCCGGTCTGGCCGAGGCCGACGATATTGCCGTTGTACAGGCTCTTCATCTCGACGCCGTCCATGTAGACGTTGAAGAAGCGAAGGTCGGGCGCCCCGCCGCCGGACGGCAAGGTTCGGCCGGATTGCGGGGCGTACGTCTTGATGCCCGGCGCGATGCCCGCGAGGTTCATGACGCCGCGAGAGTTGAGCGGAAGATTCTCGATCTCCTCCTTCATCACCGGCGAGGACACGGAGAGTCGCTGCACCTCCACCTGCTTCACTCGCTCGCCGACGACGAGCTCCGTCGAGAGCTCGGCGGCGCCCTTCTCCATCAGGAACTCGAGACGCGCGCGTTGGCCGATCACGAGTTGCACGGTCTGCGCGGCCGGCTTGTAGCCGATGAGCCGTACTGTCACGAGGTAGCGCCCCGGAAAGAGTCCGAGCGCGCGAAACTCTCCCGACGCGCGCGTGGTGACGCGCGACGTCTCCGACGTGGCCGTGTTCACGACGGTGACCTGCGCGCCCGGCAACGGAGCTCCGTCGGCCTTGGCCGACCCTTCCAGTGTGATGGTGTTCTGCGCGAGTGCCGGCCGGGCGAGGGCGACGGCGAGGACAGCGGCGGCGAGCAGTCGACGAATCATGGGTCGCATCGCGGCAATGCTCCTGCGAGAGGGAGTCGAGGCACCGGGGGGAACGGCGAGATCCTGCATGAGCAGAGCATGAGCAGGACGGTACCTCGCGGACATCAGCGGGATGCTTCAGTATATGGAGCGTTCTAGAGGGCGGCTACACGCGCAACGAGTCGAGCTCGCATCGATGGCAATCATGAAACGCATCCTCGTGACGGTGTGTGTCGCCCTTGCTGCCCCGTTCCACACGGCGGCGCACGCGCAGGCGCGGCACGCGGAAACGCTCGCCTCTCGAGCCGTCGCGCCTGGCGTCAGCTACCGAGCACTCTCCGACGATCGCGGGCCCTGGTTGATGCACGTGCTGCGCATCGACCTCCGTCGCGCCGACCTCGCGATCCAGCACGTCCGCGCGCACGACCAACTCCGTGGTCGCGAGCGCACGTCGGAGATGGCCAGGCGGCTGAGCGCGGCAGGCGTACGTGTGCTCGCTGCGGTGAACTCGGACTTCTTCGAGCTCGCGTCCGGGGAGAACGAGAACAATCAGGTGATCGACGGAGAATGGTGGAAGGGGCTCAAGGTCACCGACTCGCCGTACGACAGCTTCGACAACCCGCACGTGCAGCTCGCCTTCGACGCTCGCGGCAGGCCGATGATCGACCGCTTCGTGCTCGAAGGGCAGGCGTGGACCCGCGGGGTCGCGACGCCGATCATGACGGTGAACTTCGCACAGATCGGCACCATGGAAGGCACCACGCTCTACACGCCTCGCTACGGCGACGCGACGCATCCAGACACCACCCGCGCGACGGTCCAGGCGCCGATGGTGACTGTCGGACGCCGCGGCGACACGCTGCTCTACGTTCGCCGTGGCGTGGTGTCTTCACAGGCGCGCACGGCGATCCCCACGAACGGCGCCGTGCTCGCTGCGTACGGTGCGGGACTCCGCTCTACGGAAGTGAAGGCGATGGCCGAGGGCGATACGGTGCGCGTGCTGCTCACCGTGCTGCCGCGCGTCTCGCACGGCGTCGCCCCACGCACGCTGCTCGGCGGCTGGCCGCGGATTCTGCGCGATGGGGTCGACGTCACGCGCCAATCCGCCACGCTGGAAGGGACGCTGTCGCGCAACGCGGAGCTCCGCCATCCACGAACCGCAGCCGGCTTCTCACGCGACAGCGCGACGCTGATCCTCGTCGTCGTGGACGGGCGCTCCGCGCGGAGCGTTGGGATGACCCTTGGAGAGCTGGCAACTGCGATGCGCGCGCTGGGCGCGTGGCAGGCCATCAACTTCGACGGGGGCGGCTCGTCCACAATGCTCGTGGGCGGCCGCGTGGTGAACGTGCCGAGCGACTCGGCGGGAGAGCGCACCGTGGGGAATGCGCTGTTCGTTGTCGGGAAGTCAGGTCGCCGACGGCAGCGGTGATGGTAGTTCGACTGCAAAGGCAAGTACACCGGGAAACGCCAGTACCAGTGGGGAGATTGGCATACTGCCCATCCCGGTATCCCAGTACCGAGATCCTGGTGTACTCGCCCTTGCAGTTAGAGAACCCGTCCCTTCCCCGCACCCCGCCACAGGTGCATCGCCGCGTAGGCGCGCCATGGCCGCCAGCGCTCCGCCGCGCGAAGCAACTCCACCGGCGAGAGATTGCCCGCCGATCGACGCAGCACGAGATCGGACGCTGGAAAGGCATCGGGCGAATGCACGGCGCGCATCACGATGTACTCCGCCGTCCACGGACCGATCCCGGGGA
>JBDSDB010000221.1:0-19707 GCA_039920785.1 Gemmatimonadaceae bacterium
GACTTCGACCAGACGCTCAGCTTCAACGACTCGGGCCGCCTGCTGAGTGAGATGCTCGGCATCACCGGCTTCGAGGAGAAGGTGGCAGGGCTCGCGGGAATGAACCTCGTGCAGCAGGGTGCGGAGCTCGCGTACCTGCTGCGCCACGACCCGGAGTACCGCCGCGTGAGACGGGAGCATCTCACCGAGGTTGGCCGGAGTATCCGACTCAAGCGCAACATCGGCCTGCTGCCCGAGCTGCTCGCGAGTGCCATCGATGGCTATCACTTCGAGTTCTTCGTCGTCTCGGCCGCGCCGGAGGAGATCGTGCACGCGGCGCTCGAGGGCATCGTGCCGCCGAGCCACATCATCGGCACGCGCCTCACGTACGACCACGACTCTGGAGAGATCGCCTCCGTTGAACGGGTGGCCGCAGGCTACGGCAAGGTCGCCGCCGTGGACGCGCTGCGGGGTGAGCGCGGCGTGCCGCGCGAGCGGATCGTGTACGTGGGCGACGGCACGTCCGACCTGCACGTCATGCTGCACGTGAACCGCGGCGACGGGCTCACCATCGCCGTGTCGCAGGCGAGGCACATCACCGAGGTTGCGCGGCGCACCGTCATGAGCGACGACGCGTTGAGCGTGCTCGTGCCCATCCTCGAGGAGGTGGCCGGTTACTCCTCGGCGCAGATCCGGCGGCTGTTCGAGGCCAACGGCCTGGTCATCCAGGAGTGGGATCGCGTTCGCACGGACTGGCTGACGATCGGCGCCAGCGGCGGCACCGTCGACACACCCGTGCTCACGGTCGCGGCGTAGCATGACGCCGGCCGGCCGCACGCGCACCGAGTTGGCGAAGACAGATGGCGCATCCGATCCTGTGCAGCAGGCTCGGTCGGCGCGATGGGCCGTCTCGACGATCTTCTTTCTCACGGGTGCCGGGACCGCCAACTGGGCGGTGCGCATCCCGGCGCTTCAGGAGCAGCTCGGCCTCGGCACTGGGCAGCTGGGCCTCGCGCTGCTCGGCGTGTCCGTCGGGGCCATCACCAGCATGCCGCTCGCCGGCCGCCTCGTGGCGCGGCACGGCAGCCGACCGGTCACGCGCGCCGCGGCCATCGCGTTCGCTCTCGCGCTCGCGCTGCCCGCGTTGGCGACGAGCGTCGCCGCGCTCGTCCTCGCGCTCGTGCTGCTGGGGCTGGCGAATGGCATGCTCGACGTGGCGATGAACGCGCAGGCCGCGTCGGTGCAGCAGCGCTATGATCAGCCGATCATGTCGCGTATCCATGCGCTGTATAGCTTCGGCGGCCTCGTCGGCGCGGCGATCGGGGGGCGGCTCGCCTCGTTCGGAGTTGGGCCCGCCCTTCACCTCAGTGCCGTCGCGCTCGTGCTGGCGACGTTCGGTTTCGCGGCGGGGGCGGCGATGCTGCCCGCGTCGGCGGACGCGGCGCCGGAGCAGTCGCCGACTGCCCGATTGACGCGTCGGCTGGTCGCGCTGGGCCTCGTTGCCTTCTGCGTACTTTTCGGTGAAGGGGCGATGGCCAACTGGAGCGCCGTCTACCTTCGCGACGTCGTCGACGCTGGCCCAGGGCTCGCCGCCGCCGGTTTCGCGGCGTTCTCGTTGATGATGGCCATGGGACGCGCCGTGGGCGACGCGCTGACCACGCGCTTCGGCCCCGAGCGGCTCGCGCGCGCCGGCGGTGCGCTCGCGGCGTTCGGGGCGGCACTCGCGATCGTCGTTCCGCATCCCTGGACGGTGATCGTCGGCTTCGCCGCCATCGGCGCGGGGTTGTCGAGCGTGTTCCCACTCGTGCTCGCCGCCGCTTCGCGCACGCCCCACGTCGTGCCCGGAGCGGCGATCGCCGTGGTATCGATGTGCGGGTACAGCGGCCTCTTGGCCGGTCCGCCGCTCATCGGCGCGGTGGCAAGCGCGCTCACGATCCGTGGCGGACTGGCAATCGTGGCAGCGTCGAGCCTCGTCGTCGCGCTGCTGGCGGGTACGCTGCGCCTGGTTCCACTCCGTCGCGCGATCGACGGTGGTACGACACGGCCGACGAACGAGGTGATCACCTACGCAGAAACCGGACGTCTGGCCTGATCGCTCGGCGCCCTGGCAGCCGACTCGAGCGCGGCGGCAACGGATGTGCAATGGATGGTGGTCGCGCGCGAAACGCGCGTGCCATGCCACCCACATCTCGCGGAGCCGCCTATGGAACGAACCGAGCAGCAGGCCCGGCTGCCGTGCGAGGCGCCCGTGGGTGAGCGAGTGCCCTCAGCGCGCGAAAGCGGCGCGTGAACGAGCACGGACCACCCTCGGGAAAGCCGACTCGGCGCACCAATCCTCCTAGGCGCACCGCCGCTCCGGTGCCGACGGAGGAGCGGCCCCTTCCGGACGCGATCCCTCCACGCGCACGTGCTGCCGAAGTGCCGCTGCTGCCACCTCCGGCGCCGCGGACGCCGCGGTATGCGCGCGTGACGCCCGCGGCGCTCCAGATGCTGCGCCGCGCGACACTTGCCGCGCGCGGAGCGGTGTCGGCATCGGCCGCGTCCCGCCGACGACAGATCCTCGTCCGCACCCTCCGGCTCGGGCTCGTGCTCGGCTTCATCTCCGTGCTCGCCGTCGTGACCATCTGGTCGTTCACCGACGAGGGGGTCCGTGCTTTCATGGTCCACCTGGGACAATCCACTGGAGTCATCGGTGGTGTTCCCCGGCAGACCGAGCGAGGCATCGCCGCGTATGACAGCGGCAACGTCGCCCTGGCCGAGCGTGAGCTCGATCAGGCGGCACAACGCTATCGGCGGTCGGCGCTGGCGCTGGTCTATCTGGCGCGCATCCGCGCGGAGGCCGGCGACGACGCGCGTGCCGGCCAGCTGTTGAGCGAGGCGGTTGCCCGCGAGCCGGCCAACGCTGCGGCGCATCGCATGCTGGGTGAGCTGCATCTGACTCGGGCTCGTAGGCTGGTCGTCGGGAAAGCGAGGCCGCGCGCCACCTCATCCGAGCTCACGGCGGCCGACACGAACTTCGCGCGAGCGATCGAGCTCGACCCGGCCGATCGGCGGACGCGGGGGTTTCACGGCTGCGTGCTGGGTATGCTCGGGAGGGCCGACGAGGCACGGGACGCGTTGGCTGCGGCGGGGTCGGGGCCCTGGGACGACTGCGTGAGCAATCGCGCGCCCTGAGGTGCGAAGCGGTTGACCGTCCGTCCGACGATCCCTACCGTAACGCCGATGACGCGGGTGCGGGAATTTCCTATGTCTTGACACTAGGTGTGATAACACATATACTTTCTCCATGCCCACGAGCCTTCGCGATGACATCCGGCAGAAGAAGCCGTTCACCAGCGTGCATGAGGAAGTGCACCTGAACGTCATCCGCACCTCCTCGAGGTTGACGGATGCCGTGGACGAGATGCTCAAGCCTCACGAGATCAGCCCCACGCAGTACAACGTGCTGCGCATCCTGCGCGGCTCAGAGCCTGTGGGCCTGTGCCGCAACGAGCTGCGTGATCGCATGCTCACGCGCATGCCGGACATGACGCGCCTTCTCGATCGTATGGAAGAGGCGGGGCTGGTCGCGCGGACACGCGACACCGCTGATCGACGACTGGTGCTGACGCGCATCACCAAGGCGGGCCGGCGTCTGGTCGACGAGCTCGACGCTCCCGTCAGCGAGCTACACAAGAGTCAGCTCGGGCATCTCACCGCGACACAGCTGAAAACGCTCGTCGACCTTCTGACCCTCGCGCGGCGCGGGGCATGAAATTGTTACTCAAAGAAAGTGTTATCACACTAAGTATGCTAACACTGTTAAACTCATCACAACCGAGGCGCCTCACCATGCTGCTCTTCAGATCGTCCACCCAACGCCAGATCTCGTTCGGGCTCGCCATCCTTCGCGTGGTGCTCGGCGCCACGTTCATCATGCACGGCGGACAGAAGCTCTTCGTCTACGGATTCGCTGGCGTCACCGGCGCGTTCGGCCAGATGGGCATCCCGATGCCCGGCCTCCTCGGACCGCTCGTCGCCCTCGTCGAGTTCTTCGGCGGCATTGCCATCCTGCTCGGTCTACTAACCCGGCTCGCCGCGCTCGGAATCGGCGCGACGATGGTCGTCGCGATCCTGACCGTGCACCTCAAGGCGGGATTCTTCAATCCGCAAGGCGTCGAGTTTCCCCTCTCGCTTCTCTCGTCGGCCATCACGCTCGCGATCACCGGCGCGGGCGCGTTCTCCATCGACGCGATCCTGAACACGCGCCTGTCACCCAACGAGGCGGCGACGGCCGCAATCGAGTCGGCGGCCGTCAGAGCTCGTCGCGCCGCCTGACGCTGGCTCGACGACTCAGCGCATGAGGGGCATCATCACGGGCTAGTCGCGCATGTAGTGGCAGGTGTAGCCACCCGGGTTCTTACGGAGATAGTCCTGGTGATAGGCTTCCGCGCTGTACCACGTGGACGCCGGCTCGATGCTGGTCGTGACCGGCCGCTGCCAGTGTCCCGACGCATCGACCTGTGCGCGCACACGCTCCGCCGCCGCGGCCTGCTCCGGCGTGATCGGGAAGATGGCCGACCGGTACTGCGTGCCGATGTCGTTGCCCTGGCGGTTGAGCGTGGTGGGATCGTGCAGCTTGAAGAACCACTTCTCCAGCAGGTCCTCGTAGCTGAGCACTGTCGGATCGAATGTCACGCGAATGGCCTCGGCGTGTCCGGACTTGCTGTCGTGCGTGTCGTGGTACGTCGGATTCTCGAGCCAGCCACCCGTGTAGCCCACGTCCGTATCGATCACGCCGGACACGTTGCGCAGAATGTCCTCCACGCCCCAGAAGCACCCGCCCGCGAGCATCGCGACCTCGGTCTGGCGCTCCGTCGCTACGGACGAGCCCGTCGATAGTTCCTCACCGCTCATTGTCGTCTCCAAGTGAAAGCTTCCAGAAAGATCGCCACCGTGGCGCCCTGTGTGAATCCCACAGCGACGGTGCACGCCGCTTGACTTCGATCATCTTAGTACTAAGATATATGGACAAACGACGCGCGGCCTGCCGGAGCCCACGATCGACGAGGGACGTCCTGGAAGGCGCATTGAGGGAGACGACGACATGACACTCGAGTTGAAGGGCATCCATCACCTGACGGCGGTGTCGGCGAAGATCCGCGACAACTATCACTTCTACACCAAGACGCTCGGCATGCGCCTGGTGAAGCGTTCGGTGAACCAGGACGACGTGAGCGCATATCATCTGTTCTACGCCGACGCGAAGGGCACGCCCGGCACCGATCTCACCTTCTTCGATTGGCCGGTGCCCTCGGAGGTGCGGGGGTCGCGCTCGATCTCGCGGACGTCGCTGCGTGTCGCGGGTCTCGACGCGTTGAATTTCTGGGCCGCGAACCTGAAGGAGAAGGGTGTGCGTGCCGGCGAGGTACTGGAACGCGATGGCCGGCTGACGCTCGACCTCGAGGACCCCGAGGGGCAGCGGCTCTCGCTCGTCGACGACGGAGGGATGGGCGACGCGTTTCCCTGGAACGGGAGTCCGGTGACCGCCGAGCATCAGGTTCGAGGGCTCGGACCCATCGTGCTCAGCGTGCCTCTCCTCGCGCCGACCGACGCGGCACTCCGCTCCATTGGCATGCGGCCGGCGCGCGAGTACCCGCATCCGGGCAACGCGTCGGACACGGTGCACGTGTACGAGATGGGAGCTGGCGGAGTCGGCGCGGAGTTGCACGTGGCCGAGCAGACGTCGCTGGGCGCGGCGCGCGCGGGAGCGGGCGGGGTGCATCACGTCGCGTTCCGCAGTGCGGACGAAGATTACGACGCGTGGGCGGACCGCCTGAACACGCTGGGCATTCCCAACAGCGGCAAGGTGGACCGCTACTGGTTCCGTAGCCTGTACTTCCGCGAGCCCAACGGAATCCTGTTCGAGATCGCGAGCGATGGGCCGGGGTTCGGGGTCGATGAAGATCAGGCGACGCTGGGCGAGAAGGTCGTGCTCGCGCCATTCCTCGAACCGCAGCGCGAGCGGATCCTGGCGAACCTCAAGCCGATCGATTGACGGTGCTCATCGGTGTTCGGCTTGGACGTCGCTCGGGGGGGGCGGACGACCGGTGAACGCGAAGCCCCGGAGGCCGATCGCTCACGTAGGCGCAGCCTCTCGCCGTCTGACGGCGAACGTGTCGGCGAAGGGCGTGATCGTCATGCTCCACGACGTCGGCGCCTCTCGGCCGACGAACGTCAGGAAGTACGTCAGATAGTAGTCGCCCTTCTTCCCGCCATCGACCGGTCCTACCACGGGGCACACGAGAGCGCCGCTGATTACCCGTGTCTGCGGGGTGCGGCGCCTGTGCACACGGGCCGGCGCCGCTTACGTTCCCTTCGCGCCGCCCGCGAGCCGCCCGACGGGCTCCTCCTCTTTCCTCGTCCAGCACCATGCCACCATCGACACCAGTCAACGTCGCCGTCATCGGCTCCGGATTCATGGGCGCGGCTCATGTGGACGCCCTCCGCCGGGTGCCGGGCGTGCACGTCGTCGCCGTCGCCTCCATCGACTTCCCGCGGGCGAAAGAGCTCGCCGACCAGTTCGGCATCACCAACGTGTTCGACGACTGGCGCCCGCTGCTGGGCCGCGACGACGTGCACGCCGTGCACAACTGCACGCCGAACAACCTGCACTTCGAGGTGAACAAGGCGTTCATCGCGGCCGGCAAGCACGTGCTCTCCGAGAAGCCGCTGACCATGACGTCGGCGGAATCGGGGGAGCTCGTGCGCCTAGCGCGCGAGAAGGGCGTCGTCACGGCCATCAACTTCAACTACCGCGGCTACCCGCTCATCCAGCAGGCGCGCGGGATGGTGGCGCGCGGCGAGCTCGGAGAGCTGTTCCTCGTGCACGGCCACTACCTGCAGGACTGGCTGCTGCACGAGTCGGACTACAACTGGCGGCTGGAGTCGGGCGTGAGCGGCGCGTCGCGCGCCATCGCCGACATCGGCTCACACTGGTTCGACCTGGTGCAGTTCGTCACGGGCCGGCGGATCACGAAGGTGTTCGCGCATCTCTTCCGCGCGCACGAGACGCGCAAGAAGCCGAAGCAGGCCGTGGAGACGTACAAGGGGAAGGAACTCGGGGCGCCTCAAGAGTACGACACCGTGTCGATCGACACCGAGGACGGCGGCTTCGTGCTGATCGAGCTCGAGGGCGGGCTGCGCGGATCGCTCGTCGTCTCCCAGGTGAGCTCGGGCCGGAAGAACCGGCAGTGGATCGAGGTCGACGGCGGCACGAGCGCGCTCTCGTGGGACCAGGAGAACCCGAACCATCTGTGGATCGGCCATCGCGACAAGGCGAACGAGGTCCTCATCAAGGATCCGTCGCTGATGGACGCGAACGCGCGCGGCTACGCGCACTACCCGGGCGGTCACCCCGAGGGCTATCCCGATGGACCGCGGAACCTGTTTCGCAACCTGTATCGCTACATCGCCGCCGGAAAGAAGCCCGGCACCGATCCGGCGGACTTCCCGACGTTCGAGGATGGAGACGCGGAGGTGCGCATCGTCGAGGCAGTTCTCGCCAGCAACGCGACGCAGAGCTGGGTCACGGTCGATCATCCGCGCGGTTGAGAGCGATTCACGCTCGCCGACCCACGCACAACCACCTACACAGGGAGACCCGCGCCATGTCGCACCGCACGCCCCGCTACTTCGCCGCACTCATCGTCACGTGCGTGGCCCCGCTCTCTGCCTGCGCTACGTCGCCCGGCATTTCCAGCGCGTCGAGTGCGCCGAGCGCATCGGCGGCGGTCGGGGCGGTGGCCATCGCCGTGGTGCGCGAGGGATTCGTCGCGCCGGAGGCGGTGCGATACGACGCCGATCAGGACGTGTACTTCGTCGCAAACTGGGGCGGTGACGGCAATCCGAACAAAGCCGACAACGACGGCTTCATCAGCCGCATGCGTCCGGACGGCACCGTGGAGAACCTCCGGTTCATCGCCGGCGGAGCGGGCGGTGTGACGCTGCATTCGCCGCGCGGGATGACGATCGTGGGCGACACGCTGTGGGCGGCGGACTTCGATGCGGTGCGCGGATTCCATCGACGCACCGGCGCGCCGCTCGCGACCGTGGACTTCTCGAGCCTCGACCGCGGGTTTCTCAACGATCTCGCCGCCGATGCGGATGGTGC
Organism: Gemmatimonadaceae bacterium; assembly: GCA_039920785.1. GTDB lineage: Bacteria > Gemmatimonadota > Gemmatimonadetes > Gemmatimonadales > Gemmatimonadaceae > AG11. Next base: position 8,132 of record JBDSDB010000221.1, read on the forward strand.
GGTGCACGTCACCGACACGGGGCGGAACAAGTTGTACCGCGTGCGCGGCGGCCCGACGCTCGTCGTCAACGATAGCCTCCTGGGCTCGCCCAACGGGATCACCTGGGACGCGGCCAACAAGCGCTTCCTCATCCTGCCGTTCGGCGGCGGGCACACGATCCACGGGTGGGTGCCCGGCACGACGACGCTGGTGAATGTCGGCACGAGCGCGGGCGCGAAGTTCGATGGCATCGAGGTGCTCAGCGGCGGGCGCCTGCTGGTGTCGAGTCAGGCGGACACGAGCCTGCACCTGTTCGACGGCGGGACGGGTCGCTCGATCATCAAGGTCGGTGGGCCGCCGGCCGACATCGGCGTGGACACGCGCCGGAATCGCGTCGCGGTGCCGATCGTCGCGCTCAACCGCGTGGAGATCTGGGCGCTGCCGCGCTGACTGGGCGTCAGCGGCGCAATCCGAGCCGGCTCTCCAACTCGTACGCCGGCACGTGGGCGCCGTCGCGCGAGCATGCGAGCGGCGACGGGTTCCCGGCACACCGGATCACCGAAGAGGAGCGGATGATTGACTCCGTCCTCCCTGAGGAGCCGGCGCGAGTGGTGGCGGCCACAGCTCGCGCACGAGCTGGAGCAGTGCGGCGACGACGGGAGGCTGCTCTCCCCGGCGAAACACCGCGGCCAGGCGCGTAGTCGGCGCTGGATGCGCGATGGGCCGACAGACGACGCCCGGACGCGCCAGCACGACGAGCCCTTCAGGTATCGGAGCGACGCCGATCTCCGCGGCGACGAAGCTGACCACGGTGGCCGACTCCATCGCCTCCTGCGCGACGAGCGGTTCGAAGCCCGCGTCGCGGCAGGCGGCGATCACGGTGTCGGCCCAGCTCGGGCGCGGCGCGGCGGGAAAGAGGATGAGAGGCTCGCGCGCCAGCGCGCGCAGCGGCACGTCTCTCCGCGCGGCAAGTGGGTGCGCCTCGGGGAGCATCAGCGCCATTCGCTCCACGCGCACCGTGTGCGTGACGAGCTCGCCGGTGCCGGCGGGAAGGCGGAGAAAGCCGACATCGATCTCACCGCTGTGGAGGGCGTGCGCCTGCGTCGGCGTCGACATCTCGCGAAGCACCACTTCTACCTCGGGAAAGCGGCGGCGGTGCTCGCGCAGGAGGCGGGGAATGACGTCGTACGTGGCCGAGCCGATCGCGGCGACGGTGACGCGACCGACCTGTCCAAGGCCGGCGCGCCGCACCTGCTCGGCCACGCGCTCCGCCTGGGCGATGAGGCGCCGCCCTTCGGCCAGAAGGAGCCCGCCGGCGCCCGTGAGGCGGACCTGGCGGCTGGTGCGCTCCAGCAGCCGGACGCCCAGCTGCTGCTCGAGCGACTTGATCTGCTGGCTCAACCCGGGCTGGGCCATGTGCAGTCGCTGAGCGGCCCTGCCGAAGTGCAGCTCCTCGGCGACGGCGACGAAATAGCGTACGAGGCGGAGCTCGGGCGGATGCATAGTTTGAAGCTATCGGTTGGGAAGAACAATCTATTTGCGTGATCGGTTGGCAGGCGAGATCGTTCCGCCCCATGCTCGCTCTCTTCGGGGTCGCCACGATCGTCATCCTGCTCGCCGCGATCATGAGCGGCCGGGTCTCGCCGCTCGTCGCACTGATCGTCGTGCCGGTCGCGGCGTCGTTCGCCGCCGGCTTTGGGCCGGCGACGGGCGAGTTCATCACCAAAGGAGTGCAGAACCTGGCGCCGGTCGTGGGGATGTTCGTGTTCGCGATCCTCTTCTTCGGGATCGTCACCGACGCCGGGATGTTCGATCCGGCCATCGACGGCATTCTGCGCGTGGTCGGCACGCATCCCACGTGGATAGCGCTCGGGACCTTCGTGCTCGCGGCGATCGTGCACCTCGACGGGTCGGGGGCAGTGACCTTTCTCGTGGTCGTGCCGGCGATGCTGCCGCTCTACGAGCGTCTGAGCATGGACCGCCGCGTACTTGCCGCCGCGGCCGCGCTCGGGGCGGGGGTGATGAACGTCCTGCCGTGGGGCGGTCCGACGCTGCGCGCCGCGGCGGCGTTGCACATGCCCGTTGCGGAGTTGTACCGGCCGTTGGTGCCGGTGCAGCTGGTGGGGCTGCTCTTCGCGTGCGCGCTGTGTTGGGTGCTGGGGCGCCGCGAGACGCGACGTCTGGCCGCACGGGAGGGAACCGCCGTCGCGAACGTCCACGTCGCGCGCACGCTCAGCGACGCGGAGCGTGCGCTGCGACGGCCGCGCCGTTTGTGGATCAACGTCGTGCTCACGCTGGCGGTGCTCGGCCTGATGATCGCGGGCGTGTTACCGCCGGTAGCGATGTTCATGGTCGGCACCGCGGCGGCGCTGCTCGTCAACTATCCATCGGTGGCGATGCAGCGCGAGCGAGTCGACGCGCACGCGAGAGGTGCCCTGATGATGGCGAGCATCCTCCTCGCGGCGGGAGTGTTCACGGGGATCATGCAGGGTACGGGGATGATCGCCGCCATGGCCCGGGCGGCGGTGCACTATGCGCCCGCGAGCGGAGCCACGCACGTGCCCCTGGCGCTCGGATTGCTGTCGATGCCGCTCAGCCTCCTCTTCGATCCCGACTCGTTCTACTTCGGCGTCCTTCCGGTGGTCGTCGAGACTACACGCATGCTCGGCGTGGCGCCCGCGGAGGTCGCGCACGGGGCGCTGATGGGGCAGATGACCGTCGGATTTCCCGTGAGTCCGCTCACCCCGTCCACCTTTCTGCTCGTCGGACTCACCGGCGTGGAGTTGGGCGCGCACCAGCGCTTCAGCATCCCGCTGCTCTGGGCCACGTCGATCGTCATGACGCTTGCGGCGGTGGCACTGGGAGTGATCCCACTGTGAGTGCACGCGCTCCGCTCTGCCGCGTCGTCCGGATCGGCGCCGGCGCAGGCTACTCGGGCGACCGCATCGAGCCGGCGGTCGAGTTAGCCGAGCGCGGAGAGCTCGACTACCTCGTGTTCGAGTGTCTCGCCGAGCGGACGATTGCTCTCGCGCAGCAAGAGCGGCAGCGTGATCCAGCGCGCGGCTACGATCCGTTCCTCGAGGCGCGCATGCGCGCCGTGCTTCCAGCCTGCCGCCGGCGCGGCATCCGCATCGTGACGAACGCTGGTGCCGCGAATCCAGCGGCGGCCGCGGCGATGGTGACCGACATCGCGCGCGAGCTTGGCCTGGGCGGACTCAGGGTGGCCGCCGTGCTCGGGGACGACGTGCTGCATCTCATACGAGGCGACGCCCGCGACGCGGCGGCGCTGGAGGATGGGCTTCCCGACGACCTCCTCTCGGCCAATGCGTACCTGGGGGCGGAGCCGATCGTCGACGCACTCGCCGACGGGGCGGACGTCGTCATCACCGGACGGGTCGCGGACTCGTCGCTCTTTCTCGCGCCGCTCGTGCACGCACATGGCTGGGCGGCCGACGATTGGACGCGCCGCGCGCGCGGCGCTGTCGTGGGGCACCTGCTCGAGTGCGCGGGGCAGGTGAGCGGGGGCTATTTCGCCGATCCCGGCTTCAAGGACGTCGAGGGATTGGCGCGACTCGGCTTTCCGATCGCGGAGGTGTCGGACGACGGTCGCGCGATCGTCACCAAGCTCGCTGGCACGGGCGGCCGCGTGACGACGCGCACGTGCACGGAGCAGTTGCTCTACGAAGTGCACGATCCGAGCGCGTACTTGACACCGGACGTCGTCGTGGACATCACCGGTGCGACCGTCGCCGAGCTCGCCGTCGATCGCGTGATGGTGGACGGCGTCGAGGGACGCGAGCGGCCGGAGATGCTCAAGGTGTCAGTCGGGTATCGCGATGGGTGGATAGGAGAGGGGCAGATCTCTTACGCGGGGCCGGGCGCCCTGGCGCGTGCGCGGCTCGCGCTCGAGATCGTCGGCGAGCGACTGCGCATCACCGGTGTGCACCACCGCGAGTTGCGCATGGACCTGGTGGGGCTCGACGCGCTGCACGGCGACGCACTCTCGCGCGCCGCAGGGGAGCCCTACGAGGTGCGCGCGCGCGTTGCCGCCCGCTGCGACAGCCTGCGCGATGCGCAGAGAATCGGCGACGAGGCCGAGACGCTGTACACCAACGGACCGGCGGGAGGTGGCGGAGTGACCAAGTCGAGTCGCGAGATCATCGCGGTGATGTCCACGTTCGTCCGGCGGAGCGACGTGCATGCCTCCGTGACGTGGATGAACGCGTGATGCGAACGCTGCGCCAGCTCGCCCACTCGCGAACGGGCGACAAGGGCGATACTTCGAGCATCTCGCTCATCGCATACGATGCCGCGGACTATCCGCTGCTCGCGCGTTGGGTGACGGCGGCGCGCGTGAAGTCGCACTTTGCCGACATCGTGCATGGGGACGTGGCGCGATACGAGCTCCCGCAGCTTGGAGCGCTCAACTTCGTACTTGAGCGTGCGCTGGGCGGGGGGGTGACGCGCTCGCTCGCACTCGACGCGCACGGCAAATCGCTCAGCTCGGCGCTACTGAGCATGGAGATCCCGGATGATGTGGAGACGGATGGCTGACGAACCTCTACGCGCGCTCGCGCGCTACTGCCGCGTCGCCGCATGCGCGGCGGCGCTCGTCGTCGCGCCGGCGCGCGAGGCGGCCGCGCACATCGTGCGGATCGAGATCGTTGCGCGCGAATCGCCCGCGTTCGGGGGACGGCGGTTCGCCGCGGTGGGGCAGTACGAGCGGATCGTGGGACGCGCGTACGGCGAGGTCGACCCGATGGATCGGCGCAACGCGTTGATCAACGACATCCTGCTCGCGCCGCGCAACGCGCGCGGCATGGTGGAGTACGTCGCCACGTTCACCATCCTGCGCCCCCTCGATGCTGCGAAGGGGAACGGCGTGCTGCTGCACGACATGGTCAACCGCGGCAACAAGCTGCTGTTCCCGACCTTCCACAGGCCGTGCGCCGAGCTGGCACCGGGCACATCGTGCGACGCGGAAGCGGGAGACGGTCTCCTCCTCCGCGAGGGCTACACGATTCTCTGGAGCGGGTGGCAGGGCGACCTCGCGCCAATCGCGGGGCCGGCCGGACGCAACGTGCTCGAGACGGTGCGCGTGCCCGTGGCGCGGAACGCCGACGGCTCGCCGATCACGGGGCCGATCGTCGTGCGCTGGAGCGACATGCCGGCTGGCACGACGACGCTCGGGCTCGACCGCGCGGGCTTCTACTCCGTGAACGCCGTCGCGCTCGGCGCGTACCTGCCCGCGACGCTCGACGGGCGCAATGCGCGCCTCGAGACGCACACCGGAGAGACCTCGACGGGCGAGATTCGTGGCGCGACGCCGGTGCCGAGCAATGCGTGGGCATGGGGCGACTGCACGAGCACGCCGTTTCCCGGCGCGCGCGACTCGACGAAGCTCTGCCTGCGTGACGGCTTCGATCCCGCAAAGCTGTACCAGCTCGTCTACACTGCGCGCGACCCCCTCGTCCTGCTGCTCGGCTTCGCCGCGGTGCGCGACGTCGGCTCGTTCTTCCGGTATGAGGCGCGCGATGCGTCGGGCACTCTCAACCCGCTCGCCGGGACGATCCGCACCGTGATCGCGACGGGCCAGTCACAGTCGGGGAACACGCAGCGGACGTTCATCCACTACGGCTTCAATGAAGACGATTCGGGCAGGCGCGGTCGCATCGTGTGGGACGGCTCCAATCCACACATCGCGGCGCGGCAGAACCCGGTGAACCTGCGCTTCGCTCGACCGGGCGGCGCGGCAGGGCTGTACGATCCCGGCAGCGACGCCACGATCTGGTGGGAGCGGTCCGCCGACACGGCGCGGCACCGCCAGCCTGCAGGGATGCTCGACCGATGCCGTGCCACGAACACGTGCCCGAAGATCTTCGAGACACTCGGCTCGGCCGAGTTCTGGGGTCTGCGTGCCTCGCCGGGCTTCGTCGGCACGACGGCGAAGCGCGATCTCCCACTGCCGGTGAACGTGCGGCGGTACTACATCGGGTCCACGACACACGGGGGCGGAAACGGCGCGTTCACGCGAACACCACCGCGCAGTCGCGCCGTCTGCGCGCTGGCGGACAATCCCGCACCGGAGGGCGAGCACGAGCGCGCGCTGCTCGCCGCACTGACGGCATGGGTGACGCGCGGCACGCCGCCACCGCCGAGCCGATATCCACGAATCGCGGACGCGACGCTGACCACGGCCGACGACGTCGCGCGGAGATTCCCGCGCATCCCCGGTGCGCCGTCGCCGGCGGGGATGCTGCTGCCCTTCCTCGACTACGACTTCGGTCCGTCATTCGAGCCGAACGACATGCGCGGCGCGCTCGACTCCGTGCCGCCGCGCGTTCGACGCGTCCTCCCCTCGCTCGTGCCGCAGATCGACGCCGACGGCAACGAGCTCGCCGGGATCAAGTCGCCGCTCGTCGCCAACCCGCTCGGCACGTACACGGGCTGGAACCGAACGGCGAGCGGCTTCGCGACGGGATTGCCCTGCGGCTTCTCGGGTGGCTTCATCCCATTCACCGCGACGCGCGCCGAACGGCTCGCGAGCGGCGATCCACGACCGTCGCTCGAGGAGCGCTACGGCACGCACGACGCTTATGTGCGCGGCGTGCGAACCTCGGCGCAACGTCTCGTACGCGAGCGCGTACTCCTCTCGGAGGACGCGGCGCGCATCGTTGCGGCCGCCGAGCGGAGTGACGTGCTCCGGCCTCAGTCCGCGAATCCTGCATCAAACACGGCACCCCGATGACTCCGAGCGTGAATCTCGCAAGCTTCATCCCCGCTCTCGTCCGCTCGACGACGCTCGGCGCGCAGAGTGCGCTGAGCACCCGCGACACGCGATCTGATTCATCCACTCACACTCCCCTCCGCATGCGCGTCCGTCCGCTCGTCCTGGCGCTCGCCCTCGTCGGCACATCGCGGCTCCCCGCGCAGAGCGCTGCACTTCCGCGCAGCACTCCCGAACACGAGGGCATCTCGTCCACCGCGGTGCACTCGTTCGTGCAAGCGGCCGACACGAGCGTCGACGCGATGAACAGTTTCATGCTGGTGCGCCACGGGCGCGTGGTCGCCGAGGGATGGTGGGGACCGTACGGCCCGCGTACCCCCCACGTGCTCTACTCCCTGAGCAAGAGCTTCACCTCGACGGCGGTCGGCCTCGCCGCCGCCGAGGGAAGGCTCAGCATCGATGATCCGGTGCTGAAGTTCTTTCCGGACGAGGCGCCCGCGCAGCCCTCGGCGAACCTGCGCGCGATGCGTGTGCGAGACCTGCTGCGCATGAGCACGGGCAACCAGACGGAAGCCGAGCTCCGCGGCCAGGTGGACTCCGCGATGCGGAGCGCGTCGTGGGTCAAGCGGTTCCTCGCGCATCCCGTCCCCTTCAAGCCGGGCACGCACTTCCTGTACAACAGCCCGGCCACGTACATGCTCTCGGCGATCGTCACGAAGGTGACGGGGCAGCCGGTGCTCGAGTATCTGCGCCCGCGCCTGTTCGAGCCCCTCGGCATGCAGAGTCCCAGGTGGGACGCGAGTCCCGAAGGAATCTCGGCCGGCGCGTACGGGCTGAATCTGCGCACCGAGGACATCGCGAAGATGGGGCAGCTCTATTTGCAGAAGGGGATGTGGAATGGGAAGCAACTCCTTCCGGCGGCGTGGGTGGCAGAGGCGACGGCGCGACAGACGTCGAACGGCTCGGCCCCGACGAGCGACTGGGACCAGGGATATGGCTACCAGTTCTGGCAGTCACGCCACGGGTACCGCGGCGACGGCGCGTTCGGGCAGTACATGATCGTGCTGCCGCAGTACGATGCCGTCGTCGCCATCACGAGTGGCACGCGCGACATGCAGTCGGTGATGAACCTCGTCTGGAACAAGCTCCTTCCCGCTATGCAGGCGGAGGCGCTGCCCGAAGATGCCGCGGGACGCGCGAAGCTACAGGCCACGCTGTCCACGCTGACGGTGCGCCTCGTCGCGGGCCGGCCGACGTCGCCGCTCGCGTCGAAGGTGTCCGGTCGGTGGTACGACGTGCCCGAGAACGACCGCGGCATCCGCGCCGTGATGCTCGACCTCGCCGCGCGCGCGCCGGCGCTCGTCGTGCGCACGTTGGCGGGCGAGCTGCGCACCCCATTCGCCTTCGGCGCGTGGGCGCCGAGCAGCGGCGGCTGGACAAACGGCATCGATCGCATGCTGAGCGTCGGGCCGAAGCCGACGCTCGCGGCGAGCGGCGGATGGACGGCGGACAGCGTGCTCACCGTGAAGATCGCCGCGCCGGAGACCCCGTTCTACTCGACGATGAGCTTCCGCTTCGACGGCGATCGACTGCTCCTCGACGGGGAGCACAACGTCAACTTCGGTGCACCGAAACTGAAGCAGCTCGTCGGTACCGCGTCGCGCCCATCGGCCGGGAAGTGACGCCGAGCTCCGTTCGCTCCCCCTACAACCGCAATGCGATGCGCTCGCACAGCTCACTCGTTCGGATCGGCGCGGCAGCGGTGCTGGCCTCAGCGCCGCTGACCGCCGCGGCGCAGGGCGCGCACGCCGCGCAGCCGTCCATCGGCACCCGCGGCGCCCCGATCCTGCAACGCGGCGCGCTCAAGTTTCGCGACCTCAATCGGAACGGAGCGTTGGAGCCGTACGAGGATTGGAGGCTCGCGCCCGCTGCGCGCGCTCGCGATCTCGTCGCGCGCATGACGCTCGAGGAGAAGGCGGGCGCGATGATGCACGGCACGGCGCGCGGCATGGGTCAGATGGGCGGGGCGGGCGTTGGCACGGGCTACGACACCGCGGCCAACCGCACGCTCATCGCCGGCGCCAGGGTCAACAGCATGATCACCCGTCTCGGTGGCGATCCGGCGATGCTGGCTGCGCAGAACGATGCGCTGCAGCAGATCGCGGAAGGCACGCGGCTCGGCATTCCCCTCACGATCAGCACCGACCCGCGCCACCACTTCCAGTACGTGCTCGGCGCGAGCGTCACCGCGGGGCAGTTCTCCCAATGGCCCGAGGCGCTCGGCTTGGCCGCGATCGGCGACGCGGCGCTCGTGCGCCGGTTTGGCGACATCGCGCGGCAGGAGTATCGCGCCGTCGGCATCCAGATGGCGCTCTCGCCGCAGGCCGATCTCGCCACCGAGCCGCGCTGGGCGCGCATTCCCGGCACCTTCGGCGAGGACGCCGCGCTGGCGGGCCGCATGGTGCGCGCGTACGTCGAAGGGTTCCAGCGCGGCACGCGCGGCGTGGACACCGGCAGCGTGCTCACGGTGGTGAAGCACTGGGTCGGCTACGGCGCGGCGAAGCAAGGGCTCGATGGGCACAATCATTACGGCCGCTACGCGTCGATCTCGGGATCCAATCTCGAGAACCACGTGAAGCCCTTCCTCGGCGCGTTCGCGGCGAACGTCGCCGGCGTGATGCCGACCTACGACATCCTCGAGGGCGCGACGTGGCGGGGGCGGCCGATCGAGCCGGTCGGGGCCGGGTTCAACAAGCAGATCCTCACCGACATGCTGCGAGGGCAATACGGCTTTCAGGGGATCGTGCTCACCGACTGGGCCGTCACCAACGACTGCAACGAGAAGTGCCGCAACGGAGTGCCCGCCGGCGAGCGTCCATCGTTCGCCGACGTCGGGATGCCGTGGGGCGTGGAGGCGTTGCCCAAGCGCGCGCGATTCGTGAAGGCGGTGCGCGCCGGCGTCGACCAGTTCGGCGGTACCGAGGACGCACAGATGCTCGTGGATGCGGTGCGCGCCGGCGAGCTCACCGAGGTGCGGCTCGACGCGTCGGTGCGCCGGGTCGTGCTGCAGAAGTTCGCACTGGGTCTGTTCGAGAATCCATATGTGGACGCGGACGTCGCTCGCAGCCGGGTGGGCACGGCGGCCTTCCGCGACGCCGGCCTGGACGCGCAGCGCCGCGCGCTGGTGCTGCTCGAGAACAACGGCAACCTCCTTCCGCTCAAGGCCACCGGGAAGAGCGGCGCGCTGCGCGTCTACGTCGTCGGCATCGACTCGGCGGCAGTGAAGCGCGCCGGCTGGACGATCGCCACCGACCCCGCGCAGGCGGACGTGGCGGTGATGCGCATGCAGGCACCGTTCGAGACGCTGCATCGCGGTTGGGTGTTCGGCGCGATGCAGCACGAGGGGAGCCTCGCGTTTCGCGACGGCGATCCCGCGCTCGCCGAGCTCCGGCGCGTGAGCGCGCTCGTGCCAACGGTGGTCTCCGTATATCTGGACCGGCCGGCGATCCTCACACCGCTCAAGACGCACGCTCGCGCGATCGTCGCCAACTTCGGCGTGAGCGACGACGCACTGCTCGACGTGCTGGCGGGGAAGGCCAAGCCGCAGGGCAAGCTGCCGTTCGCGCTGCCGAGCGCCATGGAGTCGGTGGAGGCGCAGCGGCCTGACGCGGCGCATGATCTTGCGAGCCCTCTGTACCCGTTCGGCTTCGGCCGCACCTATTGAAATCCACACTACAGCTCAGAGACAATCATGCAGACACGTGTCCTGATCGCGTTGGCCGCACTCAGCCCGCTCGCGACCGCTCTCGCGCAGGCGACGAGTGCGAGCGCTCCGCGCGCGCAGACGGTCAACGGAGCGGTCGCCGGCATCACGCTGCCGAGCGGCGTCCGCGCATTCCGAGGGATCCCATTCGCCGCGCCGCCCATGCGCGAGAACCGCTGGCGGCCGCCGCAGCCGGCGTCCAACTGGCAGGGCGTTCGTTCCGCCGACCGGTTCGCCAATCAGTGCATGCAGGCGCGTGTCTTCGGCGACATGATGTTCCGCAACGCCGGCATCAGCGAGGACTGTCTCTATCTCAACGTGTGGTCGCCGGCGAACGCGAGGCAGGGGGCCGGCCTGCCGGTGCTCGTCTACTACTACGGCGGAGGATTCGTCGCGGGTGACGGCTCAGAGCCGCGCTACGACGGCGAGAGCATGGCGAAGCGCGGCATCGTCACGGTGACGATGAGCTACCGGCTCGGCATCTTCGGCTTCTTCTCGCACCCCGAGCTCACTGCCGAGTCGCCGAACCATGCGTCGGGCAACTACGCGCTGATGGACCAGTCGGCGGCGCTGCGCTGGGTGCGCGCCAACATCGCGGCGTTCGGCGGGGATCCTCACCGCGTCACCATCGCCGGCGAGTCCGCGGGGTCGTTCGCGGTGAGCGCGCAGATGGCGTCGCCACAGTCGAAGGATCTGATCGCCGGGGCCATCGGTGAAAGCGGAGCGCTCTTTCCGAGCACCACACCCACCGCGACTCGCGCCGAGACCGAGCAGAACGGGGTCAAGTTCGCGACGAGCATCGAGGCTCGGACGTTGGCGGCGCTGCGTGCGCTCTCGTCCACCGAGCTGCTCGAGGCGGCGAGCCGGCCCGGCATGCCGCGCTTCGGCGTGAACGTGGACGGCTGGTTCTTCCCGACGGCGCCCGCCAGCATCTTCACCGCGGGCCAGCAGGCGCACGTGCCGCTGCTCGCCGGATGGAACTCCGAGGAGAACAGCGCGCGCTCGCTGTTGCAGGAAGCGCCGACGCCCGAGAACACGGCGGCAGTGTTCACGAGGCTGTTCGGCGAGCGCGCCACCGAGGCGGCGAAGCTCTGGCCGACGAGCAC
>JBDSDB010000222.1:0-19085 GCA_039920785.1 Gemmatimonadaceae bacterium
GGTAGAGCGGTCGATCCACCGCAGTTCCGATCAACCGTAGCAACGATCAACCGCAGTTCCGATCAACCGCTACCTTTCCCCGCATGTCTCTCATCCACATCGTCGGCGGTGGGCTCGCCGGCAGCGAGGCCGCCTGGCAGCTCGCCGAGCGCGGGCACGACGTCGTCATCCACGAGATGCGCCCCGACGTCGGCACGGAAGCGCACAAGACCGACAGGCTCGCGGAGCTCGTCTGCTCAAATACCTTCAAGAGCACTGAGACGTCCAATGCGCACGGCCTGCTCAAGGCCGAGATGCGCCTCCTCGGCAGCATGATCCTCGAGTGCGCGGACCTCGCGCGCGTTCCGGGCGGGAGCGCCCTCACCGTGGACCGTGACGTGTTCTCCAGCACGGTGCACGAACGTGTGACGTCGCATCCGCGGATCAGCGTGCAGCGCGGCGAGGTCACGGAGCTTCCGTCGCCCGGCATCATCGCCACCGGTCCGCTCACGTCGAGTGCCCTGGCCGCCCGAATCCGCGACAGACTCGGTGTAGAATCAATGGCCTTCTACGACGCCATCGCGCCGATCATCGCGCACGACTCCATCGACTACGACGTCGTCTTTCGCGCGTCGCGCTACGGCAAGGAGACGATGGAAGGCGAGAGCGACGGCGCGTATCTCAACTGCCCGATGTCTCGCGAGCAGTACGACGCGTTCATCGACGCCCTCACCAGCGCGGACAAGGCCGCCGCGCACCAGTTCGACGAGGTGCCGTACTTCGAGGGCTGCATGCCCGCCGAGGAGATGGCGAAGCGCGGCCGCGAGTCGCTGCGCTTCGGTCCGATGAAGCCGGTCGGGCTCACCGATCCACGCACCGGGCGCGAGGCGTATGCCGTCGTGCAGCTCCGCATGGAAGATCGCGCGGGACAGATGTGGAACCTCGTCGGCTTTCAGACTCGCCTTCGCTATCCCGAGCAACAGCGCGTCTTCCGCTTGATCCCCGGCCTCGCGAACGCAGAGTTCCTGCGATTCGGCTCGATCCATCGGAACTCCTACCTCAATGCGCCCGCCGCGCTCGCGCCGCATCTCGCGTTGAAGGACGATCCGCGCGTGCTGTTCGCCGGCCAACTCACCGGCGTCGAGGGCTACACCGAGAGCACGGCCACCGGCCTCCTCGCCGGCATCAACCTGTCGCGACTGCTCGCCGGCGACGAGCCGGTCATCCCGCCGCCCACGACGATGCTCGGCGCCCTCTTCCGCTACATGCGCGAAGCCGAGCCGCGCCACTTTCAGCCGATGAACGCAAACTTCGGTCTGGTGGACGAGCTGGGCGTGAGGATGAAGGACAAGCGCGCCAAGAAGGAGAAGCTGGCTGAACGCGCGCTCGCGGCGATGACCGAGTGGCGCGACGCACACCTGCTCGTGGCGAGCGGCGGCGCGTGACACCGAAGCGGCCGGCGAGCGGCTCGAGCGCCGAGCCGGCTCCCGCGAGCGCGCCGAGCGCCCCGCCGCATGGAGACGTCGAGGAGTACCTGCGGCACCTCGCCAAGGAGCGCGACGTCTCGCCCAATACGGTCGTCGCGTATCGTCGTGATCTCGCCGCCTTCACCGGCTTCCTCGGCGGCTACTACGGCACCGAAGGCTGGAGCTGGGAAGGGGTGGACCGGCTCGCCATGCGCGGCTTCCTCGCGCACCTCGCGCGCGGGGGCGTCGGCAAGCGCACCATGGCGCGCACCCTCTCCGGCGTGCGCAGCTTCTATCGGTGGATGCATCGCAACGAGATGGTGGAATCCAACCCGGCGCGCGCGGTCGGCGCGCCCAAGCTCGACAAGTACCTGCCGGGCTACCTCGATCGGCCCCAGATCGATCTGCTCTTCCAGATGGCTGAGTTGCGTGCGCAGGAGGGCAGCTTCGTCGACGTCCGCAATCTCGCGATGCTCGAGCTGTTCTACTCCACGGGGATGCGTCTCTCCGAGCTGCAGGGGCTGAGCCGAGGCGATCTCGATCTGGTGAGCCAGCAGGTGAAGGTGCGGGGCAAGGGGCGCAAGGAGCGGATCGTGCCCATCGGCGACCACGCCAGCCTCGCGCTCAGAAACTACGAGGCCAAGCGCGACGACCTGCTCCGCAATGTCCGGCCCGGCGCCGAACGGTCGGCGTACTTCCTGGCGCGTACCGGCAAGCGCATCGGCGTGCGGATGGTGCAGAAGGTCGTGTCCGGCTTTCTCGCCGAGATCGATGAAGACGCGGGATTGTCGGTGCACTCCCTCCGCCACACCTTCGCCACTCACCTGCTCGACGCGGGCGCCGACCTGCGGGCCGTCCAGGAGCTCCTCGGGCACGCGTCCATCTCCACCACGCAGATCTACACGCACACGAGCGTCGAGCGTCTCAAGCAGGTGTATCAGAAATCGCACCCTCGGGCATGAAGATCGCTTGACATCGCCGACGTACCGCTCGTTTCCCCGTGGAGTCCGTCAGTGCGCTTCGAGACAATCCCGCTCATCCTCGGCATCCTGGTCGCGCTGGTCGGGATCGGCATCCTCGCCGACGCCTGGCTGCCGGAGAATCTGCCCTTTCGCACGGAGCGCCGGCGCCGGGCCCGCACCGAGCGGCACCTCGGTGGCGAGGCGGCGATCGGGGTGGGAGTGCTCTGCATGGCCGCCGCCCTCGTCGGGCGCGACACCGGGAGATACAGCACGATCGCGATGATGGTCGGGGCCGCGATGATCCTCATCGGGGGCGTACTGAACAAGAGCTTCTTTCGTGACCGCATCATGAACCGCGGCGACCTGCGCCGAGGCGCGCCCAAGCCGAAGCCGCCCGAGGGGAACGACCGGATCCGGTAACGCACACGCAGTTCGTCGGTTTTTCAGTGAACAGTTTGTCGGCCGGCCTCGGGCAGCTCCTCCGTCCCGAGACCGGCCGAAAACCGACAAACCGTTCACCGACAAACCGCGTTTTAAGTCGTCCTCCCGCTAGATTCTCCAGCATGTCCGAACTACCACGAATTCGCGCCACGACCATCCTGGCCGTGCGGCGCGGTGGGACCGTGGCGCTGGGCGGCGATGGGCAGGTGACCGTCGGCGACACCGTCATGAAGGCCAAGGCGAACAAGGTGCGCGCGATCGCCGACGGCAAACTGCTCGCCGGCTTCGCGGGCTCGGCCGCCGATGCGCTCACCCTGTTCGAGAAGTTCGAGGAGAAGCTGCAGCGCTATCCGGGGAACGTGCCGCGCGCCGCCGTGGAGCTGGCCAAGGACTGGCGCAGCGATCGGGTCCTGCGGCGACTCGAGGCGTTGCTCGTCGTCGCCAGCGCGGCGCACGGCTACATCATCTCGGGGACCGGTGAGCTGATCGAGCCCGACGATGGCATCCTCGCCATCGGCTCGGGCGGTGCGTACGCACTGGCCGCGGCGCGCGCGCTCGCCACCAACACCGAGCTCACGGCCGCCGAGATCGTGCAGCGCAGCCTCACGATCGCCGGCGAGATCTGCGTGTACACCAACACGAACATCACCGTGCTCGAGGCGGTCTGATCATGCCATCCCCTCGCACGCAGCAGGCGCTCGCCCGGCTTGCAGATCTCACACCTCGACAGATCGTCGCGGAGCTCGATCGCTACATCGTCGGTCAGGCCGACGCGAAGAAGGCCGTCGCCATCGCGCTCCGCAACCGCTGGCGCCGGCAGCAGGCGCCCGAGGCCATCCGCGACGAGATCTCGCCCAACAACATCATCCTCATCGGACCGACCGGGGTGGGGAAGACGGAGATCGCGCGGCGGCTCGCCAAACTCACCGGCGCGCCGTTCATCAAGGTGGAGGCCTCGAAGTTCACCGAGGTCGGCTACGTTGGACGCGACGTGGAAGGGATGATCCGCGATCTCGTCGACAGCGCCATCGAGATGGTGCGCCAGGAGCGCGAGAGCGAGGTCGAGGACCTCGCGAACGAGAAGGTCGACGAGCGCCTGCTCGATCTGCTCCTCCCGCCTCCAGCCGCCGACACCGCATCGGCCAACGGCGCCAAGCCTGACCCCGCGCCCGAGCCGACGCTCGTCTCCGTGGGTGAGGCCGGCGGTGTGTTCCTCGTTTCTGCCACGGGCGACGTGAAGCAGGAGCGCGCCGCGGATGCATCGCAGGACCGCTACAAGCGTACGCGCGACAAGCTCAGGCAGCTCCTGCTCGACGGCCAGCTCGACGCACGCGAAGTGGAGATCGAGGTGACTCCGCAGGCCGGCGGGGCGATGTTCGACATGTTCGCGTCGCAAGGCGCGCCGGAGAGCATGGAGAACTTCACGGAGATGCTTCGCGAGATGATGCCCAAGAAGACGAAGAAGCGCACCGTCAAGGTGAGCGAGGCGCGCCGCATCCTGTTGGAGCAGGAGTTCCAGAAGCTCGTCGACATGGAGGACGTCATCGCCGACGCGCTCGAGCGCGTCGAGACGCTGGGCATCGTCTTCCTCGACGAGATCGACAAGATCGCCGGCGAGAAGAGCCAGATGGGTGGGCCCGACGTCTCACGCGAAGGGGTACAGCGCGACTTGTTGCCGATCGTCGAAGGGTCGAACGTGCAGACGAAGTATGGGATGGTGAAGACGGATCACATCTTGTTCGTGGCCGCCGGCGCGTTTCATGTAAGCAAACCTTCGGATCTGATTCCCGAGCTCCAGGGCCGCTTCCCGATTCGCGTCGAGCTCAAGCCGCTCACCGAGGCGGACTTCGTGCGCATCATGACGGAGCCGGAGAACGCGCTCACCAAGCAGTACGCCGCGCTCGTCGCCGCAGAGGGCGCGGTGCTCGAGTTCACCACCGACGGCATCGCCGAGATCGCGCGCACCGCGGCGACGGTCAACTCGCGCATGGAGAACATCGGCGCGCGTCGCCTGCACACCGTGATGACGACTCAGCTCGAGGAGACGCTGTTCGAGCTTCCCGACTCGGGGGTGAAGAAGATCGTCGTCGACGCGGCGGCGGTGCGGGAGAAGCTCAAGGCCATCGTCGAGGACGAGGACCTGAGAAAGTACATTCTCTGAATCACACGACGGCCACCAGCTGTGACGCAGGCGCTCGCGGCGCTCGCACCGACTGGCGTTTCACGAGCATCCCCGCCTTCAGCTGAAAGCGGCTCACGAGCTCCTCGAGCCGTTCGGCCTGCGCCAGTAGCTCCTCCGCCGTCGCGGCGAACTCCTCGGCGGTGGCGGCGTTGCGCCGCGTCGAGTCGTCCGCGCGCAGCATCGTCTGCTCCACGTCGGTCAGGCCGCTTGCCTGCGCCGACGATGCCGCGGCCAGCTCCTGGACGAGCGCCGCCGTGCCGGCGATGCTCGGCGCCAGCGCGCGCAGGATCTCGCGCGACTTCTCGATTTTCTGCTCGCTGTCCACACTCAGCCGGCTGATCTCCTGCGCGGTGGTCGCGCACTGCGCGGCAAGCTTGCGCACCTCCTCCGCCACGACGTGGAAGCCGCGGCCGTGCTCGCCCGCGCGCGCGGCCTCGATCGCCGCGTTCAGCGAGAGCAGGTTGGTCTGGCGCGCGATGCTCTCGATCATCGAGGTGCGCGCAAGAATCTCTCGAGTGGACTCGATGGCCTCCTGCACCACGCGCGCGCCCTCGCGCGTGGCCTGCGCACCTTCCAGCGCCTGCCGCTCCACGACCTGGCTCCGCTCGGCGTTGTCACGCACCGCGGCGCTCATGTTGGAGATCTGTCCCACCGTGTGACGGAAGCCCGTCGCGCCTTCGCCGGAGCTCACCGCCAGTTCGTGCGCCGACGTCTGCATCTCGCCGGCAGAGGCGGCGATGCTCACCGCAGCCTCGCGCATCTCGGCGATGATCGTGCGCAGACGGTCGATCATCGCCGCGAAGGAGTGGCCGAAGGCGTCCTGGTGCGACCGCGGCATCACCTGCACCGTGAGATCTCCGTGCGCGAGACGCTCCGCGGTCACCGACATCTCGGTGAGGTACTGCACCATTGCCGCGAGCGCCGTCCCGAACCGGTCGTGCTCGGAGCGCCGCTTCACCGCGTGGGACAGATCGCCCACCGCAACCGCCTGCGCGACGGCGGCCATCTCGTTCAGGTAGCCCACCACGTCCGTCATGGCCCGCGAGACATTGCCCACCTCGTCGTCGCCGGCGCTGGGAATGTCGACCGAGATATCGCCCTGCGCGATGCGCGCCGCGGCCGCCGCGAGATCGTCGAGCGGCCTGGTCACGGCGTTCGTCGTGGCGATCGAGAGCGCGCCCAGTACGATCGCCGCGACGAGCGCGATGAGCGCGACGCCGAATGTTGCGCTCATCTGCAGCGCACGCTCCGCGCTGAAGGCCTGGTCGATGGCCGTCTGCTCTCGCTGGATATATGCGTCCACGGCGTGGCGCAGCGACGCCTGGGAGGTCGTCACCCGACCGATGGCTGAGCTCAGCGAGTCGCCCCCCGTTCGCAGGATGAGCATCCGGTTGACGGGCCTGGCGAGGGCGTAGTACCCCGCGAACCGGCTCGCGATGTCGTCCACCTCGATCGGATCCGAGGCGTGGAGCCGCGCCCCGCGCGCGATGTCCTCGAACACCGAGCGCAGCGAGTCCGTCTGGGCGAGCCGCTGGGTATCGGCCGCCGCGACCCCGGTCTCCAGCACGTGCTGGAGGTTGCCGAGCGTCTCGCGCATGCCGCGTCCGGCGTCCAGCGCCGGATAGTGGTCGTGCTGGATCCTCCCGAGCCTGCGCGGGTCGATCACGCCGAGCGTGACGCTGAGCGCAAAGATCGCCGTCAGTGCGAGCGTCGCACCAAGCGGAAGCATGCGCATCCGCTGGCGGAGCGGACGACCTTCCAACTGGCGCTCTATGGCGCGAACCATCGGCGCGAAGATCTTCATCCTGGGACGTCGCTCTCGTATGGCGTGGTCGTGCGTGCTCGGCTGGACGTCTCGAGTGCCTCCACTACAGCGTCGGCACGATCGCCGGGGAACGCCACGAACCCGCCGCAGCCCGCCCAGGCCTCGACGCGCACTCCCGCGACGGGAGCAGAGAAGCCGCCCGCGCTACAGTCGTGTGACGCCCGATGCGATGACGCAGTAACACCGTCGAGAGTGCGTCTCGCCAGCGATTTCCATGGGCGGCGCGCTTGCTCCATGCTTTCGTCGCCCGTTAGCTTTGCCCGCTTCCGTCACGCTCACCCCTCTCGCCTCACCATGACCGACGTCACTCATCGCGATTTCCTCGCGATCCCCGATTTCTCCAGGGCCGAGCTGCTCTCGCTCTTCGACCTGGCGGAGCGGATGCGCCGCGGCGAGTACGGGAAGAAGCCGCTCGCCGGAAAGACGCTGGCGATGATCTTCATGAAGGCATCGACGCGCACCCGCGTCTCTTTCGAGGTGGGTACGTATCAGCTCGGTGGCCACGCGCTGTTCCTGTCGCCCCGCGACGTCCAGCTCGGACGCGGCGAGCCCATCGCCGACACGGCGCGTGTGCTCTCGCGCTACGTGGACGGCATCATGATCCGCACCTTCGCGCATCAGGACCTGGAGGAGCTGGCGCGCTACGCCGACGTGCCCGTCATCAACGGGCTCACCGACATGCTGCACCCCTGCCAGATCCTCGCCGACATGCTGACCATCCGGCAGCATCTCGGCGGTTTCGAGGGAAAGAAGGTCGCCTGGATCGGCGACGGCAACAACATGGCCAACTCGTGGATCAATGCGGCGTACCGGCTCGGCTTCGAGCTCACGATCGCCTGTCCCGAGGGATACGAGCCCGCGGACCATCTGCTGGCGCGCGCGCAGAAGGAGGCCAAGGTCACGGTCACCCGCGATCCGAAGGAAGCGATCGCCGGCGCCGACGTCGTCAACACGGACGTGTGGGCGAGCATGGGACAGGAGGGCGAGCAGAAGAAACGCGAGCGCGACTTCGCGGGCTACACGGTGAACCAGTCGATGATGCAGCGCGCGTCGAAGGACGCGATCTTTCTCCATTGCCTCCCCGCCCACCGCGGCGAAGAAGTCTCCGCCGATGTGATCGACGGACCGCAGAGCAGAGTATGGGACGAGGCGGAGAACCGCCTCCACATTCAGAAGGCGATCATGGCCGTTCTAATGGGCGGGGAGACGCTCGGATGAGCCATCCCCTCGAAGGCACGATGGCGCCGGACTTCACGCTCGACACCGACGCCGGCACGCCACTCACCCTGAGCGCGCTGCGCGGTCGCGCAGTCGTCCTCTTCTTCTATCCGAAGGATGACACGCCTGGCTGCACGGTCGAATCATGCGAGTTCCGTGATCTGATGCCGCGCTTCCAGGATGTGGGCGCCGAGGTCCTCGGAATCAGTCCGGACGACGTGAAATCGCACGTGAAGTTCCGCAAGAAGTTCGATCTGCCGTATCCCCTGTTGGCCGACGTCGAGCACGAGGTGGCCGAGGCCTACGGCGTGTGGCAGGAGAAGTCGATGTTCGCGCTCAAGTACATGGGAAACGTTCGGACCACGTTCGTCATCGACCGCGACGGCCGCGTCGCCAAGGTGTTCGAGAAGGTGAAGGCGGCAGGGCACGCCGCACAGGTGGCGGACGCGGTGGCGGCGTTGGGCTGAGGCTGCAACAGCGGTGGGACGTGGGCGATGGTGGGCGACAGCGAGATGCGAGCCGGCACAAGTCGTGCGCCTTCACTCCTTACGCACCACTCCCCCACCCGAGGCATCGAGGTTGCTCAATGGCGGACCAGAACGCAAAGACCGGAACTGAGAAAAAGCTCGACGAGCTCTACAAGCTCATCGACGGAATAGAGATCGCGATGTTCACTACGCGCCGCAGCGACGGGCATCTGGTCTCGCGGCCGATGGCCACGCAGGAGCGTGTCACGGGCACGGACCTCTGGTTCGTGACCGACGTCTCGTCGCACAAGCTCGACGAGCTCGCATCGGACCCGCACGTGAACCTCGCCTACTACAACGGGAAGTCGCGCGAGTGGGTCTCGGTGGCGGGTTTGGCGCAGATCACGCAGGACCGCAACCTGATCAAGGAGCTGTACAAGGCCGACTGGAAAGTGTGGTTCGGCGACGAGGGCGGCGATCGAAATGGCGGACCCGGCGATCCACGTCTCGCGCTCATCCTCGTCGAGGCGCAGTCCGTCGAATACCTCGTCACCACGAAGCCGCGGCCACTGGTGCTGTTCGAGGTCGCGAAGGCGATGGTCACCGGCACGCCGCCCAAGGTGGGGGAGCAACGGTCGCTGAACGAGCGTGAGCTCCACACCGAGGCGACACGCGAGGCGCGCTGATCACAGCGATCCCGCTTGTGCCCGGTGGGGCGCACTGACGATGTTGTCATGTGCGCCCCATCGTCGCGTTTCAGGGTGAGAGCGGAGCCTTCAGTGAGAAGGCCGTCGAACACCTCGTCGCAGGACCCCTCACGCTGCTCCCCCGCACCACATTCGACGCCACCTGCGGCGCGGTGGTGGAGGGGCTCGCTGACTTCGCCGTCATCCCGGTCGAGAACCTGATCGCCGGCCCGGTGCGCGCCGCGCTCGATGCGCTGGCCGGCGCGCCGGAGCTCGAGCAGATCGCCGAGCACGAGCTCCCCGTCCGTCACGCCCTCCTCGGCCTCGCCGGCGCGACGGTCGACGACATCCGCGAAGCGCTGAGCCACGAAATGGCGCTCAAGCAGTGCGGCCGCTTCTTCGAGGAGCACCCACAGATCAGAGCGGTCGAGGCGCACGACACCGCGGGGGCGGCGCGACTCGTCGGCATCCGCCGCGATCCCGCCGTCGCGGCGATCGCCGGCGCGTGGGCCGCCGAGCGGTACGGGCTCGTGGTCATCCTCGATGGGCTTCAAGATCACGCGGAGAATTTCACGCGCTTCGTCTTGGTGAAGCGGAAGCCGATGAGCGGCCGCCTCGACCGCCACGCCGCGCCGACCGGCTAGCGGAGCGCTCGCAGCGGCCTGACCCGACCGACGCGCCGCCGGGCGGCCCTCAGAGTGCCTTCTCCATCACCACGAAACGCAGGTCGTCGCGGAGCGCCTGTCCAAATCGCTCGTCGCCGTAGGGGAAGGGAACCTCCTCGCCCGTCCGGCAGTAGCCACGCCGCTCGTACCAGGCGATGAGCGTGTCGCGGATGTTGATCACGCTCAAGCGCATCCATCGCGCCCCTCGCGCCACGCCGAACTTCTCCGCCTCGCCGAGCAGCGTTCGTCCAAGCTGCCGGTTCTGGAGGTCGGGCCGCACGGTGAGCATGCCCAGGTGCCAGCGGTCCTCGTCCTCCGGCTTCAGAAACACACTGCCCACGAGCTCGTCCTCGGCCCCGTCGCGGAGTAGGAGGAGCACGGCGCCAGGCCGTTCCGAGAGCTCCGCGCGCAGCGTGGCGATATCTGTCCGCTGCCCGCCGAGATAGTCCGCCTCCGTGGTCCAGCCCAGCCGCGAGCTGTCGCCGCGATAGCCGGAGTTCACCAGGGCCACGACGGCGGGGAGATCGGGTTCGGTGGCGATGCATACGTTCGGCATGCGACGAGTGTAGTCGGCCGTGGGGCCGCGTTCTACTGCCGGCGAGAAGGGCGAGGACGCCGTGTGGAGGTGGTCACGCGAGTAGCACTTGACAACTCGTGCATGAATGTTGAAATATCAGCACTGTTGAAATATCAACCGTACCGCAGGACGTCCACCCCCATGGGTGCGGCGATGCGGGTCACGCCTCCCTTCCCGCCCATGCGCATCGTTGCTCGTCGATATCTCTGCGCCGTGCTCGCCCTGGTGGCGCCCCCATTCGCCTCTCGCGCGCAGACTTCCGGGCACGTGAACGAGCACGCCCCGCGCAGCGACAACCTGCTTCGCGATGGACTCGACAGCGCCGTGCATCAAGCAACGGTGGACGTGCTGGCGGGATCGCGCGCCGTGGGACTCTCCATCGGGATGATCTCGGCTGACGGGAGCGTCCGGAGCTACGGCTACGGATCCACCTCGCTCGAGCGCGCCGCGCTGCCCACGCCGAGCACGCGATACGCGATCGCGTCAATCACCAAGACGTTCACCGCGACGCTGCTCGCCCAGGCGGCGGTGGAAGGCCGGCTTCGTCTCGACGACGACGTGCGTCGCTACATCCCGGGCGACTTTCCCAACCTCGCCTTCCGCGGCCAGCCGATACGCATCTCGCACCTCATCACGCATCTCTCCGGTCTCCCTCGGAGCTTTCCCGACTCCGCCATCCCGGCGTCCGCCGTCGATCGCGCGCGTTTCTTCCGCCAGCTGCATCGCGTCGCGCTCGACACGATTCCCGGTTCCCGCCTGTCGTACTCCAATTCCGCCGCACAGCTCGCGGGCTTCATCCTCGAGCGCGTGTACGGGCAGCCGCTCGCGACGCTGATCTCGGCGCGCATCACGCGGCCGCTGAAGATGTCCGACACGAAGATCGCGCTCACGCGATCGGAGCGCGCGCAGATGGCCCGCGGCTACGACTCGGCGGGCGTCGCTGTGGACGCGTCGCGATTCGTGTCGCTACAGGCGGCGGGTGCGCTCACGTCCAGTGTCGGCGACATGGTGCGTTACATCCGCTGGCACGCGGCCGACCGCGATTCCGCCGTTCGCCTCACGCATCTTCCAACGCTCACGATGGGCAACTACTCGGAAGGGCTCAACTGGCAGATGATGACGGTCGACGGACGGCGCACCATCTGGCAGGACGGTGGACTGCCGGGCTACACCAGCCTCGTTGCGTTCTCGCCAGAGCTGCACGTCGGCGTCGTGATCCTGTCCACGGGGCGCGACTACACGTCGGGACTCTCGATGCTCGCGACGCGCATCCTCACCGCGCTGGACTCGCGCGCCGTGCCGCTGCCGTAAGAGCGCGCTGGTCGTCGGCGCGCTACCGAGCCGCGGAACGTCGGTTCCGCGGTTCGGTGGCTACGCGATCACGCGCGAACCCTGCGCTCCGGCGCCCGTTGCAATGCCACGATCTCATTCGCGTCGTACCGATCGCGATGTCTCACCCAGCCCTGCACGCCACTCTCCTCCTGTCGTCCGAGCGGCGTGAGATCAAGAAAGGCGAACACGTTGCTCACCGCCTCGGTTCCGCGGGCGTACGCCGAGTAGCTGTGAAAGACCTCGTCGCCATCGCGGAAGAAGACACTCTCGCCGGGCAGGTCGCCTACGAACTCCGCCCACATCCCACCCAGCGCCGTGACGTCGCGGTAGTTGTATTGCACCGCTCCTCGGCTCCGGTCGACCGTGGCCTGGAAATCGTAGTTGAAGTCGGTGCCGAACGACGAGTAGAGCGGAATGCTCCACCCCATCCGCTTCCTGTAGGCCTCGAGCTTCTCGATCGGCGCGCGCGACACGAACGCGAGCGACGTGTTCGCGGCGTGCAGATGCGCGACGTCGCCGAGCGTGTCGACCAGCATCGAGCAGCTCGGACATCCCTCGTCTCGCCTGTCGATCCACATGAAGTGATGCACCACGAGCTGCTGCCGCCCCTCGAACAGGTCGAGCAGAGTCATCTCACCGTCCGGACCGCGGAAGTGATACTCCTGCTCCAGCTTCACCATCGGTAGCTCGAGACGCTCGGCTCTCACGAGGTCGCGCGCTCTCGTGATGTCCTTCTCCTTGCGGAGAAGCGCCTTGCGAGCCACGAGCCACTCCTCGCTCGACACGACCTCGGGACGCCGGCTGCGAGACTCACTCATGATCCACTTCCTCAGCTGGTGATTGTGCGGAGCGCGGCGCGTTGCTGGCGAGCCTGCGCGTGAAGACGAATAGGGAGGCCACGCCCCCCGTCGTGACGGTTCCGGCGGCGATGCCGAGTGCCGTGGAGATGCAGAAAGGACACATTGGCGGCTCCCGTTCAGCTGTCGTAGCGGTCGTGGTGCCGGAGCGGCACCCCGAGGTCCGGCGTCCCGTTCTTTCCCTCACCGCGTCCGAACGGCGTGATGTCGAGCCAGTTGTGAGTGCCGATCATCTGGTCGAGTCCGCGGCCGTATGTCGAGTAGCTGTGGTAGATCTGAGCCCCGTCGCGCAGGAAGACGCTCGCGCCAGGCTGCTCGCCCTCGACGTGGTACGTCTGCCCGAGCACCTCGAGCGTCTTCCTGTCGCGATAGTTGTACTCGACCGGGGCCACGGCCTCGTCGGTCGTCGCGTGGAAGTCGTAGTTGAAATCGCTGCCGAACGAGGAATACCACGGTGTAGACCATCCCATGCGCGCCCTGAACGGTGCGATCTCGGCGACTGGCGCTCGCGAGACGAAGACGAGCGACGTGTCGCGGGCGTGGAGATGCGACAGGTGTGGGATGTAGTCCGCCATGTGCGAGCAACCGGGGCATCCCTCACCCTTGTCGCGGAAGAACATGAAGTGATACACGATGAGCTGCCGTCGCCCGTTGAACATATCGAGCAGAGTCAGCGGCCCGCCCGGTCCGTCGAACTGGTAGGGCTTCTCGACCGCGACGAGCGGCAGCGCTCTGAGATCTCGGCTGAGCGCGTCGCGCGCGCGGGTGAGCTCCTTCTCACGCGCGAGGAGGGCGAGTCGCGCCTCGCGCCACTCCTCACGCGAGGTGACGCGCGGCAAGTCGTAGTCGATGCTGGTAGTCGTCATGATCGACGCGGGGTGGAGGATGGAAGACGTGTCTGCCGAGGCTTGATGGAACTCCTCCGCTGACATACTGATTGGTATGTAACCGAGCACATTACGTCCGTCAATACCAATGTGACGTTGACGTGAAGCGGTCGCCATGTTTACATACTGTAGAGTACGTACAGCTCCGGGGACTCATGTCACCACGTCGCACCGTCCGCTCCGCCCGCGCGCCGCGCCCAACGCGCGCGCCGGAAGCCACACGCGAAAAGCTCCTCGCCGCCGCGTTCGAGGAGATCTTTCGCAACGGCTACCAGGCGGCGAGCATCGACTCGATCCTCGCCGACACGGGGCTCACGAAGGGCGCGCTGTATCACCACTTCGCCGACAAGGCGGCCCTTGGCTATGCCGTCGTGGACGAAGTGGTGCGCAGGCTCACGCTGCAGCGGTGGACTGGTGCGCTCGAGAACGGCGGCGCGGATTCGCTCACCGCGCTCCAGAACGTGGTGCGCAACGTCGCCGCGGAGTCGGCGCTCCGCCCGGAGCTCGTCGAGCTCGGGTGCCCGCTCAACAACCTCACGCAAGAGATGTCGCCGCTCGACGAGAAGTTTCGCAGCCGGCTCTCCTCCACCTTCGACCTCTGGACCGGCGCATTCGCCGACGCGCTGCAGCGCGGGCGTGACGAAGGATCCGTCCGCCCCGACGTGGATCCGCGCCGCTCCGCCGACTTCATCGTCTCGTGCATCGAGGGCACCTTCGGGCTCGCCAAGAGCGCCAAGAGCCTGCGCATCCTGCGCTCCAACCTCGAGCTGCTGATCGACTATCTTGAGGGACTTCGCGCGCGGGGACCCTCACCCTCGCCGCTCCCCTAACCGAGCCGAGGTTCCGCGTGAGCGCATCCGTCGCCGTCAAGGAAGTGCCGCCCACGATCTTCGTCGTCTCGTCGCACGACGACGTCACGATCCCCGAGATACCGACGATCTCGCGCAACGAGGTCGACCAGATGGTCGAGGCGATCGCCGCGGTAGGCGCCGAGCCTGTCGCGCCCGTGACCTTCATCTACCACGGCGCCGACGGCACCCCGACGACCAAGTTCCGCCTCGACATCGCCTTCGAACTGGCCAAGAAGCCTACGTCGGCCCCCGAGCCGTACGAGGTCGTAGACGTGCCCGCCTTCCGCTGCGTCGCCACGGACTACGTCGGCCCCATGCCCGAGATCATGCGCGGCTACGCACTCCTCTTCGCCGAGATGGAGGAGCAGGGGCTCGTGCATTCGGGCGAGTCGCGCGAGATCTACCACAAGTGGATCGGGTTCGAGTCCCCGGACAACGTGACCGAGCTTCAGGTCGGTGTGATCTAGTTCTGCGACCAGGCAAGAGCCGGCCGACGGGCGTCCGGACTGTCACCCTGGCATGAGGGCGTGCCATAGGCGCATATTCCTCCTCCCTCATCGACCCAGAGCATTACCGCGCACATGGCCGAAATTACCGCCGCGACCCTCAAGCGGACCCCTCTCCACGAGATTCACGTCGCCCTGGGCGGCAAGATCGTCCCCTTCGCCGGCTATCAGATGCCCGTGCAGTACTCCGGCGGGATCACGGCGGAGCACAGGGCCGTGCGCGAGGGATGCGGGATGTTCGACGTCTCGCACATGGGCGAGTTCTGGATCACGGGCGACCGCGCCGTGGACTTCGTCAACCACGTCACGACGAACGACGTCGGCGCGCTGGCGGTGGGGCAGGTGCACTACTCCACCATTCTGAACGACCGCGGCACCATCGAGGACGACTGCCTCGTCTATCGCTTCGCGGATCGCGTCATGATGGTCGTCAACGCGAGCAACGCGTCCAAGGACCTCGCGCAGATCGAGCGCCACGCGGGCACCTTCGGAGTGACGTTGCGCGACGCGAGCGACGACATGGCGCTCCTCGCGGTGCAGGGGCCGAAGGCGGCGGGTATCGTGCAGCTCCTGACGAGCACCGATCTCTCGAGCATCGCGTACTACCACTTCACCGAGGGCAGCGTCGCCGGTCAGCCGGCCATCATCAGCCGCACTGGCTACACGGGCGAGGATGGGTTCGAGCTGTACGTCGAGAACGAGGTTGCCGTGCCGCTCTGGAACGCGCTCATGGCCACCGGCCAGATCACCCCAGCGGGACTCGGTGCGCGCGACACGCTGCGACTGGAGATGGGGATGGCGCTGTATGGAAACGACATCGACGACACGGTCACCCCGCTCGAGGCCAATCTCGCCTGGCTGGTGAAGCTGCCCAAGGGCGCCTTCGTCGGACGCGACGCACTCGTCTCGCAGAAGGAGCGCGGCCTGACCCGGAAGCTCGTCGGCTTCACGATGGACGACCGCAACTTTCCCCGCCACGGCTATCCCGTGTTCGCGGGCGGCGAGGCGAGCGGCATCGTGTGCAGCGGCACGATCAGCCCAACGCTCGGCATTCCGATCGGCACGTGCTATCTGCCGATCGCCTGTGCGAAAGATGGGACGAGCTTCGAGATCGAGATTCGCGGCAAGCGCGTCCCGGCCAGGGTGACCAAGCCGCCGTTCTACAAGCACGCCTCCCATCTCTGACGACGGCGCGGGCGACGACCATGCGCGTAGCCATACTCACGATCTCCGACGCCACCGCGCGCGGCGAGCGGACCGACGACTCCGGCGCCGCTGCCGCCGAGTGGGTTGCGTCGCTCGGGGGTCAGCTCGCGGAGCGCACCGTCGTCAGCGACGACACCGTCCCGATCGTGCGCCAGCTGCTCCTGTGGTGTGACGGCGATGTCGCCGACCTCGTGCTCACCACGGGCGGCACTGGCCTGAGCCCGCGCGACGTGACTCCCGAGGCGACGCGCGTCGTCATCGAGCGCGAGGCGACCGGCATTGCCGAGCGGCTTCGCGCCGTCACCGGCGCGACGTTCCCTCGCGCAGCGCTGAGCCGCGGGGTCGCAGGGGTGCGCGGTCGTACCCTCGTCGTCAACCTGCCGGGCTCCACGAGCGGCGTGCGCGACATGCTCGCGGCGCTCGAGCCCATCGTGATGCACGCGGTGGCGATCGTCCGCGGCGAGCCGACAGACCACAGTCCCCACTCGGCGACGGCGGGATGACCGTCCTCATCACGCTGCACGACGTCGAGCCAGCGGTGCGGCTCAACGCGAATCTCGAGGGCGCGGGAATCACGACCGCGCTCGTGAGTCCCCTGGACGACATCCGCGCCGAGGTCAAGCGCTCGAAGCCCAACCTGATCATCATCACTGGCGACCTCGCCGACGCGGCGAACGTCGGGCTTCTGCGCGAGCAGCTCTGGGCCGGCATTCCGGTGGTCGGCCTGATGGTTGGCGACGACACCGGGCAGCGGGAGCGTTTCCGCGCCATGGGCTTCGTCGAGCTGTTCACCAAGCCCATCGCCATCGACGAGGTGGCGCTGAGCGTGCGGCGCGTCATTGAACGTCACGCGCTACAGGAGAGCACGGGGCTCATCGGCGAGAGTGAGGCGCTCCGCGAGGTGATGGTCAAGGTCGATCAGATGGCGCCCGTGTCGAGCACCGTGCTGATCGAGGGAGAGAGCGGCACCGGCAAGGAGCTCGTGGCACGAGCGCTGCGCGCGCGGAGCAATCGTCGCAACGCGCCCTTCATCGCCGTGAACGTGGGCGCGCTGCCGGAGACGCTGCTCGAGAGTGAGCTCTTTGGCCACGAGAAGGGAGCGTTCACCGGAGCGGCCGAGCGGCGCCTGGGGCGCTTCGAGCTGGCCGACGGGGGAACGCTCTTCCTGGATGAGATCGGTGAGATCCCGCAGGCCACCCAGATCAAGCTCCTGCGCGTGCTCGAGGAGCGGGAATTCACGCGCGTGGGCGGCGTGACGTCCATCGCCGTCAACGTGCGCGTCGTCGCCGCAACCAATCGCCCGCTGCGGGAGCACGTGGAGGAGGGGGGCTTTCGCGCGGACCTGTACTATCGGCTCAACGTCCTGAGCATTTATCTCCCCCCGCTCCGGGAGCGCCGCAGCGACATCCCGCTGCTCGTGCGCCGCTTCATCCGGGACCTGTCTGCGCAGCACGAGCGTCCCTTCCCGGGCATTTCCGCCGAGGCGATGGAGTTGTTGGTGGAGTATCCGTGGCCTGGTAACGTCCGGGAGCTACGGAATCTCGTCGAGAGCATGGTTGTGCTGTCGCACGGGCGGGAGATCGGCCCCGAGGACCTGCCGCGGCAGATCAGGGAAGGAGGGAGCTCGCGGTTTCTTCCGGTGCGCACCGGTCCCCTGGTGCGCGGTTCGGAGCGGGCGGACGGCCGGGAGCTGGAGTTCATTCTCCGGAGCCTCCTCGAGCTCAAGCTGCAGGTGGAGGAGTTGCGGGGGCGGATCGACGACGGACGGGATGGCGGACCGCGGCGCGCGTTCATTGGCGAGGTGCCTGCGCCGGCCCGGGTCGTCGGAGAGGGAGCGCCGCCAGTATCGGCAATTGGACCTCGTGACGAAAGCCTTCCTCCAAACGTCGTAACAATCACACCGGGCACGAAGATGACGGATGTCGAGCGAGTCGTCATCGAGGCCGCCTTGAAGGAGACGAGGGGAAACCGTCGCCGCGCTGCGGATCTGCTCGGGATCGGGGAGCGCACGCTGTACCGGAAGATCAAGGAGTATCGATTGCCGGAGCT
The DNA here is from genome assembly GCA_039920785.1 of Gemmatimonadaceae bacterium. Lineage (GTDB taxonomy): Bacteria > Gemmatimonadota > Gemmatimonadetes > Gemmatimonadales > Gemmatimonadaceae > AG11. The sequence continues at coordinate 18,157 of JBDSDB010000222.1, forward strand.
TGAGTATTTGCTTGACTGACTGACTGGCAACCGCAATATTGGCAAGCACCTACCTCTAGCGCGCCGAAGACGGCTCGCTCACACGTCCGGAGCACGGGGCGTGGAACGTCCGCAGGATCCCTCCCCTACATGCCCCCCAAGCCCAGCTGATGGTGTCGGCGAAGCCTTTTAGCGCCCCGCCCCTTTCTCCGCCGCGCCCAATGGACGCGGTGTCGCCGATCGCGGGCACAGTGCTCCCGATCGAGCGCGCGGAAGAGCTGTTGCAGACGCTGCCCGGCGTGTTGAACGTGCGGATCATGTCCGGCCCCTCGGGAGAGGTGTCGGAGGTGCACGTGTTGACGACGACGGAGGTGTCGCCGAAGCAGACCGTGCGCAACGTCGAGAGCGCGCTTCTCGCGCATCTGGGCATGCGCGTGAGTCACAAGAAGATCTCGGTCGCGACGAGTGAGGGTCCAGCGGCGGAAGCATTTCGCGCGGCCCGCATGGCGACGCCGACGATGGGCGTGCAGATGGTACCGGACGAGCCGCCCGCCGGGGCGATGAGCGCGCGCCGCCGCCTCTACTTCGAGGACGTCGAGGTGCGGCGCTCGCGCACGAGCGGGATGATGTGTCGCGTCACGCTGCGTCGCGGAGAGGAGATCTTCATCGGTGAAGCAGAAGGTGTGGAGAGCGATCGCCTGCGGACGGAGACGGCGGCTCGCGCCGCGGTCGCCGCGGTGGCGCGCGCGGGCATCGAAGGCCGTTCACTCGCGTTCGAGGGTGCGCGGCTGATCGGCGCGTTCGATCGCGAGTTCGTGTTCGTGGCGTTGACGACGCGCATCGGTCGGGACACGACGCTGCTGACAGGGACGGCGCAGGTGAAGGATGGGATCGAGACCGCGACTGTTCTTGCGGTCTTGGATGCTACGAATCGGTGGATGGAGTACTGA
>JBDSDB010000223.1:0-5730 GCA_039920785.1 Gemmatimonadaceae bacterium
AGCTCGCCGCGGAGGCGAGCGCGCGCGGCGGCTCGGTGGGCGACGCCGCGTATCGCGCCGCGATGGACGAGCGCGTGGCGGCCGAGCGCGCGAGCGCGCACGTGCAGCGCCGCCTCTTCCCGCCGCTGCCGCCGGAGATGCCCTACGTCTGATTCTACCCGATGTCGAAGCGGCGCACGCCCGGCCAGAACTGGTACGCACTCCCGCTCGAGGAGCGGAGCCGCCTGATGATGGCCCACGGCATGACCGGCCGCGGCTACGCAGGCCGCGTCATGCAGATCATCTCCGGTGCCATCGGCTTCGATGCCTGGGAGTGGGGCGTGACCCTCTTCGCCGCGGAACCGCTGACGTTCAAGAAGATCGTCACCGATATGCGGTTCGACGAAGTGAGCGCGGAATACGCGGAGTTCGGGGAGTTTTTTGTGGGGAGGGTGTGTGGGGCGGGGGACTGGTTGCGGGACGGGCTGGTGTGAGGAACGGTTTAACAGTTTGTCGGCTATCGGTTCTCGGCCTCCCTCGGGAAGCACCTCCGCGCCTGTGACGTCCCGAGGTTGGCCGAACACCGAAGAACCATTCACCGAAGAACCGACAAACAGCGTGTTCAACCGCGGTCCGTGGGCGTCTCCGGCGCCAGCTCGCCACTCTCCAACGCCCGCTCGGCAATCGCCTTCAGCCGGTCGTCCTGGTTGTGCCGCAGCGCGCGGAGATGGCGGCGGGCGCGACGCATCGCGGCGGGGATGAACACCCGCGCGCAGTCGAGCTCCGCGGCCGCGGCGTCGACGCTTCCCGCGCGCTCGATCTCCCATGTCGTGCGCGAGAGCGCTGCCACCGAGAGGAAGACGTCGATGGCGACGTTCGCGAGCCGCTGCTGCAGGAACTGGCGCTCGAGGATCGCTTTCCCGTGCGCGCGAAGCATCGCGTCGACGCCCGTGCCGAGATCGTGGATGATCGTCGCGACCGATGCCGCCTCCTCCGCGAGCGCCGGATGCACGCGCGTGAACGTCGGCTTGCTCACCTGCCGCTTGGCTCGCCCCGCGACGTACGAGCCGATCGCGCCGATCGAGTGGAGCGGATCCCTGAACGCCTTGCCCAGCTCCTTCAGCCGCTCGCCGGGTTGCTGGAGTCCCATCAGCGCGACGAGAGCGCGCAGGATCTCGTTCGTCCCCTCGAAGATCAGGTTGATGCGCGCGTCGCGCACCGCCTGCTCGTACGGGTACTCCTTGGAGTAGCCGATGCCGCCCGCAATCTGCATCGCGTCGTTGGCCGCGCGGTTGGCGAGCTCGCTCGCGAAGATCTTGCACGATGCCGTCTCGAGCGAGAAGTCCACGCCGCCACGGTCCACCATCCCCGCCGTGAGCATCCACGCCGAATCCGCCGCATACGTGTCGGCGGCGTTGATCGCGACCTTGTGCTGGATCATCTCGAACGAGCCGATCGGCCTGCCGAACTGCTCGCGCTGCTTCGCGTGCGCGAGCGCGATCGCCATGATCGTGCGCGCCCCGCGCGACGAGGCCGCGGCGAGGCCGAGACGGCCGGAGTTGAGGATCTCGAGCGCGAGCCGGAACCCCTGGCCCACCTCGCCGAGCCGGTTCTCCGTTGGGACCCGCACGTTGTCGAACGTCACCGTCCGCGTGTCGCTCGCCTTGATGCCCATCTTCTGCTCGGGCTGGCCGAGGGAGATGCCCGGTGCATGCGCGTCGACGATGAACGCCGTGACGCGCTGCTTCGTCTCCCCGTTCTGCGTGACCGGCACCTTGGCGAAGACCGTGAACACGCCGGCGTAGCCCGCGTTCGAGATCCAGATCTTCGTGCCGCTCAACACGTAGTGCGTGCCGTCGGCGTCGGGCGTCGCCAACGTCGTCATCGCCTGCGCGTCCGATCCGGAACCGGGCTCCGTGAGGCAGAACGCGGCGACCGTCTCGCCGCTCGCACAGCCCGGCAGCCAGCGCCGCTTCTGGTCCTCGCTCCCAAACAGCGTGATGCCCTTGCACCCGATCGATTGGTGCGCGCCGAAGTACACGCACAGCGCCGGATCCGTCGCGCCAATTTCGCCGAACACACGGTTGAACACCTTGGCCGACGCGCCGAAGCCGCCGTACGTCTCGGGGATGTTGAGCCCCATGAGGCCGAGGTCCGCCATGCCGCTACGGACGTGATCGGGGAACTTACCGTCGTGATCGAGCTGCCTGGAATCGACGTGATCCGCGGCGAACGCGCGGAACGAATCGACGATCATCCGCAGCGCTTCGCGCTCGTCGTCCGCGAGGGCGGGGAAGGGGAACACCAGCTCTTCACGGATCTCGCCGAGGAAGATACCCTTGGTGAACGACGGATTGAGATCCGGGTTGGCGAGGTGCGGCGCGTCGCTGGCGGCGGGACCCGCGGCGGGGTTGGTCGGCACGATGATCCAGCCATGGATTGGGTCATCGGATATAATCCTGCGGGTCGGCGGCGCGCCAGCGAGCGGGCCTGGCCATTGCGAAACGTTCAGCCTCCCCACATGCCAAGCAGTTCACAAGAACGCGTGATGACGCTCCGTCTGATGCTCGGCGGGTTGAAGAGCTATCTGCCCGCGCTCGCCGGCGGGTACAAGGGCGCCGTGGGACACACCACCGGAGCGTACTGCTACTCCGTGTGGATGCGGCACCAGGCCGTGATCGCGGCCTCCATCCCGCGCTTCTCGCCAAGGAACGTCGTCGAGCTGGGGCCGGGCGACTCGCTCGGAATCGGATGCGCGGCGCTCTTGAGCGGATCCGAGCGGTACGTCGGACTCGACGTCGTCGCGCATGCGAGCCCCGAGCACGACGTGCGCGTCCTCGACGAGCTGGTGGAGCTGTTCCAGAGCCGCGCACCGATCCCCAGCGAGACGCAGTTCCCGAAGCTGCTGCCTCGACTCTCGTCGTACTCGTTTCCAACCGCGCTGTTCTCGCCCGAGGGCCCTCGGCGCATCCGGGCGGAGCCGGCGCGCGTCGAGCAGATCCGGTCCGCGCTTCTGCAGCGGACGAACGTGCTCTACGACGACATCCCACTCGGCTACGTCGCGCCGTGGGACGAGCGCAGCGTCGAGCGGGATTCGACGGATCTCGTGGTCACGCAGGCCGTGCTACAGGACATGGCGCATGGCGATCGGTCGAGCAAGCTGGCCGAGACCTTCGCCGCGATGGCCACGTGGCTTCGGAGCGGGGGTGTGATGTCGCACCAGATCAACTTCGCCTTCCCTGGCGGCGAGGAGTGGAACCACCACTGGCGGCACTCCGACGCCGCGTGGCGCGTGGTGCGCGGCAACAGGCCATTCTTCGAGAACCGCGCCCCGCTGTCGACCTATCTGAAGCTGTGCGAGCAGAGCGGACTCGAGGTGGTGTCCGTGAAGCGGGAGCATCAAGAGGGACTGCCGCGCGGCCGCGTGGCGGCCCGCTTTCGCGATCTCCCCGAGGAAGACTTCACGACGTCGTCGGCGCACATCGTGGCGGTGAAGCGGTAGCAGGCTTTCGGTCGGACGGCCGGCGCCTGCGCGATCGACCGGCGGCGACTGGACGGGGAGCGGGGCGTCGCGCACTATCAACAGATGACACGCCTTCAACGAGATCTGGTGCGGCGCCGCGTGTGGACTGCCGCGGTGGCCATCCTCGCGACATTCGTCGGGGCGACGCGAGCCCCATCGCAGAGCGTTCCTGCGCAGAGCGTTCCATCTCGGATCGCCGACAGCACCTTCTGGCGACTGATGCGCGAGTACTCGGAGCCATGGGGCACCTTCCGCTCCGAGAACTTCGTGTCGAACGAGACCTCGTTGCAGTGGGTGATCCCAGAGCTCACGCGTCGCATCAAGCCCGGCGGCGTGTACCTCGGCGTCGCGCCCGACCAGAACCTCACGCTCATCGCCGCGCTTCGTCCGAGCATCGCGTTCATCGTCGACATCCGGCATCAGAACGCGGTGCAGCACCTGATGTACAAGGCACTGTTCGAGATGTCGAAGAACCGCGCGGAGTTCCTCGCGACACTGTTCGCGCGCGCGCCGCTCACCGGTGTGGACACCGGGTCGACCGTTGCGGCGCTGTTCGACGCGCTGGCGAAGCAGCCCAGCGACAGCGCGCGCTTCCGCGCGAATCTGCGGGCGATCAACGAGCGGCTGTCGCGCGTGCACGGGTTCGCGCTGAGCGACAGCGAGCGTACGTCGTTGAGCTGCGTGTACGGGGCGTTCTTCACGCAGGGGCCAGACCTCACCTACGGCTACAGCTCCGAGTGCCGGAACCCCGGCCCGTACGGCAACGCGTCTGGTGGATTCAATGGCGGCGCGGGTGGCGGCCCGTATCGCGGCGGATTCCGGATGCCGACCTACCAGGGAATGCTGATGGAGAGCGACAGCGCCGGTGTGAACTGGAGCTATCTGGGCAGCGAGCGGACCTTCCGCACGATCAAGGAGATGGAGGAGCGAAACCTCATCGTGCCGCTGACCGGCAACTTCGCCGGCGAGAAGGCACTGCGCTCGGTGGGGCAGTGGTCGCGCGACCACAGGGCCACCGTGACGGCGTTCTACGTCTCCAATGTGGAGCAGTATCTGTTTCAGCAGGACGACGAGGCGCAGCGCTTCTACCGGAATGTCGCGACGCTTCCGATCGACTCCACGAGCACGTTCGTTCGCTCGTACGTGGGTGGCCGGTTCTCGATGGACTCGACGCTGCACTTCAAGCCGCAGAGCCAGGCGGGGGGTGGGCGATCGCTGGAAGGACTGAGCGCGATCGGGGAGCAGTTGAAGCTGTTCAGCGATGGGAAGCTGACGTCGTGGAACGAGGTGATTCGCGCGTCGCACCAGTAGAGCCCGTAGCGGGGAGCGGAGTGGGACGGGGTGAGGCGGAGAGCTATCCCCTACGCTTCGGGCTGCTGGGGAGTGCAGCGGCCCATACTACTGCGAGGTGGCAGAGATGGTCACGACCGGTCGTCTGCAAATCGGACATGGGGCGAGCCGCGCGTCCACGCCGAGTCTGAGCGCGACGGGGCCGCGCACGACCGTTCTATGCTCGACTGTATCGTCGACGGTCGCCGTGACGACGATCCAATCGCCGTCGATGTAGCCCGTGAAGCGCGCCGGGACTGCGGGCCCGATCGCGATGGGGTAGGCGCGGAGCACGTAGCTGCCGCTCGCGTCGAAGCGGCCGGTCGCGTCCACCGGCACGCGCCCCGATACGTCGCCGAAGGTGCATCCGACGTGCACGTGCATCGCCGTGTCGCCCACGATCATTCCGCCGCTGTCTCCACCGAAGGAACCGAGTGTGAGACGCCGGTCGACGGGCACGATCGGCGCCGCGACGCTGCACGAGAGCGCCGCGACCGCTGCCACCATTGCGAGGAGACGCGCGAGTGGCAAGTGAGCCGACGAGGAGGTGGACATGTGTTCGGGAGCGAGGAAGCTCTGAGCCAAACCCTCGGTCCGACGATGAGGTCACCGCGGTCAGACGGGTGGGCAGGTAACGCGGCGGGTCGATCGATCAGCCCGCGAGAGCCGCGCGCGGTTGTCGGGGTAGGGTTGCGGGGCTATACTCCCTATCTGCCCGACGGTCGAGGTTTTGGCCGCGGACGGGACGTAGCGCAGCCCGGTAGCGCACCTGAATGGGGTTCAGGGGGTCGCGGGTTCAAATCCCGCCGTCCCGATTACTTACGAAGTGGCGGTGCTACTTTCCGCGCACGGGGTGCTATTTTCGCTCCCGTGTGTCGCACCTCGCGCAACGCGGCGAT
>JBDSDB010000224.1:0-5461 GCA_039920785.1 Gemmatimonadaceae bacterium
GACGTGAAGAAGGTGCGCGCCGCCTCGAAGATCATGATGTCGCTGTATCAGGCCTTCATGAAGTGCGACGCATCGCTCGCGGAGATCAACCCGCTCGTCGTCACCCCCGATGGCGAGGTGCTCGCGCTGGACGCGAAGATCTCCGTCGACGACAATGCCCTCGATCGTCATCCGGAGCTCGTGAAGCTGCGCGACGAGACGGCCGAGGAGCCGAGCGAAGTGGATGCGCGCAACTCGAACCTCACCTTCATCAAGCTCGAGGGCGACGTGGGCTGCGTCGTCAACGGCGCCGGCCTGGCCATGGCGACGATGGACCTCGTGAAGTACTACGGCGGCGAGCCGGCCAACTTCCTCGACATCGGGGGCTCGTCGAACCCGGAGAAGGTCGTCAACGCGCTGCGCATCATCACCGCCGATCCGAGCGTGAAGGTCATCCTGTTCAACATCTTCGGCGGCATCACCCGCACCGACGACGTGGCCAACGGCATCGTCACGGCCACCACGGCCAACCCGCTCAAGATTCCCATCGTCATCCGGCTCACCGGCACGAATGAAGAGATTGCCATGAAGATCCTGACCGACAACGGCTTCAGTGCGTCGTCCGACATGGACGAGGCGGTGCAGAAGGCGGTCGCGCTGGCCAAGGGAGGGAAGGCGGCATGAGCGTCTTCATCGATAACTCCACGACACTCATCGTCCAGGGAATCACCGGCCGCGACGGCGGGTTCCACACGAAGCAGATGCTGGAGTACGGCACGAACGTCGTGGGCGGAGTGACGCCCGGTAAGGGCGGCCAGAAGTTCGAGAACACGGTGCCCGTGTACAACACGGTGCACGAAGCGGTACGCGAGACCGGCGCGAACACCTCCGTGATCTACGTGCCGCCGATGTTCGCCGCCGACGCGATCATGGAAGCGGCCGACGCGGGCATCAAGTTCATCGTCGCGATCACCGAAGGCGTTCCGGTGCTCGACATGACGAAGGTCTATCCGTTCGTGAAGGAGAAGGGCGCGCGCTTGCTCGGGCCGAACTGCCCCGGGCTGATCACGCCGGGCCAGAGCAAGGTCGGCATCATTCCGGGACGCATCTGCACGCCGGGCAGCATCGGAGTCGTCAGCCGCTCCGGCACGCTCACGTACGAGGTGGTTTATCAGCTCACGCGGGCCGGGTTGGGACAGAGCACCTGCGTCGGCATCGGCGGCGATCCGATCAACGGTACCAACTTCATCGATTGCCTCGCGGCGTTCGAGGCGGATCCGCACACGACGGCGGTCGCGATGATGGGCGAGATCGGCGGAACGGACGAGCAGGAGGCCGCCGCGTTCGTGAAGCAGCACATGAAGAAGCCCGTCGTCGGGTTCATCGCGGGCCAGACCGCGCCGCCCGGACGCCGCATGGGTCACGCGGGCGCGATCATCTCCGGATCGTCGGGCACGGCGGCCGAGAAGCTGGAAGCGTTCGAAGCGGCGGGGATGGGCGTGGCGAAGCGTCCGATCGACTTCGTCGAGCTTCTGAAGGCGCGCATGTGAGCTCGATCGCGAGCTCGCACGTGCCAGGGTCGCGCAGCGCCGGATGAAGCTGCGCGACTTCCTCGCGCCCGAGCGGGTCGTCCTCCCGCTCGTCGCGCGCACGCTCGAGGAGGCGGGCGCCGAACTGCTGGAGCGCGTCATCAGCGCCCACGGCGTCATCGACGCCCACAAGCTTCGCAAGCGTGCGGGTGAAGCCCTGCCCGCGGACGCGGTCGCGATGGGCGACCGTGCTTTCCTGCTCCACTATCGCACCGACGGGGTCGGCCAGCTGCTCGTCGCGATGGGCGTGGCGCCCGCGCCCCTCTGCCGAACGTTGGTCGGAGAGGAGGAGCAATGCGCGCGCATCGTGCTTCTCCTGGCCGCGCCGCCGCGGCAGGCCGCGCGATATCTCCAGGTCGTCAGCGGCTTCGCGCGGTTGTTCCGGCAGCCGGAGCTGTTCAATGCGATTCTCGCGGCGGGCGATGCGCGCGAGCTCGTGGAGCTGCGCGCCTTCGCGGAGTACCACCTCCCGGAGCAGCTCATGGTGCGCGACGTGATGACGGACCATCCGCGAACCGTGCTCGCCGACACTCCCATCAAGGAGGCGGCGCGAACGCTCGTCCGCACCGGCCTCGGCGCCCTCCCCGTGATCGACGAGGAGCGGCGGATCGTCGGGATGGTCAGCGAGCGCGAAGTCATCCGGCATCTCCTCACGACCCAGGTGTTCTCGGGCGCGGACGTGCGCGCGGCGGTCCCCCCGGGCACCAAGCCGCGGACCGTGCGCGACGTGATGTCGCGGCAAGTGATGTGCGTGGCCCCGGAGCAGCCCATCGCCGAGGTGGCCTCGCTGATGAGCAACAAGGACGTCGAGCGTGTCCCCGTGGTCCGCGAGGGCCGCCTGGTCGGCTTCCTCACCCGCGGGGACATCGTTCGCAAGTTGATCGGAAACTGACCGGGGACATCCCCGCGCACCCACGAGAGGCAAAGCACAATGGCAGGCAACACGACGCTCACCATCATCAAGCCCGACGCCTTCGGCGCCGGCAAGGCCGGCAAGATCATCGCCCTTCTCGAAGCGAGGGGGTTCAAGGTTCGCGCGGCGCGTGCGCTGCAGCTCACCACGGCGCAGGCGGGCGAGTTCTACGGCGTGCACCGCGAGCGCCCCTTCTACGGTGAGCTGGTGCAGTTCATGACGTCCGGCCCCTGCATGCCGCTCGTGCTCGAGAGGGCCGACGCCGTGGCCACACTGCGCGACGCCATCGGCGCGACGGATCCGGCCGAGGCGGCCGACGGCACCGTGCGGAAGCTGTACGCCGAATCGAAGGGCCGGAACGCGATCCACGCCTCGGACTCGGACGAGAACGCCGAACGTGAAGCCCGCTTCTTCTTCGCCGAAACCGAGCTCCTGTGGGGCTGAGCTGATGCGGTGTCCAGGCCTCTCCGCGAGGCCTGGCGCCGCCGGTGGTCGCGACTTGATAAGTGTAAGCGAGACAAGTAGTTTTCTAGGCTATGCTGTCCTTTGACATTCGGTCGCTCGTCGAGCGCGCCGTCACCGTCGACGACACTCTGTCGGCGTCTGATCCGGTGTGGGCGGAGGGGGACCCGAAGCCGTCGTCACCGCTCCGGGTCACGGGGCGGATCTCCGCGGCCGGGCCGGGTCAGTTCTATTGGCACGGCACGATCGAAGGGGACGTTGCCCTGGAATGTCGCCGCTGTCTGGGCGATGCGCTCGGTCACGTGTCCGAAGAGGCGCACCTCATCTTCGCGGAAGCGGGGACCGAAGGCGTCGAGGACGACCCCGATGTCTACCTGCTCGACGATCGCAAGCCGGATGTGGATCTCCGGCCTGCGCTCCGGGAGCAGTGGTTGTTACATGTCCCTGGCTACGCGTTGTGCCGGGACGATTGTCAGGGCCTATGTCCAACGTGTGGCGCCGAACTGAACCTCGGCCCGTGCGACTGCGCGTCTTCCGCGGCGGATCCGCGCTGGGAGTCGCTGCGGAAGCAACGCGAAGGACAGCGCTGAGTCGTTCCCCTCCTTATCCTCTTCCGTCCTGACCCATGGCCGTCCCGAAGCGCAGAACCTCCAAGAGAAAGAAGCGCGCCCGCAACACGCACAAGACCGCTCCAGCGATCGCGATCCAGAAGTGCCCGCGCTGCCAGGCCATGAAGCGTCCGCATCACGTGTGCGCCGAATGCGGGTACTACGCCGGTGAGCAGCGAGTAGCCGCCAAGGAAGCCTGACCTTGGCGCGGATCGCGTTGGACGCCATGGGGGGTGATCTGGGCCCCCAGGCGACCGTAGCCGGCGCGCTCCTCGCGCTCGCCGAGCTCGATCCCGTTCATACAATTCAGCTCGTCGGCAACACCGCGGTCGTGGAGGCGCAGCTGCGCGCGCTCCTCGACGGCGAGCTGTCGACGCACGCCAGCCATCGCGCCCGTATCACGATCGTCGAGGCGCCCGACGTCATCGAGATGACGGACAAGCCCAGCGCCGCGGTGCGGGGCAAGCCCAACAGCTCGATGGCCATCGGGCTGCGCCTGCAGGCCGAAGGCGAGTCCGACGCGTTCGTCTCCGCCGGCAACACTGGCGCGCAGATGGCCGCGTCGATGGTGCTGCTCCGCCTGCACGGCGGCCTCAAGCGACCCGCCATCGTCACGCTCTTCCCCTCGGGACGCCTGCCCGTCGCGGTGCTCGACTCCGGCGCCAACGTGGACTGCTCGGCCGAGGAGCTCGTGCAGTTCGCGCGACTGGGCTCCACGTACGCCCACTGCGTCCTCGCGCGCGAGAGCCCCGCCGTCGGACTGCTCAGCATTGGCGAAGAGGCGGAGAAGGGGAATGCCGTGACGAAGGAGGCCCACCAGCTGCTGCGCTCCTCCGATCTCAACTTCATCGGTAACGTCGAGGGACGCGACCTGCCCGCCGGCGAGACGGATCGCGGCCCGCTCGACGTCGTCGTCTGTGATGGCTTCGTCGGTAACGTGGTGCTCAAGTTCTACGAGGCCATCGCCCCCTTCATGATCGGCACGCTGCGAAAGGCCGGCGTCAACGCCGAGCAGCTGGAAAAAGGGCTCAAGCATCTCGACTACTCCGAGTACGGCGGCGCTCCGCTGCTCGGCGTGAAGGGCGTGAGCATCATCTCGCACGGCAAGTCGTCGCCGCGCGCCATCAAGAATGCACTGAAGGTCGCTGCGCAGGCAGTGACCAGCGGAATGAACGACCAGATCGGCGAGCGGCTCGCCGCGGCCACGGAGAATGCGGCATGAAACGCCCTGTCGCGTGCGTCGCGGGAACGGGGCGAGGCATCCCCGTCAGGGTGATGACCAACCACGACTTCGCCGCGCTGGGGCTCGAGACGTCGCACGAGTGGATCGTCGAGCGCACCGGCATCGTCGAGCGCCGCATCTGCGGCCCGGATGAGACGACGTGCAGCATGGCGGTGACCGCGTCGCGCGAGGCGATGGCGCGCGCTGGTGTGCATGCGGGAGAGATCGACGCGATCGTCCTGAGCACGGCCACCCCGGATCGGCTGCTCCCCTCCACGGCGGTCGCCCTGCAAGCGGAGCTCGGCGCCACGCGCGCCGCAGCGTTCGATCTGTCCGCGGCGTGCACGGGTTGGCTCTACTCCATGACCGTCGCCGAAGGGCTCATCCAGTCCGGTGTCATCGAGACCGCACTGGTGGTCGGCGCCGAGAAGATGAGCGCGATCGTCGACTGGCAGGATCGCTCCACCTGCGTCCTGTTCGGCGACGGCGCAGGCGCCGTGGTGCTCAAGCGCGCGCCCGCCAACGGCACACGGGGCATCCTCAGCACCTTCATGCGCAGCGACGGAAACCTCGCCGAGCTGCTGTGGCGCCCGGCGGGCGGCGCGGCGGTCCCGTTCAGCAACGCGGTGCTCGAGGAGCGGTCGTCGTACGTGAAGATGGCGGGACGCGAGGTGTTCAAGCACGCCGT
>JBDSDB010000225.1:0-8279 GCA_039920785.1 Gemmatimonadaceae bacterium
GGGCCGGCCCCGGACGGCGGCCACGAGGACTTGGGTCGGTACAAGGGCCTGCGTCGGCGGCGCGACAAGAAGGGCTACATCCGGGTCGGAAAGAACGGTTCAGAGCATCGACTCGTGATGGAGGAGATGCTCGGCCGGAAGTTGAGCGCCGGTGAGCAGGTCAGGCACCGCAACGGGAACCGCGCCGACAACCGTCCGGAGAATCTGCAGCTCATCTCGCAGAGCGAACGCGTCGCCCAGCACAACCGACTCGCGGCCAAACGGAAGAAGAAGGTGCGCTCGGCGCGCGAGCAGGCGACGATGGACGCGCGTCTAAATGAGCGCGCGGAGGGTGCGCGGGCACGGGCTGCCGCGTTCGTCGCCGCCCTCCGTGATGGGCAGGGTCCCGATGGCCCCGGCGATGCGGCGTAGTGCCAGGCGTAGTGCCCGAACGAGAAAGGCGCCCCCTCTCGGAAGCGCCTCGTGTCTCTTTCCCCTCTATAGCAGGAGCGGGACTCGAACCCGCGACCCCGGCATTATGAGTGCCGTGCTCTAACCAGCTGAGCTACCCTGCCCCGATCCATGATTCCCGCCGTCGCCCACCATGCCGCATGACGCCGAGACCAGCACCGTCCTCCCATTCCGCAAACAATTCGGCCGGCCTTTGCAGGCCGGCCGAATCCATAGCGGGGGCGGGATTTGAACCCGCGACCTTCGGGTTATGAGCCCGACGAGCTACCAGGCTGCTCCACCCCGCGCCAGTTCATGTAGAATAATCGGGTGGCGCGGAGAGTCAACCCGATTTGCCCCCCCGTTCATCCAATCCGGACCAGATCGACCTCGGCTCGCTCGCCGCCTCGATCGGGCGTCGCGGCGCAGAGCATGCCAATCATGGAACGCCTCCACGCGCTACGCGTACCATTCCTGACGCGCCGCCGCTTCCCCGCACCCCACAGCATGCGCTACAGCCTGGTCCTCCTCGCCCTGCTCGGCCTCCTCTCGAGCCCCGCTCCCGCCCAACAGGTCGCCGAGCTGCCTCGAGCCACCGTGGCCACGTCATATCCGGCGGGAGGGCGAGCGGTCCGCGTATCGGCCACCGCGAACCTGCAAGCCGCCCTCGACGCGGCTCGGCCTGGCGACGTGCTGCTCCTCGCACCCGGCGCCACGTACGTCGGCAACTTCCTGCTCCGGAACAAGGGCGCGCTCGCCGCCAACGCGCCGGCCGGTGGATGGATCGTCATTCGCACTGATGTTGCCGACGCCGCGCTCGGCGGCGAGGGCGCGCGTATGACGCCGACGCGCGCCGCGTCGCTCCGGCTCGCGCGCATCCTCTCGCCCGACTACAACCCGGCCGTCGGCACCAATCCGGGCGCACATCATTATCGGCTCACCGGACTCGAGATCGCATCCACGCCCGCGGCGACGACGATGAACATGCTCGTGCGCTTCGGCGAGGATGGCCAGCAGCAGAACGCGCCCGAGAAGTTTCCGCATCATCTCGTCGTGGACCGCAGCTACGTGCACGGCAATCCAAAGCTCGACATGAAGCGCTGCGTGGTGCTCAACGGCAACCACTCCGCGGTCATCGACTCGTGGCTCAGCGAGTGTCATGGCAACAGCGGCGACTCACAGGCGGTGCTCAGCTACAACAGCGCGGGACCGCTGAAGATCCAGAACAATCACCTCGAGGCGGGACACGAGATGGTCGTGTTCGGAGGAAGCGACCCGAGCATCGCCGGTCTTTCCCCGGCCGACATCGAGGTGCGCGGCAATCACCTCACCCGGCCCAACGCCTGGAAGAAGAAGTGGCAGGTGAAGAACCTGCTCGAGACGAAGAACGTCCGCCGGTTGGTCGTGGAAGGCAACGTCATGGAAAACAACTGGTCCGATGCGCAGGACGGGTTCGCCCTCGTGCTCAAGTCGGAGAATCAGGACGGCACGGCACCCTGGTCCACTTCGAGCGACATCACCGTGCGCGACAATCGGATCAGGGGCACGGGCAGCGGCTTCAATCTGTCGGGCACGGGCAGCAACGGGAACAAGGTCGTCACCGCGGCGCGACTGCTCATCACGAACAACCTCGTGGAGCGGATCAACGTCGGGCAGTACACCGGCGAGGGGATCGCCTTTCAGCTGCTCAACGGCATCAGCGACGCGGTGATCACGCATAACACCGTCGTCAATCAGAATGCGACGCAGTCCACGGTGGTGTTCGACGGAGCTCCCGCACAGCGACTGGTGATGCACAGCAACGTGTTCTTCAACGGAGTGTACGGCGTGCACGGCTCCAACAGCTCATCGGGGAACGGCACGCTGGCCAGTCACGCACCGGGCGCCCTCTTCCGCCGGAACGCGATCATCGGCGCATCGTGCGCGGAGTATCCGCCCGGCACCGTCTGTCCGTCGGACGTGATGTCCGTGGGCTTCACCGCAGCGCTCGTCGGCGACTTCCGCATCGGACGGGGCCCGCTGAAGGCACGTGGGCACGACGGAGGGGACATCGGAGCCGACATCGACCAGATCGAGCGTGCTACACGTGGCGCGGTGGTCGCACCGTGACGATAGTTCGGGACCGTTCCTCTCACGCGATGGATTCTTAAGAGCATGCCACCCACCCCCGCTTCAGGCCGCCCCAGGGGCCGTCGGATCAGCGTCAAGGCCATCGCCTTGCGCGCCACCACGTATTTCGTGGCGACGTGGGGCACGCTCGTGCTGCTCTCCGCCGGCCTGTTTCCGCACGCGTCTCGGGTGACGCTCGGCATCGCGCTCTACACGACGATCCCGATCGTGGCGTTCGCGGTCTGGCGCGGCTGGCCGTTCTATCCGGGCGCCGCGTTCCGCCTGCTCGTCGTGCGGCCGTTCTGGTACGCCCAATTGCTGCTTCCACTCGTCTCCTCCGCGGGCCTCATCGGGCTCGCGGGCGGTGCGCCGTTCGGCCAGGCGCTCTCCGTGGGCCGCGCGCTCGCCGGCGCGATGCTGGTCGTCGCGGTGATCGTGCTCGTGCTCGGGTACCTGGGCGCGCGGCGGCTCGTCGTGCGGCGCGTGGATGTGGATGTGCCCGGATTGGCGGTCGAGTTCGACGGCCTGCGCATCGCGCAGCTCTCCGATCTCCATGTCGGGCCGCACACGTCGCGCGCGTTCCTCGATCGCGTCGTGAAGGCGACCCAATCGCTCGCGCCCGACCTCATCGCCGTCACGGGCGACCTGATCGACGACCGGGCGGAGGATGTGGCCGCCTACGCACGCGCGCTCGGATCGCTGGGCGCACCGCTCGGCCTGTACATGATCCCCGGCAATCACGACGTGTACGCTGGCTGGGACGACGTGGAGCGCTCGCTGCGCGCCGCGAACCTCGGCACCGTGCTCGTGAACGAGGTCCGCGTGCTCACCCGCGGCACCGCGAGGATCGCCCTCGTCGGCACGGGCGATCCCGCGGGTGGCGCCCGCGGGGCGTCGAGCGCGGCACCCGACGTGGAGCGCGCCCTTGCCGGCGTGCCCGCGAGCGCGACGGTGATCGCCTTCGCGCACAATCCCGCGCTCTGGCCGGCGCTCGCGGCACGCGGCGTCGCGTTGACGCTCAGTGGCCACACGCACTGGGGACAGTTCGCACTCCCCAAGCTCGGATGGAGCCTCGCGTCGCCATTTCTCGAGCACGCGATGGGCGCGCACGCCGATCGGAACTCACTCCTCTACATCAGCCCGGGCACGGGCTACTGGGGAATTCCTTTCCGGCTCGGCGCGTCACCCGAGGTCACGCTGGTGACGCTGCGCCGCGGGGACACCGCGATCGCGCGCGTGCATCCCGCGCTCGCCGTTCGTCGAACGCGTCGCGTGCGACGCCGCCGGCCCATCGCCTCCGCCGCCTGACGGCTCCGTCCACATTCGCTGGCGTGCCGGCCTTCCGGGCGGTAGTGTTGAAATAACTCAGACTGAGTTATTCATGGCCGTTGCTCCATCCGGTACACGTGCCGCCGCCGCTCCGCCCGACTGGGCGCTTTCCTATCAGGCGTCGGACTATCCGCCCTTCGCCTACACGGCGGACGTGCTCGTGTTCTCCGTCAACCACGCGACGGCCGGCCTCGAAGGCCTGTTCATTCGCCGCGCGAGACCGCCGTTCGCGCGGCACGACGCCTTCCCGGGCGGCTTCGTCGAGTGGGGGTCGGATCGTTCGGCCGAAGCGGCGGCGACTCGCGAGCTCCGCGAGGAGACGGGGCAGACGGTGCTCGAGTATCTCGAGCCGCTCGACACCTATGATGAGATCGGGCGCGACCCGCGCCAATTCTCCGGGCATCCAGAACGCGACGGCAGCTGGATCGCCACGGGGGCGCGCATCGTGAGCAAGGCGTTCCTCGCCGTCGTGCGGCCCGAGGAAGCACCGCCCGTCGTCCCGGAGCCAGGCGAGGACGCGTCCGATGCCTTCTGGCGCGACGTCTATCAGTATCTCCCGTGGGAAGATCTCCGCTCGCCGCAGGGCCGAGCCGCGGTGCGCGAGCTCCGTCGGCGGCTCGTCGCTGGGTGGGCTCGCGACGCCGAGCCGCCGGATGCGCGGCAGCGTGCCGCAGCGGTCGCGCGGCTGTTCGGCCGGCGCGGGCTGCTGGGCTGGAACGAGGAACGCGCCCCAGAACGGCTCGCGATGCTGATGGACGCCGGCCTGGTCGAGGAGTCGACGCGCGACCAGTGGGGCAGTCCGGCGCGTAGGCTCGGCGGCGTCGCGGGCGTCGCGCTGGCGTTCGACCATCGGCGCATGCTCGCCGATGCGGTCGGACGACTACGGGGCAAGATGAAGTACGCGCCAGCGGCCCTGTCCGCGCTGCTCGGCCCGCGCATCACCTCGGTCACGCTGCACCGCGCCTGCGAGGCGATCGCCGGCCGTCCGATTCACCTCGCGAACTTACGGCGGGCATTCGCGACGGCCGGACTGCTCGAGGAGGACGGGTTCCTCACTGGGGCGGCAGCGGGCCCTGGTCGGCCTGCTCGGCAGTATCGCTGGGCGAGTGGCATCACCGAGGTGCGCCTCGACCAGGCGCTCAAGATTCCCTGGGTCCCGCTCACTACCCGGTAAGCGCGCCGAGCCGAGCGAACGCGGAGTCTGGCGCTGGCGGCGCGGATGCGGTCGTGTTATAATAAAACTCACAGTGAGTTCTATGACTGACCTTCTCCCTGGCATCCGATGATCGGGACCGACCTCGCACCGCGAAGCGAACCGCTCGACCCGCCGGCTGACGACGCTGCCCGGAGCGCAGTGTTCCATCGGCAGCTGGGGGCCATGCCGGCGGAGCTCTTCCAGTTCGACTCCCGGATGGCCACGGGCTGGTTCTCGGATTGGTACTTCCCGCTCACCGCCGAGACGGTCGCCGACGCACTGGGTGATCCCATCGCGCGGATGCAGGTGTTCGCCAAGAAGGACGGCGTCCTCGCCGGCGTCTACGAGGTGGTGCGGCTACTGGAGACCCAGCTCGCCGCACATCCGGCAACGGGGCGCGGGCACTCGCTGCAC
Organism: Gemmatimonadaceae bacterium; assembly: GCA_039920785.1. Classification (GTDB taxonomy): domain Bacteria; phylum Gemmatimonadota; class Gemmatimonadetes; order Gemmatimonadales; family Gemmatimonadaceae; genus AG11. The sequence continues at coordinate 5,477 of JBDSDB010000225.1, forward strand.
GACTTCCGCATCGAGACGCTGATGGACGGCGACCCCATTCGTCCGCGTGAGCCGGTGATGCACATCGTCGGGCCCTATCTCGCCTTCGCGCATCTCGAGACGGTGTATCTCGGCATGCTCGCTCGCCGCACGCTCGTCGCCAGCAACGTGCGGCGCGTCATCGAGGCGGCGAACGGAAAGCGTGTCATCGCGATGGGCGCCCGGCACGACGACCCGCGCGTACAGACGCCCGACGGCTGGGCCGCGCGGATCGGTGGCATCCACGGCGTGTCGAGTCACGCCAACGGCGCCTGGTGGGGAGCGTCGGGCGTGGGCACCATGCCGCACGCGATGATTGCGTGCTTCAACGGCGACGTGGTCGCGGCCACGCGTTCGCTGATCCGGACGTGTCACGCCCGTCACCCCGACGTGAACGTGGTGAGCCTCGTCGACTACGCCAACGACGTGATCGGGGACTCGCTCCGCGTGGCCACTGCCATGACGGAAGAGTTTGGACGCGGTGCACTCTGGGGTGTACGGGTCGACACGAGCGAGATGATGACCGACCGCTCGCTCCAGGGCCGCGAGACCGAGTTTCCCGGGCAACGACTCAATGGCGTCTGCGCTCCGCTCGTGCGCGAGCTGCGCGCGGCGCTCGACGCGGCAGGGTTTCCCGAGATCAGGATCGGCGTGTCGGGCGGCTTCACACCGGCCAAGATCCACTCGTTCGAGGCAGCGGGAGTTCCCGTCGACTTCTACGGCGTCGGCTCGTCACTCCTCGGCCACAACAATGGCGAAGTCGACGGACTTCTCAACGCGTTCGACTTCACCGCGGACATCGTCGCCATCGACGGTCGCGCCGAGAGCAAAGCAGGGCGCGAGCGACGTGACAACGACCGCTTCATCACTGTGGACGTTCCCACCGTACTGGCCGGAGGCCACCGATGACGCACACCATTCGCCGCCCCGACTCGCCGATCACCGCTGCGCTCGATGCCGCGGCGGAGATCGCCGACGCCTGCGACTTCCTCCGCGATTATCTGCGCGAGTCTGGACAGGCGCACTTCGTCATCGGGCTGTCTGGCGGGATCGACAGCGCCGTCGTCGCGTTCCTCGCCGTGCGGGCCGTGGGCGCGGACCGCGTGCTGCTCGTGCGCATGCCGTACGGCCTCGTCGGGCCGAGCCGGTTCGCTGCGTCCGCGGCCGCCTCGCTGGACGACGCGCAACGCGTGATCGACGCACTGCCCGGCGTCGCCGCGGTCACGGTGAACATCGCCGGCAAGGTGGACGCCACCGTTGCGGAGATGGAGAGCGCCGCGCTCACGCTCGAAGCCATGAGCCCCGCGTTTCCGAACCGCTGGACCGGCATCACGTCGCCGGAACACGCGCCACTGCTCGGCAATCTCAAGGCGCGCGCGAGGGCCGATGTCCTCCGGTGCCTGGCCAATCAGTACCGCGCGCTCATCTGCGGCACCGAGAACGCGACGGAGCACGAGCTGGGCTACTTCACCATTGCTGGCGACGAGGAGAGCGATGTCGAGGTGCTGTCTCCCTTCCTCAAGATGCACGTGCGGGTGCTCGCGCAGGAGCTCGGGGTGCCGCAGTCCATTCTGGACAAGCCGCCGTCCGCGGACCTGTGGAGCGGCCAGACCGACGAGGGCGAGTTCGGCTTCAGCTACGCCGAGGCCGATGCCGTGCTCTGGGCGGCGCGTCACCACCATGGGCTCGGCGCCGCCGTCGCGCGCGATGAGCTCGCGCGCGCGAGCGAGGTGCCATCGAACGTCGTGCATCGCATCATCGACCGACACGTCGCCACGGCGTACAAGCGTGCACCCAAGCCCAACTACCGAAGTGTTCGGCTCGAACGCGCGGTCCGAGAGCCCGGAGGCCACTGATGCGCTCGAGCTCCGATGCAGCCCGGCCACGAATCGGTTACCTCGTCGACCTCCAGGAGGATTTCATGCGTGCCGGCGCGCCCGGCGGTCGCCTGTATGTGAAGCACCTCGCCGATCCGGCTGACGTGGGGACGGAGCAGATCATCCCCCAGCTGCGACGTCTCGCACGATGGATGGCAGACGAGTGCGACGCGGTCGTGTACACGCGCGACGCGCACCGGCTCGTCGACCCGGAGATCAGCTCCGCGGCTCCCGATTTCGTGAATACCTATCCGGTACACTGCGCGGCCTACTCGGATGATGCAGCCGAGCGCGCTGGGGCAGCGATCATTCCGGAGGTTGCTCCGTCGATGCCCATGCTCACGCTCTACCGCGACGCGACCGACGACGACGCAGTGGCGGTGGCCATGAATGCAGTACGGGACGGATTGCCCGTGCTCGTGGAGAAGAGCAGGTTCAGCGTGTGGATCGGGAATCGCGCGATGGGCGCCTTCGTCGCCGCATTGGAGGCAGCGCTCGGCGCGCGACCGGAGATCATTGCCTGCGGTGTCGCGAGCGACGTGTGCGTCGCGCAGGGGATCGACGGCTTCCTCGAGCGCGGCTATCCGGTGACGGTGGTGCGGGACGCGATCTACAGCCTCAGCGGCGACGACGACGCGCGGCTCTCGGGGTGGGCCACGCGCGGAGCGACGATCACCACCGTGGACGAGCTGTGTGGCCCGGTCGACACCACCGTCAGACAAGCCGCGGAATCCGGGAGCACCGAGGAGCGGCGATGAGCCGCGCTCCGGTGCTCGAGACATCCGACGCGCTTGTCGCGGCGGGCGTGTCGAAGCCGGTGTTCGACTGCCGGTGGCCGGAAACGCGCGCCATCGTAGGCGCCGCTTGGGCCGAGGGCGAGGTGTTGCAGCGCAGGCTCTACGACGAGC
>JBDSDB010000226.1:0-12515 GCA_039920785.1 Gemmatimonadaceae bacterium
AGGTGCGACTATGCGTGCCACCCGACTTCCGAGACTGGATCGAGGGACTCGGCATTCCCGTCACGCCCATCGGCCCCGAATTGCGCAGGCTGACGGCGTCGAGCCCACCGGGCACTCTCACGTCCCTCTCGCTCGATCGCCGGCGTCAAATGATGGCGGCTACGGTCGCCACCCAGTTCGAGACGGTCGCCGCGGCGGCCGACGGCTGCGACATCATCGTTGGAGCAACCGCCCTGCAGATCGCCGCTCGCTCAGTGGCCGAGACCTTGGGGATCCCATACGTGTTCGTCGCTTTCTGCCCGACGGTGCTGCCATCTCCACATCACGCGCCGATTCAGTTGGGCGCGATCGGCGATTCATTGGCGCCGGAGACGGCGGACAACCGCGACCTCTGGGCCCAGGATGCACGAAGGTGGAACGACGGGTGGGGAGACCTCCTCAACGGCCATCGCGTCGCGGTGGGCCTCGCCCCCGTGAGCGACGTGCGCCGCCACATCTTCACCGACAGGCCCTGGTTGGCCGCCGACCCGACGTTGGCGCCCTGGCCCGAATCAACGGACCACACCGTGATGCAAACGGGCGCGTGGCTCGCGCCGGACGAGCGTCCGTTCTCCCCCGAGCTGGAGGCGTTCCTCGATGGCGGCGAGCCGCCCATCTACTTCGGCTTCGGGAGCATCCGCGCGCCGGAGCACCTCAGCCGCGTGATGGTGGAATCGGCTCGCGCGGTCGGGCGACGAGCGATCGTCTCGCGTGGATGGGCCGACCTCTCGCTCGTGGACGACCGAGCGGATTGCCTGGCCATCGGTGAGGTGAACCAGCAGGCACTGTTCACGCGGGTAGCGGCCGTAGTCCATCACGGCGGCGCAGGTACCACCACCGCGGCCGCGCGAGGCGGCGCGCCGCAGGTCGTCGTCCCCCAGATGTACGATCAGCATTACTGGGCACGGCGGATCCACGAGCTCGGTGTGGGCACCGCACACGCGGCCGGCGCACCGACTACGGACTCGTTGAGGGATGCGCTCGAGCGCACGCTGCAACTCGAGGTTGTCGCACGCGCTCACGCCGTGGCGAGTGTGATGCGAACCGACGGTGCGGAGACGGCTGCCAACCGCTTGATGGACTCGGACGCGGAAAAATCATTCTGACCCCGATGCGCGAGCAGGAACGACCCGATGTCCTCGGGTGGGCGGAGAGAGTACTATGAAGCTTCCGCGGCCAGAGTTGCCGAGATCAGAACTACGACCAGACATGCGAGCCATCGTCAACACCAGAGCCGGCGGCCCCGAGGTGCTCGAAGAGCATGAGCGTCCGCTTCCCGAACTGGGCCTCGGGCAGGTGCGCGTGCGCGTTCGTGCGTCGGCGCTCAATCGTGCCGATCTGAGTCAGCGCATGGGGAACTACCCCGCCCCGCCGGGCGCTCCGTCCGACATTCCCGGTCTGGAGTACGCGGGTGAAGTGGACGCGCTGGGTCCGTCGGCGACGATGTGGACCGTAGGCAGCCGCGTGATGGGGATCGTGGGCGGTGGCGCGCACGCGGAGTACCTCTGCGTGCACGAGCGCGAGGTGCTTCCGATGCCGAGCGGGCTGTCGTTCGAGGATGCCGCAGCGATCCCGGAGGCGTTCCTCACGGCCTACGATGCGCTGTTCAATCAGCTCGACGTGCAGCTCGGTGAGCGAGTGCTCGTGCACGCGATCGGCAGCGGCGTCGGGACGGCCGCGCTACAGCTCGCGCACCTCGCCGGCGTGACGGTGATCGGCACGTCTCGCTCCGCCTCGAAGCTCGAGCGAGCGCGCACGCTCGGCCTCGTACACGGGATCGACACGTCGGCCGCCAATTGGCCAGCGCGTGTGGATGAATTGGCCGGCACGAACGCCGTGCACGCGATCGTCGACCTGGTCGGCGGCGACTTTCTGCGCGACGGGCTGCGCGTACTGGCACCGCGCGGGCGGCTCGTCCTGGTCGGCCTCACGGCGGGCAGCCGCGCGGATATCGACCTCGGCGTCGTGCTGCGGAAACGGCTCAGGATCGTCGGAACCGTGCTACGGTCGCGGGCGATGGAGGAGAAGATCTCCCTTGCCCGCGAGTTCTCGGCGCGGGTGGTGCCGCAGTTCGAGTCCGGCCTGCTGCGGCCGGTGATCGAACGAGTGATGCCGTTCAGCGAGATCCGAGCGGCGCACGAGGAGATGGCGGCGAACACGAATTTTGGAAAGCTGGTGCTGCGGTGGTGACGCTCGCTCGACGAGATCAGCGCGTCACCGCGCCCATTCGCACCACCTCGAATGCGCTGGACGGTACTTGCTTCAGCGCGCCGAGTCGCGCGTCGCTCCAGCGCGGATCGGGAGCGCCGGTGACGTACCAGCCGCTGCCGTTGTCGGCGAGGATCAATCCGTACTTCTTCATCGCGCGCAGGATGACCTGCACCTCGGCGGGGTAGCTGCCGACGTCGAACGTCGACTTCAGGCGAACGCGCATCCCCATCGGCGGCAGCGCGGACGAGGTGTCGCCGCTGGCGTAGTGTCGCGCGGGTGACACGAACGCGCGCCGCGTGCGGGGGCAGGTGAATCGCACGGCGTGGTCGATTGCACCGCGCACGACGGCCTCGTCGTAGCGTACGAGGCCGGGGAAGATGGGCAAGCCCGCCGCATCGGCGGATGTCCAGTAGAGTGGACGCAGTGCGTTGGAGCTGAGATCGAAGGCTGCGCCCGAGCCCGCGCGCCAGCTCGTGCCGCCGTTGAGCGGACGCGCGTCGAACAACTCGTAGAGCTTCCACGCGACGGTATCGACGACGAGCACATGACGGTCGCCCGTGCTCGACGCGCCCCCCTCGATGGGGGCGTCGGCGGGGATCGGGTAGGGGCCGGGATCGCTCTCGTCGGCGTAGTCGAAGCTGACCGGCCGCCGCGGCGTGGCGCTGCCGACGAGCACGTAGGGGATGCCGTACACCGATCCGAAATCCGGGTGCAGGTTCCGGACGCCGCACGATGCAATCAGCGTCGCCGACGCCGGATCCACGGGCTGCGCGGAGATGTCGGTGTTCCACGGATTGTCCGCCGGAAAGACGCGCCGCGCACCGATGCTCGTGCCCGCGCTGGTCGTGTCGGGCGTGGCGACCGGCGGCGGATCGGTGATCGAGACGTCCGCGGCCGAGCACGCGATCGCCGCGGTGACCGCGAGCGTGAAGGCGAGCAGCGAGCGCCGAATGGGCAGTGAGGAGGTGCGGGCGGGGGTGGTCACGTGATGTTGACTTGCCGGACGGCATGGAGGTTACGAGACGAGTGGCGCGAACCGGCCACGGCGCGCATGTTGTCGCATCGCGATTCCTCCCAGCCCTTCGGCCCTTCGATCGCTGCCGCCATGCCATCTCTCGCCCTGGTCATGCTCGTCTGCGCGGCGCTCATCATTCCGATCGCCGCGCGCGGGCAGGGCACCACCGACGTCGCCAGTGTCGGGTGGCTGACGGGGTGCCTCGAATTGAAGACCGCGACGCGCGTCGTCGAGGAACAGCGGATGCCTCTCGTCTCCGGCACGATGCTCGGCATGGGGCGCACGACGTCGACGACGAAGGGGCTCGCGTCGTACGAGCTCACGCTCATCAAGCAGGACGGCGCGCGGTTGCTGTACGAGGCGCATCCGAGCGGGCAGCCGGTGACGACGTTCGTCGCCAGCGTGGCGAATGCGGACAGCGTGGTCTTCGTCGCGCCGACGCACGACTTTCCACAGCGAGTCGGCTATCGGCGCCTCGGCCGCGACTCCGTGTTGGCGTGGATCGACGGCACGATGCGGGGGGCGCAGCGGCGCATCGAGTTCGCGTACCGGCGCGTCGTCTGCGCGGCCGCCCCGTAGTCGAGCATGTCGCTCGTCTTCCCATTCGATCCGAACATCGCGCGCGCGTCGACGATCCCTGCTCGGGTGTACGTCGATCCGGTGTACCTCGAGCTCGAGCGCGAACGGGTGTTCGCGCGCACGTGGCAGCTGGTGGGCCGACTGGACGATGCGCGCGAGCACGGGCAGTTCTTCACCGCGCAGATCGGTAACGATCCCATCGTCGTCCTGCGTGACGGCGACGCGCTCCGCGGCTTCTACAACGTGTGCCTCCATCGTGCAGGACCGGTGGCGTCCGGCTGCGGCAAGCGCAACACGCTGCAGTGCCGCTATCACGGGTGGACGTATTCGCTCGACGGCTCACTGCAGCGCGCTCCGGAGATGCAGGGTGTCGAGCGCTTCGACGCGGCGGACATGCATCTCGTGCCGGTGCAGGTCGCCGCGTGGGGTCCGCTCGTCTTCGCGAACCTCGACGGCAAGGCGCCGCCACTGCTCGACGTGTTGGAGGACCTCCCGCAGCGCGTCGCGCCCTTCGCCTGCGAGTCGATGCATTACGTCACGCGAAAGGAGTGGGTGATCGACTGCAACTGGAAGATCTACGTCGACAACTACCTCGAGGGGTATCACGTGCCCGTCGTGCATCCCGGTCTGCACAAGGAGCTCGACTACGACAACTACACGGTCGAGCCGCATCGCTACTTCTCCATCCAGCACGCGCCGATGCGCCCCGCGCGCGGCGACGCGGCGGACCGCGTCTACGATCCGCGCTCGGCGGAGATCGCCGAGGCGGTGTACGTATGGCTGTTCCCGAACGTGATGCTCAACGTCTACCTCGGTCAGATGCAGACCAACGTCGTGATCCCGATGGGTCACGACCGATGCAAGGTCGTGTTCGAGTGGTACGCCATCGACTCACCGCACGACGCGGCGAGCGATGCGGCATGGACCAAGCTCCTCGCCTTCAGCGACGAGATCCAGGAGGAGGACATCCGCATCTGCGAAGTCGTGCAGCGCAACCTGCGCTCGCGCGTCTACGATCGGGGGCGATACTCGGCGGCGCGTGAGAACGGGGTGCACCACTTTCATTCGCTCCTGCACGAGTTCCTGACGTGACCGCCGCGCTCGAGGCGGTACCGACGCATCGGCTCACGCGGTCGCTCGGCGTGTGGTTTGGAGTCGCGGTGGGCGTGGGTGGGATGATCGGCGCAGGGATTCTGCGCTCGCCGGCGGACGTCGCGGCGCGGCTCCCCGTTCCCTTCCTGTTTCTCGGCGCGTGGGTGATCGGCGGGATCTACGCGCTGCTCGGCGCCAACGCGATCGCCGAGCTGGCGACGATGGTGCCGCGCTCCGGCGGGCAATACGTGTTCGTCCGGAGGGCCCTGGGGAACTACGCCGGCTTTCTCGTGGGATGGAACGACTGGCTCTCCACCTGCGCGGGGGTTGCCGCCGTCGCCATCCTCGAGGCAGAGGCGTTGGGCGTGCTCGCACCCGTGCTGGCGCCGCACGCCGTGGTCGTGGCATCGGTGGCGCTGGCGGTGATGACCGTGGTCCTGCTACGCGGCGTGCGCGAGAGCGATCGAGTGCAGCGAACGACCAGCCTCCTCAAGGCGCTGGTGCTGCTCGCTCTCGTGGCGGCATGCTTCTACTGGCGCCTCTCGCACCGCGGGTCCGCGGCACCGACAGCGCCGGCGATCGCCGCGCCCGTCGGCTTCGCCCTCGTCGCGGCGATGGTCGCGGCGCTCCAGGGAATCATCTTCGCGTACGACGGATGGACGGGCATCGTGTATTTCGCCGGAGAGGTTCGCGACCCGGGTCGTGAGATTCCACGCTCGCTGGCCGGCGGCGTCGTCTCGACGATGGTGATCTACCTCCTGATCAACGCCGCGTTCCTCGCGGTGCTCCCCATCGCCGCCATCGCGGCGTCGCCTCTGAGCGCGGGCACGGCGGCGGCGGTCGTCTTCGGTGAGCGTGGCGGCATACTGGTGCAGCTCCTCATCGTGCTCGTGTTGCCCAGTGCGGCGGTGGCGAACTCGCTGATGGCGTCGCGAGTGGCGTACGCGCTGGGTCAGGACGGCATCGCTCCATCGTCGTTCGCGCGCGTCAACGCCGGAGGCACGCCGAACGTCGCGCTCATCGTCGGCGGCGCGGCCGCGGCGCTCTTCCTGCTCACGGGCACTTTCGAGCGGATCATCGCGATTTGCGCGTTCCTGTTCGTCGCCAGCTACGGGATGTCGTTCGCCTCGCTGTTCGTGCTGCGACGCCGCGAGCCCGACGCGCCGAGACCCTATCGCACGTGGGGACATCCCTGGACGACAGGGCTCGTGCTCGTCGGCTCGCTCGTGTTCCTCGTCGCGACGGTGATGGCGGAGCCGCGCGGCGGAATGGTGGTCGCGGGGTTGCTCGTCCTGAGCTACCCCGCGTATCGCGTCATCACTCGGGAGCGTGCCTAGCGGTCGTCTCCCTCCTTATCCTCGCGGTCGTCGTCATCGATGTCCACGGCGAGCGGGAAGAACAGCGAGCGCTTCACGCCCGGATACGGCGTGCCCCACCCACGCGCGTCGTGCCAGAGGATGCGGTTCAACCGGTCGGACGGCGCCGCATCCGGCGTGTCGAAGCGCATTCGCGACGACGCCAGCGCCGCCGTCCTGCGCGCCGCCGAGTGCGGGCCGGTGATCGCACCGACGCGCTGATTCAACTCATACAGCGACTGTGTGGGAGTGAGTGCCTTGTATGGCGTGAGATCGGGTGTCTCACCGGGCGCGATGAAGCTCGCGCGCATGTCGGTGGCCACGAGATCGAACATGCTCAGCGCCGGCAGGCCGAGCATGAGCTCGATCGTCTTCACCATGCTCGGCTGGCTGTAGAAGGTGCTGTCGAGCGCACCGCGCTTGGCGAACGGGCTCGCGACCAGGGCGACGGTGCGGTGCCCATCGATGTGATCGACGCCGTCCTGCGCGTCGTCCTCGACGACGAGGATCGCCATCTTCGGCCAGAACGACGATCGCGACAGCGCTTCGACGATCTGCCCCATGGCGAGATCGTTGTCCGCCACACACGCCTTGGGCGTGCACCACCCGGCCGATGTGCCCACGGTATGGTCGCTCGGGAGGATGATCATCACGAGGTGGGGCATCGACTTCTTCGCTTCCCACTCACGCAGGTGGTCGATGATGACATCCGCCTTCGCGACATCGGGCACGCCCATCGACCAGCCGGGATACTCCCGCACGAGCAGCGGATCGAGCGAGGGAAGCGCCGAGTGCGTGTCGTACATCTTCGCCAGCTCACGCCGGAAGAAGGCGGGATCGTGCGGCTGCGAATCGCGGTACTGCGCGAGCAGTCTGGCGCGCACGGCCGCCTTGGGATTGCGCTCGGACGGTGCGTACTCGCCGAACACGGTGACCGTCTTGCCCTTCCCCTTTGCAGCCTCCCACAGGAACCCGCCGGACGAATACGCCAGCGCGTCGACCGACTCCGACGGATAGCTACGGCCGAAGTACAACGGCCACATCGGGTAGTCGGTCTCGTTCGACTGTGTGAGCCACTGGTGCCCGTCGGCCGAATTTCCGCCCGAGGCGAAGAAGTGATCGAGCACGACGAACTGCTCGGCGAGCGCGTGGGCGTTGGGCGTCACGCTGCGGTCGTACATCACGAGGCTGGGATCGCTCGCGCCCTTGCCGATGTCGCCCAGCACCTGGTCGTAGGTGCGGTTCTCCCTGATGAGATAGACGACGTGCTCGATGGCCGACGGTTCGCCCGGCCGCTCGGGCACGGCGCGCGTGACGACGTTTTCGCGCGCCGCGGGCAGTGCCGGCGCGCCGCTCATGGCGAGTCGGTTGTTCTGCGCCACCGAGGTGGTGTACGCCGAGAGCTGCGCGTCGGACGGCACCGTGATGACGTTCACCGAGCCGCGCACCGCGTGCACGTATCGCCCGCGCTTGCCGCCCTTGTTACCGATGCCGGACCCGACGCCGAGCAGTGTTCCCACAGCGATCGTGCGCCCATCGGCGCTGACGTCGATGCTCGACGGATACCAGCCCGTGGGGATCATGCCGCGAAAGCGCGCGGCGCCCGCACCGGTCGCGCCGGCGACGACGTCGAGCACCATGACGGCATTGACGCCGCCCAGCGTCACGTACAGCCGAGCGCCGTCGGCCGAAATGGCCACGGCGGTGGGCGCGATGCCGGCGCGCCGCTCGCGGAAGGGCGCGACCGGGATCGTCGCGACCACGGCGTTCGTGCGCGTGTCGATCACGCTGACGTCGTCCGAGTTGCCGTTGGCGACGTACAGCCGCCCGCGCCGCTGATCCCAGGCGAGCCCCGTGGGATGGCGTCCGACGGTGATCACGTCGGTGACGCGCCCGGTCACGAGATCCACGCGGCTCACGTTCCCAGACTCGGCGATGCCACGCGCGTCGACGCGCACCGATTCGACGCGCGGGTCGCAGCACTGCATCATGGCCCGCTCGCCGGCCTTGGGCTTGGCGCCGCCGAACACGGTCACGTACGCCATGCTGCCATCGGCGGAGACGACGGCAGCGACAGGAAGCACCCCGAGCGCGACCGAGCGCAGCACCGCCCCGCTCTCGGCGTCGATGATCGCGAGCTCGTCGTTCGCGGGGAGCGGCAACACGGCGACGCGCTTGCCCGTCGCGTTCGCACGAAGCGCCACCCCCGGTCCGCCGGCCATGTAGTCGCCCACTCCGGGCGAGATGGCGACGACGCGCGCGCTGTCACCGCTCGATCCGCGAGTGGACGTTGCGTCTCCGGAATACATCGTGAGATGCGCGACCGCGTTGTTCGCGGCGAGCGGCGCCGAGCCGGGCAGGCGACTCTCCGTCATTCCCGCGGGCAGGCGTCCCACGGACGAGACGAGCGCGCGGCCGGTGACTGGGTCGATCGCGACGCCGTGGACTCCGCTGCGCCCGTCTACGCGGTTGCTGGCGAGCACGCGGTTGTCACGCCACGCGAGGCGATACGCGGCCTTCGTTGCCGCGACCCAGAGCTCGCCGGGTGCGCGGCCGAACCGCACGCCCGTGACGCGATCGTCGAACACGCTCTGCACGCCGGCGGGCGTGACGCGCTGATCGGTGGCAATGACGCCCGGATCGGGAACGCGGCGGAGGGGCGTGGCGGGCGGCTGCTGCGCGGCTTGGAGGAGCAGAACGAGTGGGAGAATCATGACTCGAGGCTGGAGAGCTGTACGTCTGTGAGCACGGGCATACCGTCACCTCTGCGGGAAAAAAGAATGGGTGAGCCGCTATTCGTTGCGCAATGCGTGAGCAGCCGTTGCAGGCGGGGTGAGCAGCCCGTCCCGACCGCGCGCAGGGCGCTCCGGAGCCGGGCGTGCTGGGCGCGGAACGGCTTCCATTACTCGGGGGAGACGAAGGTCCTGGTTCGAGGGCCACAATAGATCATGCGAGGGTCCCGTGTACGGCGCCGTCGGGCCGTGAACGAGACTGCCAATCGAGAGTGGCCACCGCCTCGGCAACGAGATCGGGCGGAAGCTGCACCACTTCGAGCAGCGCGATGGCGTTACGGCTCGACGACGTGCCGTCGTGGATCCGATAATCGAAGCTCATCTGGCCGTCCGTTACCGTCTCGCGGAAGTGCCGGGTCGCATAGCGTTCGCCGAGGAGGTCGATCAGCTCGATGTCATGGGTAGCCACCACGACGATGTCCGCACCACGATCCAGATACGACAGGACCGCGTAGCCGGCCGCCACCCGCTCGGTGGTGTTGGTGCCACGAAAGATCTCGTCGAGCAGGAACAGGCACTGGGTGCCATCGGCCTTCGCATGTACGAGGGCGGCGACGGACTCCACCTCGGCCAGGTAATAGCTCTTCCCCTCGGTGATGCTATCGGCACGGCCGATGGAGGTCCGCACCCGCATCATCGGGATGCGCCATCCGGTGGCGCAGACGGTGTGCAGGGTCTGTGCGAAGATCGCGCTCACGCCGAGAGCGCGCACGAACGTCGTCTTGCCCGACATGTTCGACCCGGTGATGAGGACGCTCGCGTCCTCCACGTTGAGCGAGTTCGGCACGGCGTCCGACAGGAGTGGGTGGTACAGCGCCTCGACGTCGAGCGCCTTGCCAGCGGACACGAACTGCGGCGTGGTCCAACGAGGGAGACTCGAGCGCCATCGAGTCACCGACTGCATCGCGTCGAGGTAGCCGAGTGCCTCGAACACCGCCTGCATCGAATGCTGCGAGGCACGCAGCTTCTCGATGGTGAAGACGAACGCGTTCACGTCGAGCAGGAAGACCAGATTGATGTATTCGTAGACGCTCGCCGCGAGCTCGTTCCCGTTGTCGGGCTCGAAGACGAGCCACTTCGCCGCTCGCCGAAGACCGCGGAGCGTCCTGGACCCGTCGCGCAGGGTCGCCATCTCGTTCTGCGCCTCGGAGATCTCCAGCGCGCCCAGCGCCTGGGCGGCGCCGATGAACGCTGGCAGCTCGCGAATGGCGGGGACGAACCGTTTCACGCGCGGTTTGTAGGCGAGCTGCACCCAGAGGTTCACGAGGCACACGCCCAACCAGATGACGAAGGCCGGGGGCCAGACGGTGAGGAACAAGACGAGCGACGTCACCGAGGTGACCGTCAGCATCGGGAAGAGGAGCCAATAGCGCGGGCGCGCCGGGAGCGATCCGAGGACCAGGTGTACCAGGTCGCCCGCGCGCGGATGCTGAAGGCGACTGAGCGGCCTCCGGATTCGCTCGGTCAGCGCTGCGTCGTGCGCGAGGCGGCCAAGCAATAGCTCGCGACGCTCGAGCGCCTCGCTCGAGACTTGCGGCGTCCGAAGGAGATGGTACAGGTACTGGCGGCCAGGCTCGCTCTCGGTGCGGTCCAGCGCACAGAACAAGTCGTCAAGATCCAGATCCCGCCAGGTGCGGTCGTCCAGGGCGCCGGCCCGGGCATGCTCGGGCAAGCGCGCGTGATAGGAGGCGGCGCGAGCCATGTCCGCTGGGCGATCATCGCGCTGGCGCCATGCGAGAAGGGCGCCTAGCCAAGCTGCAATGGACGGGACGCGTCGGTGAACGATCAGCGCGAGGAGGGGGAGCGCTATCGCCAGCATCGCCAGCGGGCCTACCCAAGCGGAGAGGGACATAGTCGGGAATATTGTGGTCGCGTCCTATTCTGCCACCCGAGTCGCTGCGCGCTCCGCGCGCTACGCTCTCGAGTTCACGCACCGGCCGCAGAGGCGATCCGGAGGCGCCGCGTCCGCGCCGGCGCCAATGCGCACTGCGCCGGCAGCTTTGGCATCGTGTCCTCGTCTCCGCATCGTTGCCCGAATCTTACAGTTTCCAGCCATGACGGGGTCGCGCGGGACGACGACGTCCAGTGGCTCGTATCCAGACAATTCCGCTCGCATCCGTGAGGTGTGTGCGTAGGACCTTGGTCGGAGATGGCCGGTGAATACGCCGTCGCCGTACACTGTGAGCGTATCCCGTACAATACTCTGAGCGCGATCATCGAGACGCTCGATCACCACGAAGGCCCCACGCACCGACCCGCCGTCCTCCGTGCGCAACTGTTCAATCTCTCGTGCGCGTCGCGCCCGCGCTAACGCCGCACCACATCTCCCTCGAACTCCACGACGATCACCGTCGCCGTGGGATCGTTGATCACGCCGAAGGGCTGGAGCTGCAACTGCTTCTCGCCGTTCACGTCCTTGATCTCGATCGGCGTCTTGTCGCTCAATCGATACGCACGCGTCACCGCATTCTGCATCCTGGGCAGCGCGAACGGCACGCGCGGACCGGCGAAGAAGGTGACGTACAGCTTTCCCGGCTTCGTCGTGTACCGGTACTCGTCGTGCGGCAGCACGAGCGGCTGGCCGCGCAGATCCTTCGTGCCGCGCGCGCTCGGCTCACCGACCTCCTCGCCGAATGGCGTGGGATGCGCTCCGTAGACCGCCTCGCCATTCACCCTGAGCCACTCACCGGAATGGCGCAGCACGTCGACCGCCGGCTGCGGCATCAGGCCATCGGCCATCGGTCCGACGTTGAGGAGATAGTTCCCGCCCTTGCTCGTCACGTCCACGAGCTTGAAGATCACGTCGCCCATCGACTTCCAATCGTGATCGTTGGTGCGATAGCCCCACGTGTGGTTGAGAGTGGCCGGCACCTCCCACGCCTGATTGAGCTTCTCGCGGGGGATGACGTTGTCACCGGTGCTCACGTAGTCGCCGCTCTCGCCGAGCCGCCCGTCGATCAGCGTCGTGGGCTGCAGCGTGCGCACGAGCTGCGTGAAGCGAGTGGCGCGCTCGCCGGCCATCATGCGCGGCGTGTCGAACCAGATGAGGGCAACGGGCCCGTACTTCGTGAGGAGCTCCTTCACCTGCGGCTCGGCCTTGCCGCGCAGGTACTCGTCGTAGTGCTTGAGCGAATCTGGGCCGAAATCCCAGCTGTTGCCCGCCCCGTTCGGCTCGTGCCAGTCCTGCGACTGCGAGTAATAGAAGCCGAGGCGCATCCCATGCTTTGCGCACGACTTCGCCAGCTCGGCCAGCACGTCGCGCTTGAACGGTGTGGCATCGACGATGTTGAACGGACTCACCGCGGACTTGAACAGCGCGAAGCCGTCGTGATGCTTGGACGTGATGACGATGTATTTCATCCCCGCGTCCTTCGCGAGCAACACCCACGCGTCGGCGTCGAACTTCACCGGATTGAACTGCCTGGCGAGCTG
>JBDSDB010000227.1:0-50542 GCA_039920785.1 Gemmatimonadaceae bacterium
GTGTCTAGCGATGGGATCCTGGTCGCGCAGGCAACAGGACGCGCGACGATCTCCGCGACCGCGGGTAGCGCGTCGGAGAAGTGGGCGGTGGACGTTGCGGCCTCGCCCATCGCGAGCGTCGAGATCCGGCCCGCGGTGTCGCAGGTGCGGACCGGCGACGTCGTCCGGTTCCGTGCGATCCCTCGCGATGCCCAGGGGCGTGAGATCGCCGGGCTCACGCCGAGCTGGCTCTTCACGCCGGGCAACGGCATGGTCGACGAGGATGGTGCATTCGTCGCGTACAAGCCGGGACGCTATCAGGTGACGGCGAGCTTCGGCGCGCGCACGGCTGATGCCGTCGTCACCGCGGCGGATCGAGACGTGAAGCGCCAGCTGAAGGTGGTGGGGAAGCTGATCCGCTCCGCATTCGCGACGAGCGAGGTCTGGCTGCACCCCAATGGCAACGTCGCGTATCTCGGCACGATGATTGGCGGCGACCGCGTGTATGCGGTGGACATCTCGAACCCCTCGACCCCGACCATCGTGGATTCGATCGTCGTGAACGCGCGATCGATCAACGACATCATGACGACGCCGGACGGCAACTACATGGTGATCACGCGCGAGGGCGCGGCCGATCGCAAGAACGGCATCGTCATCGCCGACACGCGCGACCCGTTGCATCCGAAGGCGCTGAGCGAGTTCACCGATGGCGTCACGTCTGGTGTGCATTCGGCGTTCATCCATCAGCAACCGAAGTTCGGCACGCACGTCTATCTGACGAACGACGGCACGGGCGCGCTGCACGTCATCGACATCAGCGACCCCGCGCACCCGAAGCAGGTGGCGACCTGGAAGACACCTCGCTCCGACGCCGGCCGGATGCTGCACGACATCGACGTGCAGAACGGCCTGCTCTATGGCTCGTGGTGGAACGACGGCCTCGTCATCCTCGACGTGGGGAATGGGATCAAGGGCGGCTCTCCCTCGAATCCCCAATTCGTGTCGCAGTACAAGTACGATCTCGACGCGTTGTACAAGGACGTGCAGGCCGAGGGTGGAAAGGGATTCATCCGCGGGACCCACACGGCGTGGCGCTACAAGGACTACGTGATCATCGCCGACGAGGTGTTCAGCAACGAGGCTGCCGAGAAGCTCTTCTCCGGCGGGATCTCACGCGCGCACGGCCGATTGCAGGTGCTGGACGTGAAGGACATCGAGCACCCGAAGTCGGTCGCGTGGTACGAGCCCGAGTTCGGCGGGGTGCACAACATCTGGGTCGCCGGCGACACGCTCTACGTGGGCGCGTACAACGCCGGCTTCAAGGTGTTCGACCTGACCGGCGAGCTTCGCGGCGATCTGTTGGCGCAGGGGCGCGAGATCGGCGAGGTGATGCCGGCCGACCCGAAGGGCCGGTTCGCCAACTCGCCGTTCACGTGGGGCGTGGTGGTAAACAAGAAAGACGGCCTGGCTTACGTGAACGACTTCAATAGCGGGTTGTGGACGGTGAAGATCGAGCCGAAGGCGGCGCCGGTACCCTGACCGGTTGACGGTTGACCGTGAACGGTTGACGGTGACCGGTCAACCGTTCACGGCGGCGCTGGTCCCTACAGCCTCCCCGCCACCGCCTCCCAATCCACCGTGTTCCACCACGCCTTCAGATAGTCCGGCCGGCGGTTCTGGTACTTGAGGTAGTAGGCGTGCTCCCATACGTCGTTGCCAAGAATGGGAGCGGCCTTACCCTCCATGAGCGGGTTGTCCTGGTTCGGCGTGCTGGTGATGACGAGCTTGTCGCCTTCCGTCATGAGCCAGACCCACCCGGAGCCGAACCGGCCCACGCCGGCAGCATTGAACGCCTCCTTGAACTTGTCGAAGTCGCCGAACGCGCTCTTGATCGCGTCCGCCAGTTTCCCCGTCGGCTCGCCGCCGCCGTTCGGCGCCATCGTTGGCCAGAACAGCGAGTGATTCCAGTGTCCACCACCGTTGTTGCGCACCGCGGTGCGGATTGCTTCGGGCACGCCGTTGAGGTTTCGCAGCAGCTCCTCGAGCGTCTTGTCCGCGAGCTCGGGGGCCTTCTCCAGCGCGGCGTTCAGGTTCGTCACGTACGCGTTGTGATGCTTGCCATGGTGGATCTCCATCGTCTGCGCGTCGATGTGCGGCTCGAGCGCGTTGAGAGCGTACGGGAGCGGTGGGAGCGTGTGAGCCATGTCGTTCTCCAGTTGGGTCAGGGATCGGGTAGGGCGGGGGGCGGCGCGGCCGTCTTGCGCCGCTCGCGGTACCACGAGATGAGCGCCGGCAAGAGCGAGAGCGCGATGATGACGAGGATCATCGGCTCGATGTGCTTGTCGATGCCCGGGACCACGCGACCCAGGAAATGCCCGATGAGCAGCATCGACCAGATCCAGGCGACCGCTCCAAGCACGTTATAGGCCGTATAGGCGGCGAGAGGCATTTGGGCCAATCCGGCCACGACCGGGACAAATGTGCGTACTATAGGCATGAAACGCGCAATGACGAGCGTCTTGCCACCGTGCTTCCTGTAGAACTCCTGGGCACGGTAGAGATGCTTCTTCTTGAACAGCAGGGAGTCGTCGCGCGTGAACAGACGCGGGCCGCTGACCCGCCCGATCGCGTAGCCCAGCGAGTTGCCGAGGATGGCCGCCACTGTGAGGATGGCCCCAAGGAGGTACACGTTGAGACCGAACTGCGGTTGTGCCGACAGCAACCCCGCCGTGACGAGCAGTGAATCGCCCGGAAGAAAGAAGCCGACCAGCAGCCCCGTCTCGGCGAAGATGATGGCCGTCAGGCCAACGTATCCGCCAACGCGGACCAGCTCGCGGACATTCGTCAGTTGATGGAAAAGGTCAAGAAAGGTCTGCATCAGGGCCGCGGTGTGGAAGACGTCGAGAGCCACGGAAGTTCGATAGACGCTCGCGACGGGGCAACCGGCTTCTTCGACGAGTTCGTCCACGTGGCCGAGCGCGCGCTCAGTCTTCCTGAGCCGACGACGAACCGCTGGCATCGCGCCGGCGTGTCGTCTCGAACGGCGCGGTGGGTCGATCTGGCCAGCGGCGTAGTCGTCGCGGTGCTCGCCATCGGATGGACGTGGTCGATCGTGGAAGCGGCGACGAAGATCGGTGCGGGCCAGGCCACCGGGTCACCCGTCGCGTCGATCACGAACGCACTCACTCGGGCGGACGCGCCATCCACGGCCTATCTCACCGACGCGTCGCTCAGCGCGCTCTCAGGCGAGCTGCGGGGGGCGAGCGGCAAGCTGCGCGTGCAGCTGAGGCCCGCCGGCACGCCACTCGACGCGGAGTCGCTGCCCGCGGGCGCGGAGTTGCGAGCCGAGGAGGCGCAATCGGCCCAGGGTACGGCGGCGCCCCGCGCCGGGATCTGGCGGCTCGCCGTCGCCGTCGGAAGCGCGATCAAACCGATCACAAACTTCAACCTGATCAGCATGCGCCCGCTCAGCGACAAGCAGAACGGGCGGGTCGGGCTCTACTATATGGGAAACTGGCCCGGCGAGCGCGGCAAGGTGAACGCCCCGCGGAAGGCACCCGCGGACAGATACCGCCCGCCCTCGGGATTCATCGAGGTCACGCCGCAGAACGCCGACACACGCGTGTCCGAGCACTTCAAGCTGCGCGACTTCCTCACGCACGACCAGCCCAACGTGTGGCCGAAGTTCCTGGTGCTGGAAATGCGGAACGTGGATAAGCTCGAGCTCGTGTTGGCCGACCTCCAGGAACGAGGGATCAACGTGCAGGGCGTTCGCGTGATGAGCGGCTTTCGGACGCCGCAGTACAACAAGGGAGGCGGAAGCACCGGGGGCCGCGCCGGTCTCAGCCGTCACATGTACGGCGACGCCGCGGATGTCTTCATCGATAGCAACGGGGATGGTTTGATGGACGACCTCAACCGTGACGGACGGATCAGTGTAGACGACAGCCGGATCGTGAGTCAGGCGGTGGACCGGGTGGAGGCGGCGCATCCCGAGCTGATAGGGGGTGCTGGCGTGTATCCGGCGGCGTCTGGGCACGGACCTTTCATTCACATCGACACGCGGGGCTATCGTGCCCGCTGGCTCGGCTCCGGAGGAGGATGATGACAGAACATCGGCGGGCAGTGGATACGACGACACCCGTGAAGTCCGCGGGACCGATTGACCGGCTGGGGCACGTGCTCCAGCCCGAAAAAGAGGCGGTGGTGATCCCGGACGTTCGGCTCAGCGACCTCGAGCCGTATGTTGGGCTGCGCTACCTCTCCAAGTTGTTCAAGCTCATGGGAGTCGTGCTCGGACTCTTGCTCGTGGCGGAGATCGTCACCGGCGTCGTGGCGCAGGGGAGCGCGGCCATCCCGACACTGTTGGGTGAGGCCAGCCGGCTCATCGTCCTGGCCGGTCTGCTCTGGGGCGTCGGGGATCTCGCGATCCTGCTCATCGACGTGGGTCACGACGTGCGCGCCGCGCGAATCCTGCTCGCCCGTCAGACACACGCGATCGCTCCGATCACACCAGGGGCGTCGCGCGCACCCGACCCGGCGAACGGGGTAGCCCGGCCGTAGCGCAGCGTCCGGTATGATCGTTGCCTTACCTGCGCCCGGAATTGCAACCCCACCCACTCAATCGAGGATGCACCCCATGCTGCTAACTGTTGCGATCGTCCTGTTCGTCCTCTGGGCACTCGGCGCATTCGCCTTCCATGTCGGCGGTGGGCTGATCCATCTTCTGCTCGTCGTCGCGGTGATCGTGATCATCTATCGCCTCATCACGGGACGTCGCCCAGTCGTCTAACGGGTAGGGTTCGTCGTGCACGGCGCGGGGCGGACCTTCGGGTCCGCCCCGCGCGTGCGTTCGTCGGCTTGTGCCGCGCCAGACGCGCATCCACACTGCGCGCATGACTTCGCCGCTGACCGTGCTCGTCGTCGCGCACACCCACTGGGACCGGGAGTGGTACCGCTCCGCGGGGCGTTTTCGGCAGCGGCTGGTCGCGCTCGTCGACGAGCTCCTCGACGAGCCCCCGCCACCCGGCGAGAGCTTTCTCCTGGACGGCCAGGGCATCGTGCTCGAGGACTACCTGGCGGTCCGGCCCGAACGCGCCGCGGAGCTCGGTGCGCTGCTCCGCGCGGAGCGCATCGAAGCGGGGCCATGGTACGTGCTCGCCGACGAGCTGATCCCCGGCGGTGAAGCGCTCATCCGTAATCTCCTCGCCGGCCGGGACGTGCTTCGCGCACTGCGTGCCCTGGCGCCATCGGTGCTCTACTGTCCGGACGCGTTCGGACATCCGGCCGCACTGCCCGACCTCGCCGAAGGATTCGGCTGCGCGCTGGTCGTGACGTGGCGCGGCTACGGGGGTGCACGATGGCCCGAGGGTGACGTCGTGCGGTGGCGCGGATCGGCGGGGGCCGATGTGTTGATGCTCCATCTGCCGCCGGACGGATACGAGTTCGGAAGCACGCTCCCGCTAGAGGCGGAGGCCGCAGCCGAGCGCTGGCAGCGCGTGGAGGGAGTACTTCGGCCGCGCGCCACACTCGGCGTGACCCTGCTGCTCAACGGCGCCGATCATCATGCGCGGCAGCGCGGACAGGCAGAAGCCGTACACGCGCTCGCGGCAGCCGCGTCGCCCGCAGAGGTACGACCGTCCGCGTTGCGCGATGCGTGCAGCGCGCTCGCCGCGGCCGCGTGCGATCACGAGCTTGCGACGATCGACGGCGAGCTGCGCGACTCCTACGGTTACACCTGGACTCTACAGGGCACGCTCGGCACTCGCGCGGCACAGAAGCGCCGGAACGCGCGGCTCGAGCGGTCGCTGGTGCACGACGTCGAGCCGTGGCTGGCGCTGCGGCCGCACGGCGTCGACGCGCGGTCGGCGGCGCTGCTGCGGCACGCCTGGCGCACGCTTCTGCAAGGCCATCCACACGATACGCTCTGCGGCACGTCGATCGACGCGGTCGCCTCCGCGCTCGATGCGCGGCATGATGACGCGGGGGAGCAGGCGGATGGGCTGCGCGCTGACGCGCTCACGGCGCTGCTGGAGCATGACGAGGAGCTGGCGCGCGGCGCGCAACCGCGCTGGAGTCCGGCGGTGGTCATTCGCAATCGAGCGGCGCGCGCGCGAGGCGGCGTCGTGGAGCTCGAGCTCTCTGCGACGATCGCCGGTGTGGCCGTCGGCCCTGGCTCCGCGGATCGACAGGGTGCTCGGCGTCAGGTGCCGTCGTGGCGGGTGGAAGGTGTTCCGCTACAGATCCTGTCCCGGAGCGAGCGCGTCGCACTCACCGAGTCGCCGCGCGACTATCCAGATGCCGATCTAGTGTCCGAAGCCCGCGCGCTGGGCTGGGTCCGTCCAGTGAATGGGTATGCCGTGGAGACGTTTGCGCCGCGCGGCGGCGGTCGCAGGACGTCGCGCGTGGAGATTCCCAATCCGGTGCGCGCCGAGGGCGACTCGCTCGACAACGGCATCCTGACGGTCACTGTCACGGAAAGCGGCGCGATACGGTTGTCCGAGCTTGCCACAGGGCGCGTCGTCGATGGCCTGCTCTCGCTCGAGGATGCCAAGGACGTCGGAGATCTCTACACGCCGGCCATTCGCGGAGCGCTGTCCGCGCCGGCGTTCGGTCGTGTGCGAGTCGTGCATCGCGGACCGCTTCGGGGAGCGATCGCGATCGACTATCGGACTCCACCGAGGCGATCGGGAACGGTTCGCATGCGTGTCGTTCTCTCGCTCGACGCGGATGCACACTTCGTCCGCATCCGAGTCGTGGGCCACAACTCCGCGCACGATCACCGGCTGCGCGTGAAGATCTCCACGGGGCTTCGTGACGCGACCACCGTCGCCGACGCCGCGTTCCATCCGGTGCTTCGTCAGCCGTTGACGATCTCGAACGACGATGCGCGCATGGAGCGAGTCATCCCCACCGCACCGCTGCATCGGTGGGTCTCGCGGTACGGGGCCGATGCCGGCGCGACGATCTTCTCCGATGGACTCGCCGAGTATGAGAGCATCCACGACGGCTCGGTCGCCATCACCCTCGTGCGAGCCGTCGGCACGTTATCTCGTCACGACCTGCCGGAGCGTCCGGGTCACGCCGGCTGGCCCGCCGAGACGCCGCTCGCGCAGTCGCCGGGCGCGTTCGAAGCGGCGTTCGCGATTGCACTCCACGGACGCGACACTCCCGAGCAGCGCGACACGGTGCAGTCGATGGCCGACGACGTGTTGCTGCCCCTCATCGGCGACACGCTGCGGTCGAATCTCGGCGAGCCTCGCATCGTGGGCGGTCTCGAGCTCGTCGGACCAGGTCTGGCATTCAGTGCGGCGATGCCCGCGCGGGAGCTCGACTGGATCGTGCTGCGCTGCGTGAACCGCCGCGATCATCGCGTCGAGGGAGCGTGGAGGCTCGGATCGATGATCGCCGAGGCGAGCGTCGCGCGGCTGGACGAGACTCGCCTCGCGCCGCTGGCCTCGAGCGCGCACGAGATCCCGTTCGTCGCCGAGCCGCACGCAATCGTCACGATTCTCGCGCGCCTAGCGCCCTGACGTCAGGGCCGGCTACCGCCGCCGTCTTCACCGGCCAGCCGGTCGCGCCACACATCTCCGAGCATCGTCGTCGCCAGTACCGTGACGACGAGCGCGATGCCCGGCGCGAGCGACACCCACGGCGCGACGACGAGCAGATCGCGTCCTCCGGCGATCATGTTGCCCCAACTGGGCGCGGGCGGCTGGATTCCGAGCCCGAGGAAGGACAGTCCGCTCTCGAGCAGGATCGCGTTGCCGACGCCGAGTGTCGTCGCGACAAGGGCAGGCCCCACCGCGTTGGGGAGCACGTGGCGGAAGAGGATGCGCGCTGGCGTGGCACCCAGCGCTTGCGCCGCCGGCACGTACGGCCGTTCGCGCACCGCGCGCACCTCGGCGCGCACGAGCCGCGCGACGCCCATCCAGCCGGTGAGCACGAGGACGGCGAGGATCGTCGCGATGCCGGGCTGCCAGAGCGCGACGCCGACGAGCAGCAGCACGAGACGCGGCAGCGCGAGCAGCACGTCGGCGAGCGCGGTGACCGACCGGTCGACGAGACTTCCCGCGCGCCATCCCGCCAGCGCGCCGAGCAGCGTGCCGGCCAGGCCGGACAATCCCGCGCCGAGCACGCCGACGAGAAGCGACAGCCGCCCGGCGAGCATCATGCGAACGAAGAGGTCGCGCCCGAAGCGATCCGTGCCCAGGAGATGCCACGCGCCGGCGTCGTCGCTCGTGAGCGGCGGCAGGAGCCGTCGCGCCAGCACGTCCTGGATGAGCAGGGGATCTCGCGACGCGAGCATCGGGACGACGACTACACCGAGGGCAATGGTGCCGAGCATCATCGCGGCGACCGGCCAGCGCGAGCGGCGTGGGGTGGGCTCCGACTGGCTCATGGCTCGATGCGCGGATCGGCCCATGGCAACAACGACTCCGCAACGAGATTCGCGACGATGACCACCGCGGCGTACGCCATCGCGCAGCCGAGCACCACCGGATAGTCGCGCGCGACGATCGAGGTGACCATGAGGCGACCCATGCCCGGCCAGCCGAAGATCGTCTCCACGAACACCGAGCCCGCGACGGTGCCGGGCAGCGAGAGCGCGAACAGCGTGACGAGGGGCGCGCGCAGGTTGGCCAGCAGATGCCGGCGAAGCACCACTCGCTCGGGGAGTCCCTTCGCGCGCGCGGTGCGCACCCAGTCCGCGCCGATCGCGTCGAGCGCGCTGGACCGCGCGTAGCGCGCCACCCCCGCGGCGCCGATCGCGGCGAGCAGCGTGACGGGCAGGATGGAATGCCGCGCCAGATCGGCGAGACGTGCCGCGCCCGCGAGCTCCGCGCCTGGTGTCGTCATGCCCACGGCGGGGAGGCGCATCCACATCGGCATGCTGAGCGACGAGGCGAGATAGGTGAAGCACGCGATGGCGCCGAGGCCGAGCCAGTAGGCGGGAGATGCGGCGAGGACGACGGACAGACCCGTGAGCAGATGGTCCGCGAGTGAACCGCGACGCGCCGCCTGCACCAGACCGGCGACGACGCCGAACGCGAAGGAGAGTGCGAGTGAGAGGGCACCGAGTCCGAGCGAGATCGGGAGCGCGTCGGAGAGCACGGCCGTCACCGGTCGGCGATCGACGAAGCTCGCACCGAGATCGCCGCGCAGCGTAGCGCTCAGCCAGCGTGCATATTGCACCGGCACCGGACGATCCAGACCGAGCTCGGCGCGCAAGCGGACGGCATCGCTCGCCGTCGCACCGGGCGGGAGGAGGAAGGTCGCCGGATCGCCGGGCGCCAGACGGAGGAGCGCGAAGGTGAGCGACAGGACGCACCAGTACAGCAGCGTCGTGCGCGCGAGCGCGCGGAAGAGGGCGGAGGAGCGCACGCGGTGATATCGCACCACTCACGACGCGCGTCAACGCTCGTCGTCCTCCTGTCGGTGCTGGCCACCGCGTGCATCGCGCCTCAGCGGCCCGACGACGTCCTGGTGCTCGCCTCAGGCGCCGATCTCGAGTCGGCCAACCCGCTCGTGACGACGCATCCCCTGTCGCGGCAGCTTCAGCGCCACGCGCTGTTCGTCACACTCACGCGGTACGACTCGTCGCTGCGACACGAGCCTTACCTCGCACGACGCTGGCGCTGGTCTGTGGATCGCCGTAGCGTGAGGCTCTCCCTCGCGCCGGATCTGCGATGGCACGACGGTGCGCCGACCACGGCGCGCGACGCGGCGTTCACCTTTCTGGCCGCGAAAGATCCGTCGACGGGCTATCCGCGCGCGAGTGAGCTCGCCGCGCTCGACACGGCGATCGCGGTCGACGACACCACGCTCGAGCTGGCGTTCGCGCGGCCTGTCGCCGAGCTCCCGGCATTCCTCGCCGAGCTGCCGCTCGTGCCGGCGCATCTGCTCGCCGCGACGCCGCGCATCGGGATGCGCGTGGCGCACTTCAACGATGCCCCCGTCGGGAATGGTCCGTTCGTCTTTTCCAGCAGACGGCGCGGCGCGCTGTGGAGCTTTGTTCGCAACGACCGTTTCCCCGCGTCACTCGGCGGGCCCCCCGTGCTGCATGGGCTCACCATTGCGGTCGTCGATGAGGCGACGACGAAGTTCGCCGGTCTGGCCAGCGGTGAGCTCGACATGGCGGGCATCTCGCCGTTGATGGTCGCGCTGGCGCGTCGCGATGCCACGCTGCAGGTCGTGACGTATCCCGTGCTCTTCTCGATGGGCCTGTTCTTCAATACGACGCGCCCGCCGTTCGACGACGCGCGCGTGCGTCGCGCGGTGGCCCGAGCCATCGATCGGCCGCGGATCGTCGAGGTGGCGCTCGCCGGGTTCGGGACGCCATCGTCGAGTCCCGTGCCCGCCGACAGCCCCCTCGCGTGGACGCCCGCCGTCGTTCGCGACACCTCGGCGTCCGACGCGTTGCTCGACGCCGCGGGGTGGCGCCGTGGTCCGGATGGAATCAGACACCGCGGCGGCAAGACGCTCGCGGTGGAGCTGCTCACCGTCGGCAGCGGCGACAACGTGGCCGAGCAACTGTTGCAGGCAGACTTGGGCGCGCGAGGCATCGCGCTCCGCGTCCGGCAGACGGAGATGGGAAGCTTCCTCACCACCGCGCGCGCGCCGACCAAGCAGTTCGACGTGCTGATCGCCGGCGTGCCGGGCGATCTGTCGCTCGCGTACGTCGGCGCCCTGTTCGACTCCCGCCAACGCGGAGGCACGCTGGACTACACGGGATTCCACGCCTCCGCGCTGGACACGTTGCTCGCCGCGACGGAAGCGTCGCCCTCAGGCGAGCCACGCAAGCGGGCGTGGGATGCCGTGCAGCGTGCCATCGACTCGCTGGCGCCCGCGACGTGGCTCTACCACTCGCGCGGCGTGCAGGGCGTGTCGCGACGCGTGCGCGGCGCGCGCATGGACCTGCGCGGAGAGCTCGTGTCGGTGCACGACTGGTCGCTCGCGCCTCGAGGAACGGGACGATGAGCCTGTTGCTCGACGCGAAGGCGCTGGAGGCGCGAAGGATCGTCGCCACCGGTTCACTCGCACCGCTCGCGCACGGACTGCGCGAGGAGCTCGCGCCCGTGCTCAGCGGCTCCGTGGCGATCCCGCGCGACAAGGCACTGCTGTCGCGCGTGGGCGGGCGTTGCCCGCTCGATGGAACGCTGCTGCGATTCGATCCGATCGATCCTCGCCATATCTGCCCGCGCTGCGGCACCGAGGCGACGGGAGAGCCGCACGACCGCTTTCGCCCGTACTGGTATCAGCTCTGGCTCTCCGAACGCGTGTTGCATGCCGCCGTACTCGGCGTGCTGCTCGACGACGGTGCATGCATCGCGCGCGCGTCGGAGCTGCTCGATCGATACGCGCAGCGGTATCTCGAATATCCCAACCGCGACAACGTGCTCGGACCGTCGCGTCCGTTCTTCAGCACGTATCTCGAGTCCATCTGGCTGCTGCAGCTGATGCTCGCGCTCGACCTGTTGGAGACGGGTGCCCCTTCCGTGGCGACGTCGGCGCTCGGCGCGCGCGCTCGCGATCGCCTGATCGGGCCAAGCGCCGCGCTCATCGCGTCGTACGACGAGGGGATGTCGAACCGGCAGGTCTGGAACGACGCCGCACTTCTCGGGGCGGGCATCCTGCTGGGCCGCGAGTCTCTGGTTGAGAGCGCGTTGCACGGCCGCTCCGGTCTGCACGCGCTGCTGCGCGACGGCGTGCTGGACGACGGCAGCTGGTACGAGGGGGAGAACTACCACCTCTTCGCGCACCGCGGCCTCTGGTACGGCGTGCAGATGGCCACGCACGCGGGGCGAGGGCTTTCGCGTGAGCTCGCGTCCCGGTTCGACGAAGGGTTCGCGTCGCCGTTCCGCACGCTGCTTCCGGATCTCACGTATCCTTCGCGCCGCGACTCCCAGTATTCGGTGAGCGTGCGCCAGCCTCGGTTCGCCGAGTCGTGCGAGCTGGGCGTCGCGCGGATCGAGGATCCGCGGCTGCTCGGCATGCTCGCTCGCCTGTACGACGGCGCGACGCCGCGGCGAGAGATCGGCCGCGCGTCGTCGACGGCGGACGTGGAGCGCAACCTTCCGAGCACCTCGCTCACGCGCGCCGACCTGTCGTGGCGATCGCTCCTCTTCGCGCGCGCCGAACTGCCGCCGCTGACGCCCACTCCGCTGCGCTCCGATCTCCTGCCAGGCCAGGGCGTCGGCATCATCCGTCGCGAGAACGGCGAGGTCTACGTCGCGCTGGACTACGGGCACTCGGGCGGGGGCCACGGGCATCCGGACCGACTCAACCTGCTGTTGTCCGATGGAGCGGCGCGCTGGTTCGACGATCCGGGGACCGGCTCGTACGTGGACGACACGCTGCACTGGTATCGCAGCACGCTCGCCCACACGGCGCCCCTCGTGGACGGCCGCTCGCAGCCGCGCGTGCATGGCGAGCTCCTCGCCTTCGACGATCGGTCCGGCGAGGCCGGATGGATCCGCGCGCGGGCGGAGCTCGCGCCGGGCTGCGAGGTGCGGCGCGCGATCGTCGTCTGTGAGGATTATCTCGTCGATCTGCTCGAGTGGGAGGCCGCCGAGCCGCACGAGCTCGCGCTTCCGATGCACGGCGTCCGCGCGCGTGCGGTGGACGGCTCGCCGCTTTCGTCCATGCGAGCGGCGATCGAGGGGGGCGCGGCGCGCGAGGACGGCTTCTCGTTCCTGCAGGAAACGGCGCGCCTCCTCGTCGAACGTGGCGCACCGCTCGACGTCGTCGGCGAGCGCTCGGTCGGAAGTGCTCGGCGCCAGCTGCGCGGCTGGATCGTGCCGCCACCGGACGCGACGTGCTGGGCGGCCGCCGCTCCCGGCGCCCCGGGCAACGACCGGCAGCAGATGCTGCTCGTGCGGGCGGTCGCGGCGCGAGGAGCGTTGCTCTCCGTCTGGAGCTGGCGCGGCATGCTCGCGTCCATCGATGCGACGAGCTCCGAGCTACGTGTCATCCGCATGGACGGCCGCATCGACCTTCATGTCGCGCGCGCGGACGGATGGCACATCACAAGCGACCGTCCGACGGCGCGCACCATCGCGCTTGGTGGAATCGTCGCGCCAGTCGCGCGAGAGGTGGTGTCAAGTGCCGAGGGACGGCAGGCCCCGAGCGTCGATGCGCACCGGCTGCCCGCGCGCTTCTCGCTCGGCGCGGAACACTATCGGCGCTCCGAGGACGAGTGGGCGGAAGCCGGCGGCCCCGAGGGCACAGTCGCGATCGCACGCGAGCGCGGCGAGATCATCGTCGTCGTCGACGTGCCTCGATCCGACCGGAACTTCGTCGCCATCGACGCGCAGAACCCATACGACAACGAGCCCGCCGTGATCAACGGGGACGGGGTGCAGCTGTACGTGAGCGTCGCGCAAAGGCGGGGAGGGTGGCTCCTCGTCCCGACCGCGGCCTCGAACGACGTCGGCGTGAAGGCCGTCGAGGGATGGAGCGGTGAGTTCCGCATCCATGCCACATGGGAGGCCTCGGCACACGGATATGTGCTGACCGCCCGTATCGGCATCCCCGAATCCGTGACGGCGATCGCCTTGGACGTACTCGTCAACGAGACGCCACGGACGCGTGTGCGCCGCCGTGGACAGCTCGTGCTCTCCGGCGCTCGCGGCGAGTTCGTCTACCTGCGCGGCGACCGTCATGACATCGATCGGCTCGTGCCCTTCTCGCTCGAGCCGGCGTGAGTCGCCGGCGGCGTGCTCAGGGTCGAGGGAGCGTGGACACGGGTCCGGCGCGCGCCACGAGGTCGGCGTAGGTCACGAGCTTCACCTTCCCCGAGCGCACGAGCGTCGCGAGTTCTGGCGAGAGCATCGCGTCGAGCTCGGCCTGGCGGTGGTTCGCGACGAGCGGAGTGCCCGTGCTGCTGTTCTGCGCGGCGTTGTTCCGGTCGAAGAGCACCGACATTTCGGGCGTGCGATCGGCGACGTGCACGACGACGAGATTGGTCCGCGAGGGATCGGCCTTGGCGAGCCTGTCGAGGAGGTCACCGGTCTTGCTCGCGACTGGCGTGTCGAACAGGGTGCCGCTCGCCTCGCCGTAGTACCGCGAGATCCCGACGCCGTATTTCCTGGCCAGGCGTTCGACGACGGCGCGCAGCTGCGGCGTGGAGCCCGCCGTGCCCATGTGAAAGTCGACGTACCTGATCTTCAGTCCGGACGAGACGGCCCGATCCAACTGCGCGCCGAGCTCACGCTCGACTTCACCGAGGTCGTACTTGCTGGCGAGGAACGCCGTGGTGGAGGGAAGGAAGTAGCCCGCGCTGTCCGTGAGCGTCGGCACGCCCGCCTTCCCGAGCACAGGGCCCCAGCGGTAATTCCGCCATTCCGAGTTGAGCACCAGGTGCACGCCGACGGCGATCTGTGGGTGCCGCTTCAACAGCTCGACCGCCTCTTCGTACCACGGGCAGGCGAACATGACCGAGACCGAGAAGGGAATCCCCGTCTCCGCCACGCGCGCGATGGCCGTGTTCACGGAGTGGTTCATGCCCACATCGTCGAGACGAAAGAGCACCTCGGGCGTGCGCGCCTTAATCGCCGCCTGCGCGGCCAGATCAGATGCGCCGGTGAGCAGTGCCGAGGCGAGCAGCAGCGCGGACAGTGTGCGGAGCGGTGTCATGTGCTTACCATGCGGAGAGATGAGCCAGCACACAAGGGTGGGACGGAGTGGCCCGCCGGACCAGCATCCCGATGACTGAATCGCGCCTCGATCGCATCGCCGTCGTCCTCTACGAGCCGCAGAACCCCATCAACATCGCCGCCACCATTCGCGCGATGAAGAACATGGGCGTCGGCACGCTGCGGCTCGTCCGGCCGTGCGAGTATGATCCCGTACGGCTCGAGGGCATTGCGCACGACACGCGGGATCTGATCGACCGGATCGAGACCTACCCCGACTTCGACGCGGCGGTCGCCGACTGCGTCCGGCTCGTCGGCTTCACGGCGCGGCGCCGCGCCGCCAAGTGGCAGATCTTCGATCCCAAGGCGGCCGCGGAAGACGCGCTCGGCTACGCGGAGCACGGTCAGGTCGGCATCGTCTTCGGGCGCGAGGATCATGGCCTGCCCAACGAGGTGCTCGATCGCATCCACGCCGCCGTCACGATCCCCACGACGGGGCACGCCTCACTCAACCTCGCGCAGGCGGTGCTCATCTCGCTCTACGAGCTGCACCTCGCCGCGGGTGACGCGACGCGCACGCTACGCGGGCCGCGCAAGGAAGCCCCGCCGCCGACCACCGACCTGATCGAGCGCTTCTTCGCCGAGGCCTATCAGGCGCTCGATGCGGTGCAGTTCTTCAAGACGCGCTACCCGGAATACATCATGCGCTCCATCCGGACGCTGACCTTCCGCGCCGCACCCGACACGCGCGAGCTCTCCCTGCTGCGCGCGGCGGCGCTGGAAGTGGTGCGCTTCCTCGAGCGCACGGGCCGCGTCGAGCGCTCGCTTCCTCCCGACGCGTCTCCGCGCCCGCCGCGACACGTCGTCCCCCGCGACGAGCGCTTCCACGGTCCCACCTCGGACGACACCGAGGATTGACGGCGGGCGGCGTCCCTATCCTCTTTCGACATGGCTTTCTCGAGATTCTTCGGTCGCGGTCGCGATGCCGCACCGTCCACACCCGAACCTGCGACGTCCGACGCGGACTCACGGGACGAACCCACGGACGAGGAGTCCGCCGACGCCGACGATGACGCGCCGGAATCCGCTGCGTCTCGCAGCTGGCGACAGCGCGCCGAATCGGCGCTGCCGACGGGCGCGTCGACCGGAAGCAAGCGCGCCGTGGCACTGTGGGGCGATGCTGCACCCGACGACATGCCGACGCACTTCGTCTCGGCGCGCGGCTGTCACGTCGTCGACGTCGACGGAAACCGCTACGTCGACTGCACGATGGCGCTCGGCGCCGTCGCGCTCGGATACGGCGAGCCGCGGGTGACCCGCGCCGTCCAGGACGCCGCGGCGGAAGGGAACGTCTCCGCGCTGTCGAGCTGGCGCGAGGTGGAGCTGGCCGAGCGCCTCGCGACTGTGATCCCATGCGCCGAGCGGGTGCAGCTGCTCAAGACCGGCGCCGAGGCGACGGCCGCCGCGGTACGGCTGGCGCGAACGTACACCGGGCGCGATCGCGTCCTGGCGAGCGGATACTTCGGCTGGCACGACTGGTCCGCCGATGCGATGGGCGTTCCGCGCGCGATCCGCGCCGAGACCCAGCGCGTTCCGTTCGACGACCTCGATGCGCTCGAGCAGGCCGTCTCGGACGCCGGCCCGCGCCTCGCCGCGATCGTCATCGAGCCAGTCGTCGAACGGCTGCCAGCCAGCGCATGGCTGAGCCGCGCGCGCGAGCTCTGCGACGGCAGCGGCGCCGTCCTCGTATTCGACGAGATCAAGACGGGGTTCCGCGTCGCGCCTGGCGGATATCAGGAGACGTGCGGCATCACGCCCGATCTCGCGACGTTCGGCAAGGCGATGGCGAACGGCTTCCCGCTCGCCGCCGTGGTCGGCCATGCGGCGATCATGGACGCGGCGCGCCGCACGTGGATCTCGTCGACGCTCGCCAGCGAATCGACCGCGCTGGCAGCGGCGCTGGCGGTGCTGGACTGGCACGAGGAGGCCGACATCTGTGCGACGTTGGCCGACACGGGCCGCGAGCTGCGCGCCTCACTCGATCGTGCCATCGCGGCCAGCGGAATCCGCGGAGTCACCACGGCAGGCGTCGACACGATGATGCTGCTGCGCTGGGACGATCCCACGCGCGAGTCACGCTTTCTGCAGGAAGGTGCGCGTGCGGGCGTCCTCTTCAAGCGCGGCGCCTACAACTTTGCCGCGGTCGCGCACGACGACGCGGCGTTGCAGGAGATCGAGGCCGCGGCCAGCGGAGCGTTCGTCGCGCTGGCGGAGAGCGAGCGCGCCCCCTGATGGCGCCTCGACCGCCCGCATGACGACCCAGCTCCTGCTCATCGACTGTCCGGACGAAGTCGGCCTCGTGCACAAGATCACCGGCGTGCTCTTTCGCGCCGGGTTCAGCATCGTCAGCAACCACGAATACGTCGACGCCGGCGCGCGTCACTTCTTCATGCGCACGGCGTTCACCGGCGAGCGCGACTCCGAGACGATCGCCGACGAGCTGCGCGCTTCACTTCCGGCGCGGGCCAACGTGCGCATCGCCTCCACGGATCCGCGCCCGATCGTCGTCCTCGCCACGAGGGAGCCGCACTGCCTCGGCGATCTCCTGCTGCGCCACGCCGAGGGCGACATCCCGGCGCGCATCGAGGCGGTGGTGAGCAACTACGACACGCTCGGGCGGCTGGCCGAGCGCTTCGACATCCCATTTCACTGCGTCCCGAGCGAAGGCCTGACGCGCGCCGAGCACGAGCGCGCGCTGCTCGACGTCCTCGCGCGGTACGCGCCGGAGTACCTCGTGCTCGCCAAGTACATGCGCGTGCTCTCGCCCGATTTCATCGCGCGGTATCCGGGGCGCATCGTCAACATCCACCATTCCTTTTTGCCGGCGTTCGTGGGCGCGCGCCCGTATCAGCAGGCGTTCGAGCGCGGCGTCAAGATCATCGGCGCCACGGCGCACATCGTCACCGACGATCTCGACACCGGCCCGATCATCGCGCAGGACGTGCAGCCGGTGACGCACGCGCATACGGCAGCGGACATGGCGCGGGCCGGCCGCGACGTGGAGAAGATGGTGCTCGCGCACGGACTCACGCTGCTCCTCGAGGAACGCGTGTTCCTGAGCGGCGACCGGGCGGTGGTGTTCGAGTGACGCGCGCGCTCGAGCCGCTCATCGACGCGCACGCCCACTTCTATCACGCCGAGTCGGGCCGCGCCGACTGGCGCCGCGTCAACGACGCGCGCATGCGCGCCGGCGAGTTCATGGGCATCACGTATCACGTGGCGAGCATCCTCGGCTCGTACGGCCACTCGTCGCCGACGTACTTCCCATCGCCGGAGGATGTCACGCGCGCCAACGCCGTCATGGGGGGGCTGGCCGCGGCAGACCCGGACCGCGTCAGGTGGTACGTCACCGTGAACCCGAACCATACGGCGCACGCGCTGCACGAGATACGCACTGGCGTGGCGATCGGTGCGGTCGGAGTGAAGCTCCTGGCGAGCCGGCGCGCCGACGCCGTGCTGAACGATCCGATCTGCGAGCTCGCCGAGGAGCACCGCCTGCCGGTGCTGCATCACATCTGGCAGCACCGCACGCGCGAATGGCCCAATCAGGAGATCTCCGATGGGCGCGACCTCGCGCAGCTCGCCGCGCGCCATCCGAGCGTTTCGTTCATCCTCGCGCATCTCGGGGGCGGGGGCGACTGGGCGCATACGTTGCCCGCCGTCGTTGACACGCCGAACGTGCATCCCGACCTCTCCGGCAGCGGCGTCGATCGCGGCATGGTGGACGCGGCCATCGAGGCACTCGGCGCACGACGGCTGCTGTGGGCGTGCGACCTCACCATGGAGACGGGCCTCTCCAAGCTGCGTGCGCTCGATGTGATCGGGCTCGCATCCGGCGACATCCGCGACATTCGCTTCGGGAACGCGATGCGACTCTTTCGCCCTGGCACCTTTCCACGTTGCGAGGCCTCGCCGTGATCGACTGCGCAGCGTACGTCGGGCCGTATCCGTTCCGGCAGCTGCCGCACCCGGATCCGGACGTGCTCGTGCGCGTGCTCCAACGCGAGGGGCTGAGCGGTGCGTGGGTGGGATAC
This sequence comes from Gemmatimonadaceae bacterium, assembly GCA_039920785.1. Classification (GTDB taxonomy): domain Bacteria; phylum Gemmatimonadota; class Gemmatimonadetes; order Gemmatimonadales; family Gemmatimonadaceae; genus AG11. The sequence goes on from JBDSDB010000227.1 coordinate 18,713, forward strand.
CTTCCCGCGCCGTGGCAGCGCGACCCGAGCGCGGCGAATGACGCGCTGTTCGCCGCGCTCGAGCCGCATCGCGCTACCCTGGATCCGGCGCCCGTCGTGCGGCCGGACTGGCCGCGGTGGGAGCACACGTTGCGCGACCTGGTGGAGCAGGGCGCGCCGGCCATTCGCGCCTATCCCATGCATTGGGGCATGGGTCCGCACGATGCGGCGATGCAGGCGCTGGCGCTCGCGTGCGGCGAGCTCGGAGTGCCGCTTCTGCTCACCGTCCGCTTCGAGGATCTGCGGCAGCGCAGTCCGCTCGATGTCGCCGGCGATCTCACCGGGCCGCACATCCGCGCGCTCGCCAGGGCGGGAGAGCGGGTGAGACTGGTGATCACGGGCGCCGGACGCGAGCTGCTGGAGGAGACGCATTGGGGGCTCACCCCCGACGAGCAGCGACGTGTGCATTGGGACTTCGCCTGGGTGTGGGGGCCGCCGGAGGATCACTTCGCGCATCTCCTGCGAGCGGTCGGCGCAGAGCGGTTCGTCTATGGCACCCACTGGCCGCTGCGCCTGACCCAGAATCCACGCGCGAACCTCGATCTGCTTCCGGAGGATCTGCGGTCTCCGGCCATCGTCGACGCGGCAATGCTCGCGCACGTCAGGAAAACACCGACTTGACCTGTGTGCGGGCGTCGGGGAGCTTGCTCGATGCGGCGGTCTATGCGATGCGCACGCAAACACGGCTGTCCCATCAGCTTGCGGCGCTCCTGGCGGCCGTTCAAATTGCTCGCTCGTGCAGGGTCTTGTGAATTCATTCACAAGTTGGTCGACCTCTGACTTTCCCACACCCCATCGCGATGACGCAGCGAAGGAAGTGGACGGCGATTCCAGGACTCCTCCTCCTGGTCATCGGTGCCGTCGTGCTGTCCGCATATAGTGGCGCATCCTCCTCGCAGGGCAACCAGCCGCAGCAGCCGATCAACTTCCCGCACCCCAAGCACGCGGGCGCGGTGAAGGATGGTGGTCTCGGTCTGAACTGCCTCTACTGCCATAACACCGCGAACAAGTCGTTCGACGTCGGCATGCCCGCCGTGAGCACGTGCATGGGTTGCCACACCGCCGTCGCCGCGCAGAAGCCCGAGATCAAGAAGCTCGCGAAGTTCTGGACCGACAAGCGTCCGGTGCCCTGGGTGCGCATCCACAAGGTGCCCGAGTACGTGCACTTCCCGCACGTGCGTCACGTGAACGCGGGTGTCACCTGCCAGACGTGCCACGGTCAGGTGCAGAAGATGGCGCAGGTCTATCAGTACGCGTCGCTGAACATGGGCTGGTGCATCAACTGCCACGTCAACGGCTACGACCCGAAGGAAGGCCAGAAGGCCGCTGGCTACGATAGCGTGCCTCCGGCCGGCTATCTCGGCGGCGCGACGTACGGCACGCCGGGCACCCGTGGCGGCATCGCCTTCACGCCGCCCGGCATGGCGCCGCGCGATTCGGCGAACCTCTCGCCAACCGGTGGCGCGAGTCAGACCGCCGCCGCGAACGCCGCGAACGGGACTGCTCCCACGCCGTCCGCCGAGCGCCGGCGCGCGCGGTACGACTGCGCATCCTGCCACTACTAGATCGCCCGAGGACTCGATTCCATGAGCAACGAAACGGGGTCGACGGGCGTCAAGCGCCGCGACTTCCTGAAGGTTCTCGGCGCGTCCAGCGCGGCTGTCGCCACGGTGGGCTGCTCGTCCGAAAAAGTCGGCAACCTGGTCCCGTACCTCGTGCACCCCGACGAGTCGGTGGCCGGTGTTTCCACCTACTACGCGACGACGTGCCGCGAGTGCGCGACGAGCTGCGGCATCATCGCCGAGACGCGTGACGGGCGGATCACCAAGCTCGAAGGCAATGCGGAGCATCCGCTGAATCGTGGCGCTCTGTGCGCGCGCGGCCAGTCGGCGCTCCAAGGCCTCTACAACCCCGATCGCCTCCGTGGCCCGATGGTCAAGGAGAACGGCGCGTGGAAGCCGATCGAGTGGGAGCGTGCACTCACGCTCGTCAGCCAGAAGTTGGGCGAGGCGCGCAGCCGCGGCGGTGCCACGAACGCCGTCTTCCTCAACCAGCACGAAACGGGAAGCTTCCCCTCGTTCCTCGACGCGTGGCTCGCGGGCTTCGGCATGCGCCCGCACTTGAGTGTGGACTTCGAGGCCGACAGCGCCGTGGTCGAAGCCAATCGCGCCGCGTACGGCGTCGCGTGGCCGCGGCTCTCGTTCCAGGACGCGAGGCTCATCATCTCCTTCGGCGCGGACTTCCTCGACGGGTGGGGGATGTCGGTGCCGCAGCAGCTCGACTTCGCCGACGCCCGCGCCAAGATCGAGAGCGCGCCGCGCTTCGTGTACATCGGACCTCGGCGATCGCTCACGGGATTGAACGCCGACCAGTGGATCGCCTGCCGGCCCGGTTCCGAGATCGCCATCGCCAACGCGCTTGCCGGCAAGGGCACGCTCGCCGACGCGGCGGCGGCAAGTGGAGTGGCCGAGGCCACGCTCGCGCGACTGCAGCAGGAGCTCGCGGCGGCCAAGCCGGCGTTGGTGCTCTCCGGCGCGCGGGGACCCGATGCACTCGCGCTGGCGCAGGCGGCGGTCGCGCTCAATCAGGCGAATGGCGCGGTCGGCACCACGGTGCGGCCGGCCGAACCGATGAGCGCCTTCGACGGCGCCGCCCGCGTCGCCGACGTCCTGGACTCGGTCGAGCGGATGCGCGCCGGTCAGGTGCCCGTCGCCTTCGTGCGCGGCGTGAACCCCGCGTACGCGCTGCCGGCGAGCGCGCGATTCGCCGACGCGTTCGCGAAGGTGCCGTTCAAGGTCAGCTTCTCGCTCTACCCCGACGAGACGACCGAGCTCTGTGACATCGTGTTGCCCGATCTGCATTCGCTCGAGTCGTGGGGCGACGGAGAGGCCGGGCGCAACACCATCTCGTTGCAGCAGCCGGCGATGGATCCTGTGTTCAAGGGTCCGCGCGCCACGGCAGACGTCCTGATCCAGCTCGCGCAGAAGGATCCCGCCAACGCGGCGCGCTACCCGCAGGCCGACTACCGGAGCTGGCTGATCGGCCGCTTCGCGGGCGGCATGAGCGCGTTCACTGCCGCGTTGCAGAAGGGCGTGAGCACCGGTGCCGCTGCGGCACGCACCGCGGCACCGGTGGTCGCCGTCGTGCCGGCGCGCGCGGCACAGCCGATCGACGCGACGAAGGGCGACTTCTATCTCGTCACGTATCTCTCTCCCGTGATGGGAGATGGACGCGGCGCGAACAAGCCGTGGCTTCAGGAGCTGCCGGACCCGGTGTCGAAGGTGCTGTGGAGCTCGTGGGTGGAGATCCATCCGGAGAGCGCGGCACGGCTCGGCATCGAGCGCGGCGACATCGTCGAGGTGACGACGCCGAGCGGCAAGGTGCGTGCACCCGCCTACGTGTATCTCGGCATCCGTCCGGACACGATCGCCTTGGCCATCGGGCAGGGTCACGCGTCGGCCACGAAGCTCGACGAGTTCGAGCCCAAGAAACACGACGTCAAGAACATCCAGTGGGGTTACGGACGATACGCGCGCGGCATCGGCGTACGCGCGCACGACCTGCTCGTCCCGCGGACCGATCTGGCCGGCGCGCTGGCGTTCGTCTCTACCAAGGCCACGCTCGCGAAGACCGGCGACCACGAGATCCTCATCTCCACCGAAGGCTCCGCGCGCCAGCACGGGCGCGGCATCGCGCAGGCGCTCACCGTCACGCAGCTCGCCGGCCTGGCGCAGGCGCCGGGCGCCGAACACGCGGACGCGATCGCTCCGCAGGGCGGCGGCAACACGGAGAGCGGCGGCGGCGCGCATGGCGAGCAGGCCGGCGGAAAGGACGAAGCCGGACACCACGAGATCGCCGGAGAGCCGAGCAACGAGTTCCTCCCGGGACTTCGGTCACCGGTCGCGGCGGACGCGCAGGGCGAGCTCGGCTCGCCCACCGCGGAGGACAAGGGGAAGGACAAGGGGATGTACGCGCCCAACCACTGGTCGGGCATGGCGAATCGCCGGTGGGCGATGACGATCGATCTCGCGCGCTGCACCGGGTGCTCCGCCTGCGTCACCGCGTGCTACGCCGAGAACAACATCCCCACTGTCGGCGCGGCGTGGCAGAACGCCACTGTGTACGCCGAGGCCAAGCCAGGCTTCAACATCACGCGAGGCCGCGAGATGAACTGGCTCCGTATCGAGCGCTACTTCGAGGGAGCGGAGCAGGGCCAGTTCACCGAGGACTTCGAGGCGCGCTTCACGCCGATGCTTTGCCAGCACTGCGGCAACGCGCCGTGCGAGCCGGTCTGTCCGGTCTACGCGACGTATCACTCACCGGATGGCCTGAACGTGCAGGTCTACAACCGCTGCGTCGGTACGCGCTACTGCAGCAACAACTGCCCGTACAAGGTCCGCTATTTCAATTGGTTCGGCTACGGCGAGGACGACCGCAAGCAGTACGCCTTTCCCGAGCCGCTCGATTGGCAGCTCAACCCCGACGTCACCGTCCGGACGAAGGGCGTCATGGAGAAGTGCACCTTCTGCGTGCAGCGCATCCGTGAGGCTGAGACGCGGGCGAAGAGCGAGGGACGCGAGGTGGTGCCGGACGAGTTCACGACGGCATGCTCACAGGCGTGTCCGTCGCGCGCGATCATCTTCGGCGATGCGGCCGACCCCAAGTGGACCGTGTCGCACCAGGTCGAGGACCGGCGCGCGTATCACGTGTTCGAAGAGCTCAACACCTTCACCGCCGTGGTCTACTTGAAGAAGGTCAACCATCCGGGGCCGGCGACGCCGGCCAAGGCGTAAGGAGGCGCGACGATGGCAACGATGGCAGAGCCGCGCCGCGGCGACGAGCAGCCGCAACGACCCAACATTCCGTCGGCGGGAAACCGACTGCCGGGCGTCAAGGACTACGAGCAGGTCGATCGGGAGATCATCGGCACGCTGCGCCCAACGCTCGGCTGGTTCGCCGCGCTCGGCACGGCGATTCTGTGCCTGTTGATCGGCATCGGCGCGTGGACGTATCAGATCCACGAAGGTCTCGGTGCTGCTGGCTATCAACCGCCGGTGATGTGGGGCGTCTACATCATCTCCTTCGTGTTCTGGGTCGGTATCGGTCACGCGGGCACGCTCATCTCGGCAATTCTGTATCTCTTCCGCGCCGGATTCCGCACCACGATCTATCGCGCTGCCGAAGCGATGACGGTGTTCGCCGTCATGACGGCAGGCCTCTTCCCGATTCTCCACCTCGGGCGGCCGTGGAAGTTCTTCTGGCTGATTCCGTATCCGAACTGGCGGCTCATCTGGCCGAACCCGAAGAGCCCCCTCGTCTGGGACGTCTTCGCGATCCTCACCTACCTCACCGTCTCGGCGACGTTCTTCTACGTCGGACTGATTCCCGACATCGCAGTATTGCGCGATCAGGAAACCAATCCTGTGCGGAAGCGCATCTTCGCCGCACTCGCGCTGGGCTGGCGGAACTCGGACAAGGAGTGGCGCCACTTCACGCGCGCCTATCTGTTCCTCGCCGCGTTCGCCACACCGCTCGTGCTGTCGGTGCACTCCGTCGTGTCGTTCGACTTCGCGATGGCACTGACGCCTGGATGGCACGCGACGATCTTCCCGCCCTACTTCGTGGCGGGCGCGATCTTCTCCGGCATCGGGATGGTGTTCACGATCATCATCCCGATCAGGAAGTTCTTCAAGCTGCAGCACTTCGTCACGATCAACGATCTCGACGCGGCGGCGAAGCTCTGCCTCTTCACGTCGATGGTCGTCGGGCTGGCCTACCTCACCGAGTTCCAGGTCGCCTGGGTGTCGGGGAACAAGGTCGAACAGGAGTACTTCTGGAACCGCGTGTTCGGCCAGTGGGCGTGGGCTGCGTGGATCATGCTGATCTGCAACATGGTGCTGCCGCTCTCGCTCTTCTCGCAGAAGCTCAGACGCAACACCACGTGGCTCTTCATCCTCTCGATCTTCATCAACATCGGGATGTGGTTCGAGCGGTTCGTCATCGTGATCCCGTCCCTCTCGCACGAGTTCGAGCCGTGGCAGTGGGGCGGATATCACCCCACGTGGGTGGACTACGGCATCCTCCTCGGCTCGTTCGGCTGGTTCTTCATGTGGTTCCTGCTCTTCATCAAACAGCTCCCCGTGATGGCCCTCGCCGAGATCAAGGAGATCGTCCCGCCGAAGATGCGACAGCGCATCGACCCCGCGGAGCGCGAGCACGACCTCGACGCGCTCACCCTCGATCCCATCAACACCGCGGGAGACGACTGATGCAGGGAGTCATCGGGGCCTTCGCCGAGCTCGACTCGACGGTCCACGCGATCGAGGATCTGCGCAAGCAGAGCTTCAGCGACATCACGGTCTATACACCGACGCCGCGTCATGAGCTCGAGGAGGCGCTCGGTGCGCCGCAGAGCCCCGTGCGCCGATTCACACTCATCGGCGGACTGCTCGGCGTGACGTTCGGCTACTGGGTCGCGATCTGGATCTCCGACTACTGGCCCATCGTCGTGGGCGGCAAGCCGGTGGCGAGCTGGGTCCCGTACACGATCATCGGCTTCGAGCTGATGGTCCTCATCGGGTCGCTCTCCACCGTGTTCGGCATGTTCGCCGTCTCACGCCTTCCGCGGCTGACGATGACGGTCGGATACGACGGGCGGTTCAGCCACGGCGACTACGGCGTGTGGGTGCCGACAGGCCCCGATCGCGCCGCGGAAGCGTCGGACGTGCTGCGAAAGCACGGCGCGCTGGAGGTGCGGAATGAGCGCTGATCCGATGTGTCGCGCGCGTCGCATCACGTCGCTCGCGTTCGCGAGTTTCGCGCTCGGCGCCTGCTCCTGGTTCACCGACTTCAAGGAGCAGCCCAAACACGATCCCTGGGAGTCGCCGAACGACACGATCCCCTTCCGCGGTAATCCGCAGAGCTCCGTCTCCGTCTACGGAACGGCCGCGCCGGGATACGCCGTGTCGCGCACTGCGCTGCCGGCCACGATCGACTCGATGTCCTCCATCCCCAACCCCATCGCCGCCGACGCACGATCGCTGGTGAACGGACGGAAGTACTACCAGATCAACTGCTCGGTGTGTCACGGTGCATCGGGGAAGGGTTTCGCCGAGGCGCCGATCACGAAGTTCGGCATCTATGCGCCGCCGCTCGCCTCGGGGACGTCACTCGGGCACAGCGACGGCTACATCTGGGGAGTGATGCGCAACGGGCGCGGCGGGATGCCGTCGTACAACCGCATCGAAGAGCTCGATCGCTGGGACGTCGTGAACTACGTGCGCGGACTCCAGGGCAAGTACAGCGTGGCCATCGGACCGGTTGGCCTGCCGGGTGAGACCGGCGACAAGGTGCCGGGCTACTCGCAGATGGGTCCCACGCGTCCCTCCCCGTACTACATCCACGCGGGCTCACAGGCGGGTATGTCGGACGCACGCGTCGGCCAGGTCACGGACTCCGCGGCGATCACTCCCGCCGACTCCACGCGCGCGGTACCGGTCCACGCGCCCGCGCCAGCATCCACTCCAGCGCCGTCGGGCGCCGCTCGGCCGCAATCGCCGATGACGCCCAGCACCGGAGGCGTGCGATGAGCATGCACCCCGTGCACGTCCCCACGCGCGAGGAGCTCGTCGCGACGTACAGCAAGCCGCTGCCGAAGTCGATCGGCACCCTCGCGCTCGTGCTCGCCGCGATCGGTGCGATCGTGTTCCTCGTCGGATTGTTCGTCGCGCCGGATCGTGCGTGGCGCGCGTATCACGTGAGCTGGCTCTACTTCACCGTGCTCTCGTCGGCCGGCGTGATGTTCGTCGCCGTGCAGCGCATCACCACGGCCCGATGGTCGCGGCCCATCATCAGGCTGATGGAAGGGTACGTCGCCTTCCTGCCGGTGGCGTTCGTCCTGCTGCTGATCAGCGTGTTCCTCGGCAAAGGTCACATCTTTCCGTGGACGCACGAACATCCGCCGGTGGCGGAGAAGGTGCTCTACTTCAACGCCGGGTTCCTCACCGCGCGTGTGCTGATCTCGTTCGCCGTGATCACGGCGCTGTCGCTCTGGTACATCTACACGTCCGTCCGGCTCGACGTCGGACTCCTGCCGGAATGGGGCTCCACGTGGGCGGCGGGCATTCGCGCGCGCATGCGCAGCGGCTTCCGCGACGAGCGCCGAGAGTTGCACAGCACGCACTCGCTGCAGGGGAAGCTCGCCGTGTTCCTCGCGTTGGTGTTCGGCTATGGCTGGACGATTCTCGCCTTCGACCTGTCGATGGGGCTGTCGCTGCACTTCCAGAGCACGCTCTACGGCTGGTGGTTCTTCATGGGCGGGTGGCTCTGCTCACTCACGCTGTTCTCGCTGCTGGTGATGGCGTGGCGCCGCTACCTCGGCGCCGAGGGAGTCATTCAGGAGAATCACTTCCACGATCTGGGCAAGCTCTGCTTCGCCTTCACGGCGTTCTGGGGCTACCTGACGTTCAGCCAGTTCCTCGTGATCTGGTACGGCAACATGGGCGAGGAGACGCACTGGCCGAGGCTGCGGCTGATGGCGCCGTGGGTGAAGCTGTCGATCTCGGCGGTGATCATGGTGTTCTTCGCGCCGTTCTTCGGACTGCTCTCGCGGGCAGCGAAGGTGTTTCGCCCCACGCTCGCGCTGTTCACGATCATCAGCCTCGTCGGCATGTGGCTGGTGCGCTATCTCGAGGTGTATCCATCGCTGTTCGGCGTGGCGCCCAGCCTGCCGTTCGGGCTGTGGGAGATCGGCATCGCGCTCGGCTTCCTTGGGCTGTGGGGCTCGTGCTACCTCGCGTTCATGAACGCCTTCCCGCGCGTGCGGGCGGTGCTGATGACGTCGCCGTATCGGGACGAGGTGCAGGTGCCGGTGAACGCGGAGACGATGGAGCCGCTGCCGGCGCACGAGTAGGGCTGGGTGATCGGTTGTCCGTTGTCGGTTGTCGGTTGATCGTGTTGTTCAGTGGTCGGTGGTCGGTGGTCGGTGGTCGGTTGTTCGTTTATCGGCGGAGTGAGTTGATCAGCTGATCGTCCGGTGCATAGAACGGCGAAGGCCGCGGACTGGCTTGGAAGCTCCCACCAGGGGATCTCCAGGCTGGCCCGCGGCCATTTGCTTCTGAAGCACCGAACAGTCGACGGCCGACGAACCGACGACTGACGAACTTCACACCATCGCCCGCAACCCCGCCAGCGTCATCACGCCACTCTCGCGACGAGCTTCGCTTCCGTTGCGGAACACGATGACCGTGGGAATGCCTCGGATCTGGAATCGTGAGGCAGTGCGCTGTGCGGCGTCGGTGTCGAGCTTGGCGACCAGCACCGTACCCGCAGAGTGGCGTGCGAGCTCGTCGACCGCGGGCGCCATCATGCGGCACGGGCCACACCAGTCGGCGTAGAAGTCCACGAGCACGGGCAGCGTCGTGTCGCGAATGACGCGATCGAACGTGTCGTCGGCGAGCGGCACCGGATGATCCACGTGCATCGGCGCACCGCATGCGCCGCACTTCGGGCCACTCGCCATGCGCGCGGCGGCGATGCGATTCCAGCGCCCACACGTCGCGCATGCCAGCGTCACCTGGAGTGGTGCGGACGTCGTCTGCTGGGTGCTGGTCATCGTCGCTTCTCCATCCAGTCGTTGGCGGTTAGCTTTCGATGTCGTGCAAGATTCGGGGCGTTAGCTCAGTTGGGAGAGCGCCTGCTTTGCAAGCAGGAGGTCATCGGTTCGATCCCGATACGCTCCACGTGAGACAAGAGGTACCCCGCCAATTGGTTACGCTCTTGGCGGGGCTTTCTTTTTTGTCTCAGCTCATCATTACAACAATCTGACCTGGTATCCCTTCGGTATCCGCTTCGGGGTTTTCCGCGGATTGCTCAGGCCTCACGCGCGATTCCGAAAAATGTACGCGGGTCCGGAACCGCCGGACCTGCCTTGAGGCAGGCAGCGGGAAAGCGATCTACGAACATCCGCTACCCAGCTTCTCGTCAAGCAGCCGGAGCTCCGCGATTGACTCGGCGGTCTTGAGTATCGCATCATCGGACCAGGAGGGGCCGCCGGCGTCACCGGTCGGAGATTTTGGCAGGGGTCAGGGAGCCCGACAAGAGATGCCATCGATTCCGCGCGATGGCCACCGCGCGACCTCGGTGGTACGTTCGGTGACCCTCACCCCATCGAGCCATGCGTCGTCTCCAGGTCGTTTTCGCGGTCACCGCCGTCGGATGCGTGTCCACGCATCCAACCCCCAAAGCGCAGGCCGTCCGCATCACGATGAATCGGGACGCGGTGAAGGACTGCGCCATGTTCGGCGTTATCGAAGCCAGCGACGACATGACGGGCGGGGCAACGGTGGCCCAAACGCCGAACGAGCCCCCCATCTACCGGCGACTACGAGCCGAGGCAGGAAGGCTCGGGGCGAACACTGTTCTGTTGTCCGACATCCCCAAGACCACGAGCACAGGCGGGGACATGCAGGTGCAGTTGCGCGGCGAGGCCTACAAATGCGAGCGGACCTGACTCGTACGAGAATGTCAGTGCCGACCGCAGTTGCTGTCGGCAGCACACACGGTATCGCCCAGCCTCCACTCGCCTGACCAGGCCATGCGACGTGAACGTTCCTGGTGAACGCGCGAGGCTCCTAGCCATCGCGGCCGTGCTCCCCGTCGAGCATCGCCCGCACGACTGGCGATGGGATCCAGTACCCGACGAACGCACCCGTGCCGAAACAGTTCTCATGCCGGTGGGCACTTCTCTGCTTTGCAAGCAGGACGTCATCGGTTCGCTCCCGATCCGAGTTCCTGACCTCGGCGGTCATCACGGATGCGCCGGGCTGCCGGGGTGCTGATCGGAGCGGCTCCGACCACCAACACCCTCGAGCACACCCGAACTCTCGGTCGCGCTGGCGCTTCCGGGCCCCGCGCCGTACGCTCGCTGTCGTGAGGGAGAGGCTCGACGCCCTCAGCACGGCCGTTCGAGCGTGCGCTGAACCGACGAAGGCGTGAGGAAATGACCGAATTGTCCGAGGATCACCTCGCCCGCCTTCGGGCGTTCGCGAACAAGGCACCCGAGAGCGCACCGGAGCTCAACGAAGCGCTGCGCTACGTTCGGCTCGCCTGTCCCGACTTCGCGTTCTCCGGCACGGGGATCTCGCGCCACGCGACACTCACGCTGCACCCCGGCCCACCGATCGAGCTCTCGGGGCGCACCTATGGTGATCTCCTCGCCCAGGCCGCTCGGCGAATCACCGGAGTCCTCCACGAGAGCGAGGAGCGGCGACGCGGGAAGTGAACGCGACCCGCGTGTGCGGCGTCCGCGGTTGGCGCTCTCCGTAAACGCGAGGAGCAGACGGGGTTTAACATGAGCCGACGAGCACAGGCCGCTCGGCGGCTCTTTCTCATCGACCGACACCCTCCGTTGGCGCACCGAGCGCCAGAGTTCAACGTCGAACCAAGTGCAGGTTTTATAGCATCACAAGTGTAAAACATGCACTCGCCTATTGACGTACAGCGCGTCAACAAACATAATACGCCCAAGAGGTCGCCAAGCGAGTGCAATTTGCGCAGGACAGTCACCACATTCCAACATTTTTCTAAGCCATCAGTGTCCGAATCGACGCGTCGCCGCCCGGACTGTCCGGCGCGGGGCATGCCGCGCTTTCTGAACTGCTCGCCATTTCCGCTCGATGGTCGGCGCGATCCCGGTCACGAGACAGAACGCGCCATTGTCATTTTGCCGACCGAGGCCGCCCACCGTCGGCCACTCACCGCCGCGGCGCCAGACTGAAGTGCCCTACACCACCTCGTCCGCCCTGGAGCACGTGCCGATGCGTAAAATCAACACGCGTAACTTTCGCCTCGCGACCAGATCGACTCCGCGAGAGGTCAATCGGCGCATCGTCCTCAACCTCATTCGCGAATACCAGCCCATCTCGCGAGCGGAGCTCGCCCGGCGGATGCAGGTCCACCGCGGCACGATGACTCCACTGGTGCGCGAGCTGGTCGAGACGGGCGTCGTGTTCGAGAAGGGCACCGCCGCCACCGCCCGCGGACGCCGGCCCACGCTGCTCTGTGTCCGTACGCGAGGCCGGTTGGTCGTCGCGGTGGACATCCGACCCGGCAAATCGGTGATCGCCCTCGCCGACGTCGGCGGCAGCGTATTGGCCCGCGAGTCGTTCGAGACGCCAGAATCGCCGACGATGCTCCCCGACCTGCTCGCGGCGGAGGTCGCCAGCCTGCTGCGCCTTCATGCACCCGATGGAGCGGACGGATGCCAGGGACTCGGCATCGTCCTCCCCGGGATGGTCGACCGGAAGACGGGACGCCTCATCTACGCGCCGAGGCTGGGGTGGCGCGACGTCGATCTGCGGAGCGCCGTGGCGCAGCGCGTCGGGATGAAGGTCTACATCGAGAGTGCGCCGATCGCGTGTGCCCTCGCCAGACTCTGGCTCGATCCCGACGCGACGCGCTCCGTGAACAGCTTCGCCTACGTGAGCGTCTCCGACGGGATCGGCGTCGGCCTCGCCTTCAACGGCGAGATGCTGCGCGGTGAGGCCCACACCGCGGGTGAGTTCGGACACGTCTCGCTCGATTCGTCCGGCCCGGAATGCGTGTGCGGAAAGCGCGGCTGCTGGGAGGCACTCGCCTGCAACGCCGCCACGGTCGACCGCTACATCGCCCACCTCACCGGCGTCACCGGCACCGACGAGAACGGCAAGGGCGCCTCCAAACGCCCCGCGCGCGGCACGCTGCGCCCCGGCATCGACGAGGTGGTCCGCCGAGCGCGCAGCGGAGAGCCGGCCGCCGTCTCTGCTTTGATCGAGACGGGCCAGCACATCGGCAAGGGGCTCGCCCTGGTCGTCAATGCGTTCAACCCAGGTCGGATCTACGTCGGCGGAGAGATCACCGCCGTGTGGGAGTTCCTCGAGGGACCGATCCGCGACGCGCTCGCCGCGGGCACGATCACCGAACGCGCGCGCTCGACGTCGATCGTGCCGGACATCGCCCCGGCGGAATATCGGCTCCGCGGAGCAGTCGCACTCGTCACTGCACCCGGGTACGCCGCGCTCGCCGTCGGCTGATCCGGAGGGTTCGACGCAGAAGGGGCTTCCCAACGAGGTCGCCGGCGCCAGATTGGGCCACGTGACCTTACGACCCTCTCCACACCCCACGCCCCAATGACGCCGCCGACCGGCGAGCTCGCGGGGAAAACGGCGATCGTCACGGGTGGCTACGGTGTACTCGGCGCCAGCCTGGCCTCCGGCCTCGCCGCATCGGGCGCGCGCGTCGCCATCCTCGGCCGAAATCGCGACGCGGCCGACGCACAGGCGGAACTGATTCGTCAGTCCGGCGGCGAGGCGATGACGCTGGTCGCCGACGCGCTCGACGAGGGTCAGCTCCGCGACGCTCGCGACGCGCTCCTCGGCGCATGGGGCAAGCTCGACATCCTCGTCAACGCCGCGGGCGGCAACGTGACGCGCGCCCGAAGCGACGACCGCAGCATCTTCGACGTCCCGCTCGACGCGTTCGACGAGGCGCTCCGGCTGAACCTGCACGGGACCGTCCTGCCGACGATGGTGTTCGGCCAGACGATGGCGGCCACCGGCTCCGGCTGCGTGATCAACATCTCGTCCATGGCCGCCATCCGTCAGCTGAGCGGCGTGCTCGCCTACTCAGTCGCCAAAACGGGGATCGACAGCTTCACCCGCTGGATGGCGGTGGAGCTCGCGCGAAAGCACGGCGACGGCCTGCGCGTCAACGCCATCGCTCCCGGGTTCTTCGTCACGACGCAGAACCACAAGGTCCTCGTCAACCCGGACGGCACCCCCACCGACCGTGCTCGTCGCATCATCGAACACACGCCGATGGGACGATTCGGTCGCCCGGAAGAGCTGCTCGGTGCCGTCCGCTGGTTGTGCAGCGACTCGGCGTCATTCGTCACGGGTGCCGTGATCCCGGTGGACGGAGGTTTCAGCGTGTTCGGCGGCGTGTGACGGCAGCGGACAGCACCTGTTCGCACGATCGGAGCAAAACAGGGCTTGGCTGCACTCGTCGCGAGTGATAGAGTGATCGGATCAATTTCCGGAGCTAAATGAAGATCGTCGATGTCCGCGCCACGCCGGTGACGGTGCCGCTGGAAGCCCCGTTGCGACACGCCAATGGGTGCCACTGGGGTCGGTTCGTTCGCACGATCGTCGAGGTCGAAACGGACGAAGGACTCGTTGGACTCGGCGAGATGGGAGGCGGAGGAGAGAGCGCGGTGGCGGCGTTCCACGGCCTCAAGCCATACCTCGTCGGCCACGATCCCACGATGCTCGAAGAGCTGCGCTTCCTGATCGCGAACCCGACCGCCTCGCTGTACAACAATCGCACGCAAATGCTCGCGGCGCTGGAGTTCGCCTGCCTCGACATCATGGGGCAGAAATGGGGCGTCCCGGTTCACGCCATTCTCGGAGGGGCGCTGCGCGACCGCGTTCCATTCGCATCGTATCTGTTCTTTCGGTACCCGAATGAGCCGGACGGATGCGGCGAGGTGCGGAGCCCCGATCAGGTCGTGCAGCACGCTCGCGCGCTGAAGAGCGAGTTCGGCTTCACGTCGCACAAGCTCAAGGGCGGTGTGTTCGCGCCGGAGTACGAGCTGGAATGCTACCGCGCGCTGGCCGAATCGTTGCCGGGCGACAGCTTCCGCTTCGATCCCAACGGCGTGTGGTCCACCGAGAAGGCGATCTGGTTCGGTCAGCAGATCGAGGACCTCAACAACGACTATCTCGAGGATCCGGTGTTCGGCCTGCACGGGATGCGCCGAGCTCGCGAGAAGATTCGGATGCCGCTGGCGACGAACACCGTCGTCGTCGGGTTCGAGCAGCTCGCGGCCAACGTGCTCGACACCGCGGTGGACGTGATCCTGCTCGACACCACGTTCTGGGGGGGGATTCGCCCGTGCGTGAAGGCGGCGGCGATCTGCGAGACGTTCCAGCTCGGTGTCGCTGTGCACTCGTCGGGCGAGCTGGGGATCCAGCTGGCGACGATGCTCCATCTCGGCGCGGTCATCCCCAACCTCACCTTCTCCGCCGATGCGCACTATCACCA
Source organism: Gemmatimonadaceae bacterium (assembly GCA_039920785.1). Taxonomy (GTDB): domain Bacteria; phylum Gemmatimonadota; class Gemmatimonadetes; order Gemmatimonadales; family Gemmatimonadaceae; genus AG11. The sequence continues at coordinate 33,830 of JBDSDB010000227.1, forward strand.
CCTGCGTGACGACGTGATCGTCGGCGGAAAGATGACGTACGCGCAGGGCTCGATCGCCGTGCCGACGGCCCCGGGACTCGGGATCACGCTGGACCGTGACAAGCTCCAGCAATACCACGAGTTGTTCCTGGAGCTGGGCACGTATCCCTATGACCGCGACCCCCTTCGTCCGGACTGGACTCCGCTCGTGCCGAACCAGCGCTGGGCCGATCCCTCGGACGATCGAACGCCGCGGATGAGGCAATGATGAGGCGCACGACGCTCGCTGGGGCGTTGCTCCTCGCCTCAACGAGCGCGTTGCAGGGGCAGACCGGCCAGCAGACCGGCCACGATCTCTGGCTCGGCTATCGGCCCGCCACTGGAGTGCTGCGCTCGGAGTACCGAGCGTCGCTCGCCCGGCTGATCGTGTCGGGCGACTCGCCGACGATGCGAGTAGTTCGCGAAGAGCTCATCAGAGGGATCGAAACGCTCACCGGCGCGGCCCCCGTCAGCGCATTACGGATCACGGAAAACGGAGCACTGGTCGTCGGCACGCCAGCCACGTCGCGCGTGATCGCCGCGCTGCCGCTCGCGCGGGAGCTCTCCGCGCTCGGTCCGGACGGCTACGTCGTTCGAGCCACGCGGGTGAATGGTCGTCGAGCGATCGTCGTCGCCGGCAACCGCGACGTCGGCGCGCTGTACGGTGCGTTCGAGGTGCTGCGGCAGCTGCAACTCCATCGGCACGTGCGCGACGTGCGCGTGACGAGCGCGCCCAAGATCCAGCGCCGCATCCTCGACCACTGGGACAATCTCGACGGCAGCGTGGAGCGAGGGTACGCCGGCGCGTCGATCTGGCAGTGGGACAGCCTTTCCGCCACGGTCTCGCCGCTCTACCGCGAGTATGCGCGCGCCAACGCGTCGATCGGCATCAACGGCACAGTGCTCACCAACGTCAACGCGAATGCACGGGTGCTCACGCCGGCGTACCTCGCGAAGGTCGCGACCATCGCGGGCGTGCTTCGCCCCTATGGCGTGCGCGTCTACCTGACGGCGCGGTTCAGTGCGCCCATCGAGATCGGCGGGCTCACGACGGCGGACCCGCTCGATCCCGCGGTGCGCGAATGGTGGAAGCGCAAGGCGGACGAGATCTACCAGCGCATCCCCGACTTCGGCGGCTTCCTCGTGAAGGCCAACTCCGAGGGGCAGCCCGGTCCGCAGGACTACAAGCGCACCCACGCCGACGGCGCCAACATGTTCGCCGACGCCGTCGCGGCACACGGTGGCATCGTGATGTGGCGGGCATTCGTGTACGCCAACGATGTGCCCACCGATCGTGTGAAGCAGGCGTACGACGAGTTCAAGCCACTCGACGGCGCGTTCCGCGAGAACGTGATGATCCAGGTGAAGAGCGGCCCCTTGGACTTCCAGCCGCGCGAGCCGTTCAGCCCACTGTTCGGCGCGATGGTCAAGACGCCGGTGATGATGGAGTTCCAGCTCACCAAAGAGTATCTGGGCGAGGATACGCACCTCGTGTATCTCGGACCGTACTTCGAGGAGGTGCTGCGCGCCGACACCCACGCAAAGAACACAGGTTCGACGGTGGCGCGGGTCGTCGACGGCTCCGTGTACGGGCAGGCGCGCACGGCCATTGCCGGCGTGGCCAACATCGGGCGCGACGCGAACTGGACCGGCTCCACCTTCAACCAGGCCAACTGGTACGCGTTCGGACGGCTGGCGTGGGATCCGGACCTCTCGTCGGCGCAGATCGCCAACGAGTGGATCGGGATGACGATCACCGACGATCCGGCGGCGCTCGCGTCCGTGCGCACGATGATGCTGCAGTCGCGCGAGGCGGTCGTGAACTACATGACCCCGCTCGGGCTCGTGCACATCATGGGCACGGGGCATCACTACGGGCCGGCCCCGTGGGTGCAGCTCCGACGTCTGGATTGGTCCCCCGTGTACTACCATCGCGCCGACACTCTCGGGCTCGGCTTCGATCGTTCACCGACGGGGAGCAACGCTGTCGCCCAGTACTTCCCGCCCGTCCGCGATCGGTACGCGAACATCGAAAGCGTTCCCGACTCCCTGTTGCTGTACTTCCATCACGTCTCGTGGAGCCATCGGATGCGCTCGGGGCGAACGCTCTGGGAGGAGCTCGCCTTCCGCTACAACGCGGGGGTCGACACGGTGCGGGCGATGCAGAAGCGTTGGGACGCGCTCGGCCCCGCCGTGGACACGGCGCGTTTTCCCGACGTCGCCCCCTTCCTTGCCTTCCAGGAACGCGAGGCGCGCTGGTGGCGCGACGCGGCGCTTCAGTACTTCCAGACCTTCTCGCGCCTGCCGATTCCGGCGCAGTTCGAGCGCCCCGCCCATCCGCTCGACTATTATCAGCGCATCCGCTGCCCGGCCGACGAGCACAAGCCGCGCTGCGCCGACATTCCCTGAGTTTCACGCACGGACGTCTCGTCGAGTCGCCCGCATTCCGACACCTCTCGCGCACGGACAGCCACACATGCCTCGCACCGCCTCCTCCGACGCCTTCACTCCCAGGCCCGAGCATCATTTTACCTGGGGACTCTGGACCGTCGGCAACGTGGGCCGAGATCCATTCGGTGACGCCGTGCGTCCGGTCGTGGGGCCCGTGGCGATCGTGCACAAGCTGGCCGAGCTCGGGGCATACGGCGTGAATCTGCACGACGATGATCTGGTGCCGCGCGGCTCGAGCACGTCCGAGCGCGACCGGATCGTGAAGGAGTTCAAGGCGGCGCTGGACGCCACGGGCATCAAGGTGCCGATGGCGACGACGAACCTGTTCGGCGACCCCGTGTTCCGTGACGGCGCGTTCACGAGCATCGACAGCACCGTTCGTCGCCACGCGCTGCAAAAGACGATGCGCTCGATGGACCTCGGCAACGAGCTGGGCGCGGAGACCTACGTATTCTGGGGCGGTCGCGAAGGGACGGAGACGAACGCCTCGAAGAATCCGCAGGAGGCGATGAAGTGGTTCCGCGATGCGCTCAACTTTCTCTGCGAGTACTCCATCTCGCAGGGGTACGAGTACAAGTTCGCGCTCGAGCCCAAGCCCAACGAGCCACGCGGCGACATCTTCCTGCCGACGATCGGCCACGCGCTCGCACTGATCTACACACTCGACCATCCGGAGATGGTCGGCCTGAATCCCGAAGTCGCGCACGACACGATGGCCGGCCTGGACTTCTCCCATGGTGTGGCGCAGGCGCTCGAGGCGGGCAAGCTGTTCCACATCGATCTCAACGCGCAGAAGCCCGGCCGGTACGATCAGGACCATCGCTTCGGCAGTGAAGACCCCAAGGCCGCGTTCTTCCTGGTGAAACTGCTCGAGGATTCCAAGTGGGCCGGGATGCGGCACTTCGACAGCCACGCGTACCGCACGGAAGACCAGCAGGGCGTGTGGGACTTCGCGGCGGGAAGCATGCGCACCTATCTCATCCTCAAGGAGAAGGTGGCGCAGTTCAACGCGGACGCCGAGATCCAGGGGCTTCTTGGGGAGCTGGACGCGCGTGGCGCGGCGACGGGCGCGCGCGTGAAGTACACCGAGCAGCTGGCGCAGTCCATCCGCGACGAGCAGTTCGATCTCGACGCCCTGCGCGCCAAGGGCTACGGCTACGAGCGCCTCGACCAGCTCACGATGGAGATCCTCCTCGGAGTGCGGTAGGTGGCGCAGTCCCTCTTCCTCGGTCTCGACGTCGGCACGAGCGGCGTCAAGGCCATCCTCGTCGCGCCGACGGGCGAGGTGATGGCGGCGTCGACCACGCCGCTCTCCATGGCGACGCCGCAGCCGGGGTGGGCGGAGCAGGATCCCGAGGCGTGGTGGGAGGCGGCGCTCGCGTCGATCCGCACCGTGCGCGCCGCGTGTCGCGACGACGCGGTCGCTGCGGTGGGAATCGCGGGCCAGATGCACTCGTCCGTCTTCCTCGATCGCACGGGCGACGTGATCCGGCCTGCACTGCTCTGGTGCGATGGGCGAACGACCGAAGAGTGCGCGGAGATCACCGAGCGCGTGGGTGGTGAGCAGCGGCTGCGCGATCTGGCCAGCAATCCTGCGCTCGAGGGGTTCACGCTGCCGAAGGTGTTGTGGCTGCGAAAGCACGAGCCCGCGGCGTTCGCCCGGCTGGCCACGGTGTTGCTGCCGAAGGATTACATCCGGTATCGCCTCACGGGTGTGCTGGCCACGGAGCCATCCGACGCCTCCGCTACGCTCATGTACGACACGGCGAATCTCCGCTGGAGCGAGGAGATCATGCGCGCCGTGGAGCTGCCGATGTCGCTTCTGCCGCAGCTCGGTGGCTCGGCCGAGGTGCTGGGGACGATCTCCGCCGCCGCCGCTGGCGCGACGGGTCTGGCCAGCGGGACGCCGGTGGTTGGTGGCGGGGCCGACAACGCGTGCGGTGCGGCCGGCGTCGGCGTCGTCGCGCCTGGCGAGGTCGTGACGAGCTGGGGCACCTCGGGTACCGTGCTCGCACCGACCGACACGCCGCGCGTGGACCCGCGGCTGCGCGCGCACACCTTCTGCCACGTGCTGCCTGGCATGTGGTACCTCATGGGCGTGGTGCTGGCGGCGGGCGGCGCATTCTCCTGGTATCGCGAGCAGCTCGCACGCGAGATTGCCGGCAGCGGCGACGCGAGCGCGCGCCTGGACGAGGAGGCTGCCGCGATCGCCCGCGGGGCGGATGGCGTGACCTTCCTGCCGTATCTCCAGGGAGAGCGCACGCCACATCGCGACGCGTCGGCGCGCGGGGCCTTCCTCGGCCTGAGCCTCGCGCACACGCGGGCCCATCTGAGTCGAGCGGTGCTCGAGGGTATCTGCTTCGCGCTTCGAGACTCGCTCACGATCCTGCAGGAGCTCGGGTTGTCGCCGAGTCATCTTCTCTTGACAGGGGGCGGCGCGCGGAGCGCTCTTCTGCGTCGCCTGCAGTCGGAGGTGTTCGGGTTGCCGGTGACGACGGTGAATCGGGAGGAGGGACCCGCGTACGGAGCGGCGCTGCTGGCGGCCGTTGGGGTGCGTGCGTTTCCCGACCTTGCAGCCGCCGCACGCGCGACGCTCACGCGCGCGCCGCTCGAACACCCGGAGCCACACGCGCACGCGGCGTACGCCGCACCGTATCGCCGATTCCGCCAATCGTTCGCGGCGGCGCGGCCCGATCTGCTCACGCACGACTGACTTCCTCAGCGCAGCCAATCGCCGCATGCAATTCGTACGACGCATCCTCGCCTCCCAGGAGACCGGCCTCGTCATCGTGGTCGCGCTGCTCACGGTCACGCTCATCGCGATGGCGGGTTCGCACGCGGACCGCGCCACCGGCATGGCGGTGAACAACTTCTGGAACGCGAACACGATCGTGCAGACGCTCACCGACGCGAGCTTCTTCGCGATCATGGCGATCGGGGCGACGATGGTGATCATCTCCGGCGGCATCGATCTCTCCGTCGGCTCGATCTACGCGCTCGCTGGGGTGACGATGGCGCTCGTGCTGCGCGCCGCCGGCCCGATGGCCAGCGGTACCACGGTGGTCGTCGGCATCGTCGTGTGCGTCGGGATCGGCCTGCTCTGCGGGCTGCTCAACGGCATCCTCGTCGTGGGGCTCCGGGTGCATCCGTTCATCATCACCCTCGGCTCGATGTGGGTGTTGCGCGGCGTGGCGTTCGTCATCTCCAAGGCGGAGAGCATCCTCGTGCCGCAGTCGCTCACCGGCGTGGCCAAGGCGCCGCTCGGCCTGGGCGGCGGACTCTATCCGGTGCCGATGCTGGCGATGATCGTGCTCACCGTGCTCGGTGCGATCTATCTCACGCGCACCGTGATGGGCCGGCACATCTTCGCCTTCGGCGGCAATCTGGAGGCGAGCCGGTTCGCCGGACTCGCGTTGCCTCGCATCCAGATCGGCGTGTTCGCCGTGTCCGGGCTCACCGCGGGCATCTCGGCATTCCTCGGCGCGAGCTTCTACGGCTCCGCCTCGTCGGGGGACGCGCAGGGCTACGAGCTGTACGTCATCGCCTCGGCCGTCGTCGGCGGGGCGAGCCTCATCGGCGGAAAGGGCAGCGCGGTGGGCGCGATGCTGGGGGCGCTGCTCATCGTGCTCATCCGGCAGTCGATCCGCACGTTGCACTTCGATCAGAACTACGAGTGGATCGTCATCGGCTGCGCGATCATCATTGCCGTGGTCATCGATCAGTGGAGTACCCGCATGACCGCGCGGCGTCTGAGCCGCGCGGCCGAAGCGACGCGGTCCGCGGCGTAGGATTTCGGACCAACCTCATTCACACACGGAGAAGGACATGATCGGAATGCGAGCGGGGTGGGGCAGTGTCGTGTTGGCGGGCGTGTGCGCGGCGGCGCTCGCGTGCAGCGGCGGCGGCGCGGACAAGGCGGCCACGGCGGGCGACAGCACGAAGGCGGCGACGAGCACGGGCGGCAAGGCGATCAAGATCGCCATGATCGCCAAGAGCTCCGACAATCCCGTCTTCCTCGCCGCGCGCACGGGCGCCGAAGCGGCGGCGAAGGAGCTGAGTGCAAAGCACGGCGTGCAGGTCACGGTCGAGTGGCTCACGCCGCCCAAGGAGGATGGCGAGGTCCAGGCGCAGCGCATCCGTCAGGCGATGAACGAGGGAGTCGACGCCATCCTCATCTCCTGCTCCGACGCTGGCAAGGTCACCGGCGCGATCAACGACGCCGTCGATCGCGGCGTGACCGTGATGACGTTCGACAGCGACGCGCCGCAGTCCAAGCGCTTCGCGTTCTACGGGGTCGATGATCCGAAGGCCGGCCAGCAGACGATGGCCGAGCTGGCGAAGGTGTTGAACGGCAAAGGCAACGTGGCGATCCTCGCCGGCAACCAGAATGCGCCGAACCTCCAGCGCCGCGTGCAGGGCGTCAAGGACGAGGCGGCGAAGTATCCCGGGATCAAGATCGTGGGCGTGTTCAACCACATCGAGACGCCGCAGGATGCCACGGCCGAAGTCATCCGCGTCAACAACGCATATCCCGAGATCACCGGGTGGGCGTTCATCGGCGGCTGGCCGCTGTTCGCGACGTCGCTGATGACCGAGCTCGATCCCAGCAAGCAAAAGGTCGTCTCGGTAGATGCGATCCCGGTCGAGCTGCCCTACGTCGACAAGGGCGTGGTGCCGGTACTCCTCGCGCAGTCCGTGTACAAGTGGGGCCACGTGGGCGTCACGACGATCTTCGACAAGCTTCACGACAACAAGGCGCCGGCCAACCCGGTGATGCCGATGGAGCTCGTGCGCGTGAGCAAGGAGAACCTCGGGGACTGGGCGCGGCAGCTGAAGGAGTGGGGCTTCACCGACGTGGCGCCGGAGTATCTCAAGCTGCCGCCCGCCGCCAAGTAGTGAGCGGAGCGTGAGCGAGCCCGCCGTCCGGTTCGACCAGGTCAGTAAGCGCTTCCCCGGTGCGCAGGCGCTGAGCGACGTCTCGCTCGAGATTGCCGCGGGCTCCTGCCACGCTCTCTGCGGCGAGAACGGTGCGGGGAAGAGCACGCTGGGGAAGATCCTCGCGGGCATCTACGCGCCCGACGGGGGACGCCTGCTCGTGCACGGCCGCGAGGTGCTCTTCACCAGCCCCAGGGACGCGCTCACTGCGGGCGTCGGGATGGTGCATCAGGAGCTCGCCTTCTGCGACAACCTCTCGGTGGCGGAGAATCTCTGCCTCGCCGCGTTGCCATCGCGCGGCGGGCTCGTGGTGCGCGACGAGATGGAGCGGCGCGCCACGGCGATGCTCGCGGAGACGGGAACGGTGCTCGACGTCAGTCGGCCCTTCGGCGCGCTGGCCATCGGCCAGCGACAGATGGTACAGATCGCCGCCGCGGTCGGCGGTGGCGCGCGGATCATCGTGTTCGACGAGCCGACGAGCAGCCTGAGCCAGGCGGAAGCCGATCGCTTGTTCGAGCTGATCGCTCGACTCAAGGAGCGCGGCGTGACCTGCATCTACGTCTCGCACCGCATGCCGGAGATCTTCCAGCTGTGCGACTCGGTGACGGTGCTGCGTGACGGGCGCCACGTCGCGACGCGGCCGATCGAGGGACTGACCGAGGCCGAGCTCGTGCAGATGATGATCGGTCGTCCGCTGGCCGAGTACTTCCCACGACATGGTGATGCAGCGGGCGGCGAGGAAGTGCTGCGCGTGGAAGGATTGACGGTGCCCGGCAAGTTCGAGGACGTCTCGTTCTCGCTGCGTGCGGGAGAGATCGTCGGTCTCGCGGGACTGATGGGTGCGGGGCGCTCGGAGGTCGCGTCCGCGCTCTTCGGGATCGAGCGGCCGACCGCGGGCCGGATCTTCGTGCGGCGCAAGGAAGTGAAGATCACGAGCCCCGCCCAGGCGATCGGGCTCGGTATCGGCTTCGTTCCGGAGGATCGCAAGCGACAGGGGCTGGTACTCTCGGCGAGCGGACTGCACAACACCTCGCTCCCGATCCTCGACCGGCTCTCACGCATGCGGTGGATCCATCGCGCGCGCGAGCGAGGCGTCGCGCGCGAGTACTTCGACAGGCTGCGCGTGCGAACGCCGAGCATGGACGCGGTCGTCGCCGGTTTGTCGGGTGGGAACCAGCAGAAGATCGTGTTGGCCAAATGGCTCGCCGCCAATTCGCAGATCCTCATCCTCGACGAGCCGACGCGCGGCGTCGACGTGGGCGCCAAGGCGGAGATCCACGCGCTCATCGGCGAGCTCGCCGCGCGCGGCTCGGCGATCCTGGTGATCTCGAGCGAGCTGCCCGAGGTGATCAGCCTTTCCGAGCGCATCATCGTGCTTCGGGGCGGCCGCGTGGCAGGAGAGCTTCCGCGAACGGAGGCGACGCAGGATGCGCTGCTGCGTCTGATGGCGGGGCTTGGCGACTCGACTGGCGAACGGCCGGCACCCTCGAAGGCGCAAGTGCAGCCGGCCGCGTCATGAGCACGCGCGTCGGGAGGTCCTCCCTTTCGATTGGACACGTTCTCAGCGTGCTCCTCGCCGTGTTCTTCACGAGCGCCTGCGCGACGGCGACGATCGCACCGAGCCCCGCGGCGGTTCCCTCCCTTCGCGACGAGTTTCGCAGTGCGTTCCTCGTCGGCGCCGCGCTCAACACCGCACAGGTCTCCGGGCGCGACACCGCGGGCGCCGCCCTCGTGACTGGACAGTTCAACACCATCTCGCCGGAGAACGTGCTGAAGTGGGCGCTCGTGCATCCCGCGGTCGGGCGATACGAGTTCGGTCCGGCGGATCGGTACGTCGAGTTCGGAAAGACGCGCGGCATGTTCGTCGTCGGACACACGCTCGTGTGGCACAGCCAACTACCGCGCTGGGTGCATCAGGACGCCGCCGGCAATCCGGTGAGCCGAGATACGCTGCTCAGCCGGATGCGTGAGCACATCCACACGGTGGTCGGCCGCTATCGTGGCCGCATCGGCGGGTGGGACGTCGTCAACGAGGCGCTCGAGGAGGATGGGACGCTTCGCAAGTCACCGTGGCTGACGATCATCGGCGAGGACTATCTGGTGAAGGCGTACCAGTACGCGCACGAGGCGGATCCGGCGGCGGAGCTGTACTACAACGACTACTCGCTCGAGAATCCTGCCAAGCGGGCGGGCGCCGTTGCGCTGATGAAGCGCCTGCTCGCCGCGGGCATCCCGCTCAAGGCGATCGGGCTGCAAGCCCATCAGAAGCTGGACTGGCCCACCCTCGAGGCGGAGGATTCGACGATCGCGGCCTTCTCGGCGCTGGGCCTGCGCGTGAACCTCACGGAGCTCGACATCGACGTGCTGCCGAGGGCGATACAGAGCCAGGGCGCCGACGTGGCGGCGAGAGCGCAGGCGACGGCCGCGTCGAATCCCTACGTCTCCGGGCTGCCCGACTCGATCCAGCGGGCGCTGGCCGCCCGGTACGAGGGCCTGTTCCGCGTCTACATGAAGCACCGCGCCGTGATCGATCGAGTAACCTTCTGGGGAGTCACCGACGGCGATTCCTGGCTCAACGGATGGCCGGTGCGCGGTCGAACGAGCTATCCGCTGCTGTTCGATCGTGCGCACCGTCCCAAGCCTGCGTTCGATGCGGTCGTGCACACTGCGCGCGCCGCGAGCCTGCCCGCGAGTTGACGGCCCGCATCCACGACCGAGTCGAGGCGCGATGAAGAACTCCTTTGAGCGGGTCGTGAAGCAGAGTCTGTCCGATCGACTCGCGCGGCAGATCCGCGCATCGATCCAGAGCGGCGACTACCGGCGAGGCGACCGGCTTCCGCCGATCATGGAGATGGCGAAGCGATTCGCCGTCGGTCAGCCGACGATCCGTGAGGCGCTCAAGAAGCTGGAGGCGATGGGCGTCGTGGAGATCCGCCACGGATCCGGCGTGTACGTCACGCGCAGCGAGGAGTTCCTGCTACTCGCGAGCCCCGACTACGCCGGCACGGTCACGAAGAAGCTGCTGCTCGACCTCATCCGCGCCCGGATGCCGATCGAGTCGCAGTCCGTTTCGGATGCGGTGAAGAACGCAACGCCGGAGCGGTTGCTCGACATGCGGCGCATGCTCGCGACCGCGGGCCAGAGCCTCAAGAACGACGAGACGCTGAACTCCGTGAACATGGGATTCCATCACCAGATCGCGCTCGGGTCGGGGAACACGGTCACGGCGCAGCTGCTGACCGTGCTGCACGAACTGTTCGCCGAGGAGCAGCGGTTGATCCTGAACATCTTCGGCTCGCGAGAGCAGGATCATCGCGAGCATCTGGCGATCCTCGAGGCGGTCGAGCTTCGCGACGAGGCGCTCGCGGTCGCGCGCATGCGGACGCATCTCGAGGGGGTGGAGGCCGCGATCCTTCGGTGGAATCCGGACGACCACCCGGTCAAGTAAGGTGCTGGATGCAGGCGGCGTGGCACCGAGCTACCTTGGGCCGCCTGAACGTTCGCGCAATTCCGATGAGAGGTCGCGTCCATGATCACCCATCAGCTTCGCGTCGCCCTGCTCGCCCTGTCGCTCAGCGCCGCGTGCCAGACGACATCCAGATCGGGGACCAAGTCGTCCAGCGATTACTCCGTCCTCACCGGTGAGCAGCTTCAGGAACGACACTACCAGAACGTCTATGACGCGGTACTGACGCTGCGGTCGAACTGGCTGTCGTCGCGTGGCGTCGACAGCTTCCGCGCGCCGAGCCAGGTGTGGGTGTATCTCGACGGCGCGCGCATCGGCGGACTGCAGACGCTGACCACCGTCTCGACGCAGGGTGTGAGCACCGTGTCGCACCTGAGTGGCCTCGAGGCGACGGCGCGCTGGGGGATCGGTCACTCGGCGGGCGCCATCCTGATCGAGACGGGGCTCGGCGGCGACGCGTCGCGCGACGACGACGCGGATTCCGTGAGCACCTTCGCGCGCTTCGACTGGTTCGCCTATCAGGGCAACGATTCCGTATTTCGCGGCGCACCGATCGGACCCGAGAGCTACCACAATCCCATCCTGGCCGGCTTCTACCCGGACCCGAGCGTCACGCGCGTCGGCGACGACTACTACCTGGTGACGTCGAGCTTCGCGTACTATCCCGGCGTGCCGATCTTTCACAGCCGCGACCTGGTCAACTGGGCGCAGCTCGGCAGCGTCCTCGATCGCCCATCGCAACTCCCGCTCGACAGCGCCGGCATCTCGCGCGGCATCTTCGCGCCGGTCATCCGGTACCACGCGGGCAAGTTCTACATGATCACCACGCTCATCGACCGGGGAGGAAATTTCTTCGTCACCGCGTCCGATCCGGCGGGACCGTGGTCTGATCCGGTGTTTCTGCCGTCGGTGGACGGCATCGATCCGTCGTTCTACTTCGACGACAACGGCAAGGCTTACGTGATCAACAACGGCACTCCCGTCGGCCCGCCGCTCTACCAGGGCCACCGAGCGATCTGGATGCAGGAGTTCGACGTGGCGTCGGGCACGATGGTCGGGCCACGCACGATGATCGTGAACGGCGGCGTGGACCTGTCCAAGAAGCCCATCTGGATCGAGGCGCCGCACATCTTCAAGCGGGGAGGGAAGTACTACCTGATCTGCGCCGAGGGTGGCACCGAGTACAATCACTCCGAGGTCGTGTTTCGTGCGGACGCGGTGGGCGGGCCATACGTGCCCGGTCCGCTCGGCGCCGTCAACCCGATCCTCACGCAGCGGCACCTGGACAAGGCGCGGGCGGCGCCGGTCACCTCCACCGGTCACGCCGACTTCGTCGAGACGCAAAACGGTGAGTGGTGGGCCGTGTTCCTCGCCACGCGTCCCTACGGAGACGACACGTACAATCTGGGTCGCGAGACCTTTCTGCTACCTGTGCGATGGGTCAACGACTGGCCGGTGATCCTCAGCGGCGACGAGACCGTTCCCTACACGGCGCGGCGGCCTCGGCTGCCGCGGCTGACGACGAACATCCCACGGACCTCCGGCAACTTCGAGCGACGCGACGAGTTCGACGGCGCGACGCTCGCCCCGTACTGGCAGCTGATCCGGACTCCGCGCGAGAACTGGTACGATCTCACGTCCTCGCCGGGAGCGTTGACGATTCGACCGCGCCACGTGGGATTCGCTCCCGGTGGGCAGCCGTCGTTCGTCGGGCGACGACAGCAGCATCTCGTGGCCTCGGCCTCCACCGCGATGCGCTACGCTCCTTCGGTCGACGGAGACAAGGCCGGGCTGGTCGCCTTCCAGAACGACCAGTACTATTATTTTCTCGCCGTCACTCGAGTGGGCGGGCAGAACGTGGTGCGCCTCGAGAAGCACGCGGGAGCGTCGACCGGCGCGGAGGGCACCGTCGTCGCTTCGGCCCCGGTGAGCGTCTCATCCGGCAAGCCGCTGTTCCTCAAGGTCCAGGCACGCGGCGGCCGCTACGACTTCCACTATGCCACGCGTGAGGGCGAGTGGAAGTTGCTGCACGGAGATGCTGACGGATCCATTCTGAGTACGAAGGTCGCGGGTGGCTTCGTCGGCACGCTCTTCGGAATGTACGCTTACAGCGCTGCGCCTTAATCCGTGTCCAGCCTCGAACCCGCAACCGCCGCTCTCATCCCGAGCACCGAGCGTCCGTCGCTCGCCCCAGCCGTGCTCCGGCGGTGGATCGTGCGCATCGGGCCCGCGCTCGGCCTCATCGCCATCATCCTGATCTTCGCGCTGCTCACCGATGCGCCGGGCCGGTATCTGTCCGCGTTCAATTTGCGGATCGTGCTGTCGCAGACGGTGATCACGGCCATCGGTGCGATCGGGATGACGATGATCATCATCAGCGGCGGGATCGACCTGTCGGTCGGTGCGACGATTGCGCTCACCGGCGTGATCACCGCGCTCGGCATCGGCGCGGGATGGCCCCCGTCGCTGGCGCTCGCTGCCGCGATCGCGACCGGCGGATTCATCGGCGTGTTCAACGGCGCCATGATCACCACGCTTCGCGTCGTCCCCTTCATCGTCACGCTCGGCATGCTCGGCATCGCGCGCGGCGTCGCAAAGTGGCTCGCGCACGAGCAGACCGTCAACGTCCCGCCCTCGTGGGTCAACGACCTGCTCGTGACCTTTCCCAAGCAGGCGTGGCTGGTGCTGCCGCTCGGTGTGTGGACGGCGTTGGCGCTCGCCGCGATCGCCGCGGTGGTGCTCAGCCGCACCGTGTTCGGCCGCCGCATCTTCGCCCTCGGCTCCAACGAAGCGGCGGCGCGCGCGTGCGGCGTCAACACCGGACGACTGCGCATCGCGATCTATGGCATTGCCGGGTGTCTCTTCGGGCTGACGGGCGTGATGCAGATGTCCCGCCTCCGGCAGGGCGATCCCACCGTCGCGAACGGCGCAGAGCTCGACATCATCGCCGCGGTGGTGATCGGCGGCGGGAGCCTGAGCGGCGGCGAGGGCAGCATCGCCGGTTCGATCATCGGGGCGCTGATCATGGCCTTCCTTCGCAACGGCTGTCAGCAGATGGGCTGGCCGAACTACATCCAGGAGATCATCATCGGCGTCATCATCGTGCTCGCCGTCGCGCTCGATCGTGTGCGCGCCCAGTGGGCCGAACGTGCCGCCGCCCTTCCACTTCCATCACGATAACGAGACTCACGTGACCAACTCTCGACCAATCCGACTTGCGATGCTCGCGCTCGTGGCCGCCGCGTGCAGCGGTGGCGACTCAAAAAAGCCGGGGCGGGCAGGAGTGGCGGGGAAGCATCTCACCATCGCCGTCATTCCCAAGGGCACGACGCACGAATACTGGCGTGGCCTGCATGCGGGGGCCGTGCAGGCAAAGCAGGAGATGGACGCGGCGGGTGATTCGGTGACCATCATCTGGAAGGGACCGCTGCGTGAAGACGATCGCGAGCAGCAGGTGCAGGTCGTCGAAGGGTTCACGAGCCAGCAGGTGGACGGAATGGTGCTCGCGCCGCTGGACAATCGCGCGCTCGTGCGTCCGGTCGAGGAGGCGAAAACAGCTGGTGTCCCGACGGTGATCGTGGACTCGGGGCTCGAGTCCGACAACATCGTGAGCTACGTCGCGACCGACAACCACAAGGGCGGCGAGCTCGCCGCCGATCGCCTCGGTCAACTGCTCAACGGCAAGGGCAAGGTGCTCCTGCTGCGTTACGCCGAGGGCTCGGCAAGCACGACGGAGCGCGAGCGTGGATTCCTCGAGCGCATGAAGTCGGCGTATCCCGGCATGACGCTCGTGTCGTCCGACCAGTATGCCGGGACGACGCGTGAGTCGGCGAAGAAGGCGGCGGAGAATCTGCTCAACCGATTCGGCGGCGACCTGCAGGGCATCTTCACGCCGAACGAGTCGTCCACCATCGGGATGCTGCTCGCATTGCAGGACATCAGCAAGGCGGGGAAGATCAAGCTCGTCGGCTTCGACATCGGGCCACTGCTCATCGAGGCGATTCGGGCCAGGCATCTCGACGGCACCGCCGTGCAGAACCCGATGCGCATGGGCTACCTCGGCGTGAAGACCCTCGTGGCGAGCATCCGGCATCAGCCATTCGAGAAGCACATCGATACCGGCGTGACGATGGTGACGCCGGACAACCTCGATTCGCCGGACACGAAGGACATCGTCAATCCACCCATCGCCAAGTATCTCGGCGGCACGTGAGCGACACGCTTCGCGTTCACGGCATCGCGAAACGGTACGGCGCGACGGTCGCGCTCGACGGCGTCGATCTCGCGATTCGGTCCGGCGAAGTTCATGCGCTGCTCGGCGAGAACGGAGCGGGCAAGTCCACGTTGATGGGCGTGCTCGCGGGCGCCGTGCACGCGGACCGCGGCGAGATGTCGCTCGAGGGCGAACGCTATGCGCCCCACTCGCCACACGATGCACGTCGTCGTGGGGTGACGCTCATTCATCAGGAGCTGTCGCTTTGTCCGCACCTCTCCGTCACGGAGAACGTACTGCTCGGCGTCGAGGACTCGAAGTGGGGATGGATCGATCGCGACGCAGCGCGCGCGAGGGCACGTGATCTCATCGCCGAGTTGCCGCATCCGGAAATCCATCCCGAGAAGCGGGTGGCCGACCTCTCGTTGCCGGCACGACAGATCGTCGAGATTTGCCGGGCACTGGCGTCGGATTCGCGGGTGCTGTTGATGGACGAGCCGACGAGCAGCCTCCAGGGTGGCGACGTCGAGCGGCTGTTCGCGCTCATTCGGCGGTTGGCGTCGCGCGGCATGGCGATCATCTACATCAGCCACTTTCTCGAGGAAGTGCGGCAGATCGCGGACCGCTACACCGTGTTGCGCGACGGCACGAGCGTCGCGACGGGTGACATCGGCGACACGACGAACGAGGCGCTGATCTCGAGCATGGTGGGCCGTCCGGCCTCGGTGCTGTTTCCCGCGCGCGTCCGAAGTGCAGTCGGCGACGTCGCGTTGTCGGTGCGCGGCATTGCATCGCCGCCGCGGCTGCGCGAGGCGAGTTTCGATCTGCGTCGCGGGGAGATTGTCGGTATCGCTGGACTTCTCGGCTCAGGCCGCACGGAGCTCGTACGCGCACTGTTTGCGCTCGATGCGCCCACGACGGGTACGATCAACGGCGTTGCCGCCAGGCGGGGCAGCGCAGCGGAGCGTGTGCGGCAGGGCGTCGGTTATCTCAGCGAAGATCGCAAGGGCGAAGGACTCGCGTTGCCGATGTCGATCGCCGACAACCTCATGGCCACGCGGCCCGCACTGTTGCGTCGTGGCGGCGGCATGCTCGATCTCGCGAGGCAGGCCGCGCGCGCGAGACACTGGATACGGGAATTGCGCATCCGGGCGTCGTCGCCGAGTCAGGCGGTGCGCGCGCTGTCGGGTGGGAATCAGCAGAAGGTGGCGATCGGTCGGCTCCTGCAGCAGCAAGCGGATGTGCTATTGCTCGATGAGCCGACGCGCGGCGTGGACGTCGGGAGTCGGCAGGACGTGTACGACGTGATCGTGCAGCGCGCGGCGGCAGGCTGTGCGGTGCTCGTGGTGAGCTCGTACCTGCCGGAACTCTTCGGATTGTGTGATCGGCTTGCCGTCATGTGTCGAGGGCAGTTGTCGGAGGCGCGTCCAATTGGTGAGTGGACACCGGAAACCGTGCTCGCCACAGCCATCGGCGGCAGCCACGATCCTCTGCGCATCGCCACGACGGCAACGACGTGACATGAAGGCACGTGGTCGGCTAGGAGGTCGCCGCTTTCGGCATCGCCGACCCCGCCGTGCGCGGATTGCGCCGCTGCTTGAGCAGCACCTGCGGCGCCGGCGCAAAGATC